>NZ_CP116619.1:343627-673627 GCF_030409055.1 Trichocoleus desertorum NBK24 | reverse complement strand
TTCAGCTGACTGAGCAGTAAATAATCTATTAATTTAAAGAACTCTTCTCTAGAAACATAGTTCTCGGAGGAGGTCAACTTTAATAATTGAGCAAGTTCTGGTGACTCAGGCATATGATTTTTTAACTGATTAAACTACAAGCCTTTGTCTTGAGAGTTTACCCAAGTAATTGAAATTCTTGAAATTTTTTGCAAAAGTTTAAGAACAGGACTTGGAAGGTTATTTGGGAACCCCTATGGAATAAGAACTTTGGAGCCTCGACCTCGCACCAGTTTCTATGAAATTATTGGCTTGCAGGGCTGTGTTGATGTGCTAACGTTCCAAGTCCTGTAAGAACCTGTTTCGGCAAGGGACGAAAGATGGCAACCGTTAGTTCAAGGCATTTAATTGTTTGGATGTAGCCAGTGTTGTAACAATTGCCAACCAAACAGGATGACAAATGCGGGATTATTGATGCAGTAACGCTGCCACAAACGTCCTGGTTCTTGGGAAAATCGGTATAGCCACTCCAAGCCTACTTTCATCATCCAGCGCGGTGCCTGAGCCACTTCTCCACTATGAAAACTAAAAGCTGCACCCACACCAATCATTACAGCAGTAACTTTGTCTCGTTGACGAGCCATCCATTCCTCCTGCTTAGGACAGCCCAAGCCCATAAAAACGACCAAGGCTCCAGAGTCATTAATTCGCTGAACATCTGCTAGCTCTTCCTCTAAGGTGAGGGGGCGGAAGGGTGGTGCATAAGTACCTACGATCGCCAAACTCGGAAATTGCTGAGTCAGATTGTGCCGCAACTTCTCCAGCATTGACTCAGTACCGCCATATAAATAGATAGGCATCTCTAAGTGAGTGGCGCGATCGCACCAAGCCAGCATTAAATCCGGTCCATAAACTCTGCTTTGGCCTTTCAACCCCAGCAATCTCAAAGCCCAGACTAACGGCATTCCATCTGGAGTTACTAGAGCAGCTTGATTAATGATTTCTCGGTACTGTCGCTTCCAATAAGCTGTCATCACTACATGAACATTAGCGGCGACGACGTAGCAGGAGTTTCGAGCTTCGGCCCAAGCTTGGATGCGATCGCAAGCATCCTCATAACTTGTAGCATCAACACGACTACCTAAAATAAACTGCTGGGAAAGTTTGGGGAGCACTGACCTTACAAGAGTCCTATCTCATTAATCATGCCCAACTTCTAAACCATTTAGGGCTTGTTCGTAAATTCGTTCGGTTAGAGCTGCAATTTTTGGCCAAGTATAGCGGGCTTCTACCTTACGTTGCCCTACTAAACCCATCTCCTCAGCAGTAGCAGGGTTGCAAAGTAAATCACAGATTCGGCTAGCAATCTGGCTAGGGTCTTGCTCCGCTAAATAACCATTCACTCCGTCTTCAATCACCTCAGCTACAGCAGGAATAGAACAGCCAATCACGGGTTTAGCAAAGCGCCAGGCTTCAGTGTAAACACCCCCAAAACTTTCCTGGCTTGAGGGTACGCACAACAAGGTACAAGCCGCTAAAGCATTGGTTTTCTCTTGTAGATCTACTTTGCCTAAACGATGAATTCGAGGGTCACGATTTTGAAAATCACGCTCTGATTGCTTAACTGCTGGCCCAATAAAGACAAAATGAGCGTCAGGAACCTTTTGCCAAACTAAGTGAGCTGCTTGTAAAACTTGTTGGTACCCCTTGTAGCGGTAATGCTGCCCCAGAAATAAAACCATCGGACCCATAATTTGATGCGTTTTAAGGAATGCAAGGGCATCAGCTTGAGGCGCAAGAACAGGCCCCATACCAGTTACTGCAATTCGCTCTTCCCGAACTCCCAACCTGATGATGATCTGTTTTTCTGCTTCTGTCAGAGTAATCACAGCATCTGCAAGTCGGTAAAGCTGAATATATTGCTGATAGCGCCAGCCTACCCAACGAGGATGGTGAACTGGGGTCAAGACAAAAGGAATCTGACGTTGTTGGGCAACGTGCCAAGACGCATAACTCAAGCCCTCTCGACCAATACGCACATTATGAATAAGAGTGGCTGCCTGTGCAAAAGGTTGCAAATGCTGAATGAGCGGTTGGGCGATCGCTGGGAGAGCTACACTCATCCAAGGATAGTACAGCGGTAACCAAGGAGCCATCCGAAGCTTTTCTCGCCATGACAGACCCAACCGATGCACAGGAATCTCATCAATGGTATAGGAACAACTTTGGCTAGGTGCTCGTAGTGTCGTACCCAATAACCAATCTGTGCGGTTGTGATCCCAATGGCTAAAAACCTGAATTTGATGGTGACTTTTTAAGTGTTGGGCCAGCAAATGTTGATGCAGTTGTGCACCGCCAATGTAGGGCGGATAGGCAGTGAGGGTATAGAGGAGGTTCATCACCTGTGACTAGCTTGATGGAATCGGCTTAGAGATTAGCCCTTAGGCTCTGATATAACGAGATTAGCTCAGCTGGGTTACTAACATTAATATCCAGGTTGCCAGCAGCAAGGCTATGCTCAACAAGCTCCATGCGAGGAAGGGCTATTGGCAAATATCTTGCACCAACCAATGCGGCCAACCGCCAGAAACACCAATGCAGGTATTTTGTGTTGAAAAGCTCTATGACCAGAGGCTTTCTAGAGCAGAAAATCAAGTTTGCCAATCCAGCTCCGTGAGGGGCAAATATTTCCTGAGCGTGATAGAAAATATTTATTTGATCCCTCCAAGGTAAATCTTCCAGATTAATGCGAGTGTAACCTTGGGACTCGAAAAACTGAAATATGGCATCCTCATTGATAATTCTCCTGCTACGCGCTAGCTTGCGGGAAATAAATATTTTCTCTGGATAGTTTTTTGCTCTAGAGATGAGAGGTTGAACAGCTTCGGTTATTAGTTCAACTAGATACGGACTAGGCTCGCCTGTAGGCGCTATATAAGAGGGTGTAATTAGCAAGTCACATTTGTAGTGTTTTGCTTGATTGAGAGAGAGTATCTTTCTGTTTCCTAATCCTAGTGCGTGGAGGGCTTCTCGATTGATAGCTGTGTCTCTTGAACAAACAATCTGATCGAAAGTGGGAATAGCTGGTAGCAAATAACGAGGCAGTTCGTCTAGCAGCTAATGATAATAGCTGCGGGTTTGCCAAGAGGCAACTGAGAGCGTGCTTCCCTTGAGATGCTTACTCTTATGAATAGGTTTTCTACATAGGTAATGAGAGTCACTAGGAGAACTGAAGTCTAGAGAAAGATCTCGGGCCAAGACGGTTCCGTCAGGGGAGAACACTGCTCCTTCAGAATAGATGTGGCCACCAGGAATCATTGTGATAGAAACAGGTGGATATCGCGAATGGGTAAAATTTGAAAAAAAATTAGCGATACTTGGATTGTCGGTGAAGGGAACTTTAAATTCCCGCTCATCTTCTCTGCAAACTATCGTCTGGCTACCGCCTGATGCAATGGCGATCTCAGATGCAAGACTACAGTGGATCGGGCCGCGAGTGGGAAAGAAAGTAGAGCCATCATAGGGTTGAAAAGATAAATATATTTTTTTAAGTGTTCTTTTAATTAAAAAGAGGAAGGATTGGTGGTCGGATACCAGCCTCCCATAAAGAATTCTGATTTGTGTCTGCATTTAATTCTTCCTATTTAAAGATGAAGATAAAATCTTTAACTCTATTAGTTAGTTCGACTTGAAACAAATTACTTCTTTCCCTTTGTACGCTGGGTTATCCCCCAATTCTGTGGCTCTTTGAGCTATACGGTGTTAAGCCAAACCCATTTGATCAACCATCGAATTGATTTCAAGGAGAATAGACCTATTCCTTGCCAGAAGCCGTATTTTTCAGTGTTATAGAAAAATTGAGTTGGCCAGTAGTAGAGTGACTTTTGACTCAGGAAAATCTGTTTGAACGTTTGAATGGGGGTTGCTTTTTGAAAATCAGCGAAGTCTTCAGGCTTTGCCTTGATGATTCCAGGGTGGGAAACTTTGGCATCGCCAAGAATGTAAGCCCGAAAACCAGCGCGGGTGGCTTGCAGTGTATAGCTGCTATCGCCATGATAATGGGGAAAGCGCTGTATATCTGGACAACCAATCGCATCCATTACAACTCTGGGAATGTAAACGCAGTGCCCGCTCATTTCATCTACAGGCATCATTTCTCCTGGTTTGGCCGCTACTGGAGTTCTACCCTGAGCACCAGTCGGTTTCAAAACATCGGTTTCGGCAATGTAGCAGGCCGCTCCAATAAGGGCGTTGCCTTGATAGACAGAGGCTTCATGCATTTTTGCTAAGCTGCCGGCGCTGGGAGGGCAGTCATCGTTAAGCCAGAAGACGGCTTCACACCCTTTGTTGTAGGCATATTCCATACCTTTCCGAATAGCTCCTGTCCACCAGAGATGCCCGTTACCCCGCAAAATCGTCACTGCTGGAAACTCATTTCTCAGGGCAGCTTCTGTACCATCTGTTGAGCCATCGTCGATGACAACAAGATGAAGGTCGGGCCAATTTTGGATCGTGGTATCCTGATACAGCTGTCTTAAGCCGCGTAAGGTTGTTTCTCGGCGGTTATGAACAGGAATAAGAATGAATATACCCTTGCTCATTGAAATGATTCTCATTACCAAAGCCCGGCTTGTAACTTTGAGTCTTTCAGAGTCTTGATCTTCTTGAGCCAATCGAGCGGTAGCACTCCTCTAGCTACAGTAAACCCCAGAAGCTTGATATAAACCCAGACAAACAAGATTGGTCCTAGCCACCCAAAGACTTGATGGCAGTAGAGCCAATAAGTGGATGGATGGATGTTGGATTTCAGACTAGCTAACTGTCTCCATCGCTGGCTCATGGGCACAGGGCTAGAGGCCCAACTCTCATCTAAAGGGTTGAGAGGTGCGATCGCAATCACATCTCCCACCACTTTAAGGTCATAGCCTGCTCGCTTGGCGTTTAAGGTATAAACAATATCCGCTCGACAATGGGGCAACTGCTTTGCGGGAGGATAGCCAATATCCACCACGGCAGAGCGAGGCAAACAGACTAAATTGCCGCTCATGCAGTCGCAGGCTCTTTTCTGCCCTTTAGGGGTCGCAATTAGCTGAATGGAGAAGGAGCGCTTAATTTGCCCGCCGTAGCTCGGCTTCAGAAGCTGGGTACTGGCATAGCACTGGCCTGTCGCGATACATCTAGGGGCAGCTCTGCATTGTTCAACTAACTGGGTTAGAGCTGTGGGCAGCGGTAGGGTGTCGTCATTGAGCCAGATAAAGTAGTCAGCTCCCTGATGGTAGGCGTACTCCATGCCTTTTGCGATCGCTCCCGTCCACCACAGCTTGCCGTCGCCCTGTAGAACTGTGACGACAGGGTAGGCTCCACTGATGACCTCGGCGGTGCCATCAGTGGAGCCATCGTCAATAACTACAACGGAGTAGCGGTCGAGGTCGCCGTTGCGCTGGAGGGTATCTAGGCAATCCAGCGTAATGGCTCTACGGTTGTGGACGGGAATTAGAATGTAAACCTGATCAGCCATGACTTAAATTTAAGAACGATGACTCAAAAACCCATTACTTGGCCAACAGCTTCTAATTGTTTCAAACTGATCTAGAAGCGACAGCATCTGGTTGACATAGTCTTGGGTTGTCCAGGCTTTTGCTCTAGTTAAGCCTTTTTGAGTAAGGTTGTAGTGTAGGTTTGTGTCTTCGTAGATGGTCTTCATAGCCAGGGCTATCTGGTCAATGTCATTGGGTTTTACCAGCAGGGCCGCCTCCCCTAGCTGCTCGGAGGCACCTGGCACGTCTGAGGCAATGACTGGGCAACCCAAAGCAAATGCTTCCAACGGGGGTAAGTTGTCAGGCCCGAAATAGGTTGGAAAGACTAATGCCAGTGCAAATTTATAGAGATAAGCTAAATCAACTTGGGGAATAAATCCTAAGATATGAACTCTACTCTTAAGGTCAAATTTTTCAATTAGGCTTTTTACGTAATCAACATTTCCCTTGTTAGAACCCGTCAGCACGACTGAAGCATTGATGTGGTGCTTTTCATTGAGGAGCTTCAGCGCTTTGAGCAGAGCAAAATGGTTTTTGTGGGGCCAGAATTGGGCTGGATAGAAAAAATAATCAGGAGGAAGGCTGTATTGTTGCAGAAATGAGTTTTTATCAATGGCTCGATCTGTTTGATTCAAGGCAAATTCAGGTGTTGGAAAAGGCAAGATCTCTATGCGTTCAGAGGCAATCTGATAAAAGATTTCAATTTCATGCTTGCCTCTTTGTGTTCCCGTAACTACATAGGTCGCCTGTTTGAGCCGTCTATCATAGAAGGCTTCTCTAGACTCCCACTGTTTATTAAGGCTGATTTCGGGGAAGTAGGGCTGTAGCCGATGCTGCAAATCCCAGACCGTTACTGCAAAGGGTACCGCTTGCACAGGCTGCTGGGTTAGGGCGTAGGGAGACAGCAGCCAGCAAAAGTCAAAATCGTTGGATTGAATAAATTCGTGAAAGTAGGCTTCTGGCCAGCTAATGGGCAAAAATAGGGCGTTAGGATTACTCAATTTCCTGCTCAAGGCAGCTCCATTGGCCTTGGCCCAGCAAAGGAAACTTGTGAAAGCTGCTTTTTGAGGATTGATAAATTTTAGCTGCTTTGATTCTTGAAACCCATGCGTAGGTTCTTGAGATAGGTTGAAAACCCAAAACTCATGGTTGAGGTTTGGTGCTTGCTGAATGATAGCCGAAATTATTTCGGTCTCAAAGGTATATCCCCCACCGTCAGACGGGAGACCAGAGGATATGGGAATCGCGACTTTCATGGCTTTGCAGCGACAAAATAGACTCCCCAAGTGTCAAGCCCTGCCGGAGCGTGGGTCATCCACTCGCCGTACTTGATTAGGTTCATTCCGGCTTGATTGAGCAGCCAGTCAACTTCAGTCTTAAACAGATAGCGCATCTGATGCAGTTCCTGCAATTCCTGGTAAGTACCCTGGTCAGGATATTTCACTAGGATCTGATAGTTGACATCAACAAGGTTGTCATTGAGGTGTAGGGTTGGCTTGGCAATCCGGGTGACCGTGCAATTTCCATCTTGCAGGTGCTTGACCCTGACTTGAGGCTTGTCGTGCAGAACTGCGGGGCCATACCAGACATCGAAAATAAAGACTCCTCCTGGTTTTAAATGAAGGTTGACCGTCTTAAAGGCAGCTATCAGATCGGCGTTGCTGATTTGGTAACTGATGACGTGAAAGAGGGAAAGAATGCAGTCAAACACTTGCTCAAGCCTAATGTCTCTCAAATCACCCTGTAAGAACTTGAGTCTTTGGGCCAGGGTTCTATCTTGGGTAGCTTGGCGTTGGCGACAGTGGGACAGCATGTCCTCGCTTCTTTCCACACCCACAATGCTGTAGCCCTGCTGAGCTAGATACTCGGCGTGACGACCGGTGCCGCTTCCTAGCTCCAGGATAGTTTGGGTAGAGGGTGCATGGGCTTTTATGAGTTGCTGAATGAACTCAGACTCTTTTTGATAGTCTTTATCCCGATACAGGAGATCGTAGTATTCAGCATAGGCTTGGAATATGCTCATGCTGCTATCTCCTTGACCCTAGCAATCACCTGATCGATTTGCTCATCGGTCAAGGCCAAACCACTCGGAATATAGAATCCTCGTCGAGCTATGTTTTCTGAAACGGGGTGCTTCTCTCCTTGAAAGAGACCTATCTTTTGAAAAGCGGGCTGCTCGTGCATCGGCCAGAAGAAAGGGCGAGTGCCAACTCCTTTGGCTTTCAGGCGATGCATGGCTTCCTTAGCATCAAATGGTAAAGTGTCTTCTAGCACCAGGCCATAGACCCAGTAAATATTGTTGGCATAGTTGGTAGCAGCTAATGGTAGCTGTACTCCCTTCAACCCGAATAGTCCCTTGGTGTAGCGCTGGCCTATCTCGCGTTTACGTTGAACAAAGCTATCGAGCTGCTCCAGCTGAGCGACTCCCAGGGCGGCTTGCAGGTTACCCATGCGGAAGTTCCAACCCAGTTCTTCATGGACAAAGCGTTGCTGAGGTTGGAAGCACAGGTTACGAAGCGATCGACATCGTTCAGCTAAGTCAGGATCATTCGTAACCACCATGCCGCCTTCTCCAGTGGTGATGTGCTTATTGGCGTAAAAGCTAAAGGTGCTAATTTCTCCAAAGCTGCCGCAGGGTTGGCCCTGATAGGTTTGGCCGTGCATCTCGGCGGCATCTTCAATAATGGCTAGGTTATGCTGCTTAGCAATTGTCAAAACCGGTTCCATATCGACGGGAAGGCCGTAAATATGCGCTACCATGATGGCTTTTGTGTTTGGAGTGATGCAGCTCTCTAAATGGCCAACGTCCATGTTCCAGGTAATAGGGTCGGCATCTACTAAGATGGGTGTTGCACCCGCTCGAACAATCGCAGCAGCACAGGAAATGATGGTGAAGGTCGGCAAAATGACTTCATCTCCTGGTTTAATACTGAGGGCAGCGATCGCAACTTCTAATGCAGCTGACCCATTGGATACAGTAATGGCATACTGGCGGCCTACTCTTTGGGCAAACTCGGTCTCAAATCGCTGAATGAATGGCCCCTCCGAAGAAATCCACCCCGTTTCGAGACATTCTAGAAGATACTTCTTTTCGTTGCCCTGCAGCGCTGGTTCATTGACGGGGATAAAGTTCATAACGATTATTTAGCCTATAACTTGGGCCTCGTCAGAGGGAATACCAGGGAATCGAGTTTTATCTTGATCTCCAATGTAGGGACCTTGCTTAACTTCTACCATTTCTAGATCTTCAATCACTTCAAATCCGTGACCTCCAGTAATTAGTAAGATAACGTCGCCTACCTCTAAAATTCGGCTTTCTAAGTACTCTTGATGTTTACTGTAGAAGTCAACTCTCAGTTTACCTTTCTTGATAAAGAGTACTTCTTGGGTATAGAACACGTCTCTGTGTACTGGGTTATGAACATGAGCCGGAATACATTTGCCTGTTTCATACTTCATGTAGGCGAGCTGCTGAGATAGCTCATTGGGTGTGAAGAAGTGAATGCCTGGTTCTACAAAGCGGTGAGAAAGAATGAGAGCCAGGAGTTCGCTCTCGTGTACAATTTGCTGAACTGGAGAGAGCTGAGCAGTTTGAACTGTTGGTGAGGTTTTCATAATCTTAATAATCTTTTAATAAACAATATGGATGCAAGCTACGGCCTGGGCCGACGCCGCCAGTCCACTTCTATTTTTCCCAGTTTTACTGGCGTTTGTGGCATCGCTAGACATCCATTCAGAAGCTTTCACGTACATACAGTCGGCGCACTCTTCTTCTGGAGAAAACCGCCACCCGCTAGCCGTATACCTAAAGAAAGTCTTGTGTATATCTTGACAGGAGCCAAACGCTTCAACAGTTTCTGATAGCAGTCTGGAGTCGAATTGCTGGAAGTACCCCAAATTTTGATATTGACCGAAGGGTATGCTAATAAATAGCGAGCCGCCTGGCTTGAGAACTCGCTTTAGTTCGTTGATGGCCAGCTTAAAGTCACTAGATCGTGTTTCATTATAGCGATCGCCTTCAGAATATTGAGTATTATCTAGGCCAACATGCTCCAAGGTAGAAAGGCAAACAATAGCATCATAGAAACTGCTTTTGAGCGGCAAATTTCTCAGATCTTCAAAGAGGTAAGACACTCCTTTATACCAAAAACATTGTGGCTCAGGTGCTAAGGTCACGATATGGATATGCTTGTTCTCAAAGTAAGGCTGCTCCAAGATGTATTCGTAGTTGAGACTAGACCCTGCATCTAAGATGTGGGTAGCTTCATAGGGTAGTCTTGAGAAAAGCCAGGGATACTCCACGCATCTCTCATCAAGACGAATGCCGTAATTTTGCGGCAATGACTTCTCTGACTTAAAAGATTCGATCAATGTCTGATCTTGCAATGTTCTATGAATTAAATTTTCTTTATAAAGCTCATATCCGGGTGACCAAGGGATACAGCCATTTTGTAAATATCGTTTAACCTTTTGCTCGGGTGTTTTACCAGTTGCTAATTTAGCTATGGTGATAAAACCAGGTGGTAACCAGGTCTCTAGAGAACTCTTTAGATTCATAGCTTAACCAACCGCTGTGCTATTGCCGCCGAGGCACTATCTGTCCAGTAGTGTTGCTTATAAACCCACTTTCTTAGGTCAGAATCGAGCGCAAGACGAATTTTATAGATAGCTGAAATGCTGTGGTGAACCCATAGGATGTCATACTTTAACCAAGATTCAACGCCTCTAAAAGTAACTGCTAACTGTTTTAAGGCAGCTATGGCTGCTTTTGCAGTATGCTTTGCAGCCTGAGTTAAAAGTGACAGCCTAGAAGGTGAAGAATGCTTCGCCTCGCTGTAAGCCTCACTAATGGCTCCTTTTACAGCTCGACGACGAATAAATCCTACGGTTTGTCGCTTCTCAGGAATACGGTGGTAAAGCCAAGCCTCCGAACTGTAAAGAATTTTATATCCCTCATCGTAAACCCGCTTAGCAAAGCCGATCTCTCCATCACCTCGTTTCCATTCAATCCACCCGTCGCCTACTCCATCAGGCGGAAAGCCGCCCAAGGTGAGAATAAGTTCTCGACGAAAGGCCATATTGCAACCGTAAGGGGTTTGTGGCCAATGCATTTCACGCGAGGTATCGCCCAAATCGAGAAGGCTAAAGTAATCGCTAGGGATGCTCTTTAACCAATCGGGTGGAGGAACTTCCCATTTTGGCAGGGTTTTACCACCAACAGCACCCACTTGAGAATCTTGAAAAGGGGCGTACATGGCTTCTAGCCATCCTGAGGGAGTAATAACATCGTCATCAATAAAGATGACAATTTCTCCATTGCTTTCAACAGCTGCTCGATTACGCCCGTTATGTAAGCCTAAGTCCGGAACCGCAATATATTTCAGACATATGTTTTCAGGATGTTCAATCTTTAAGATCTTTTTCTCTAAAGCTTTATCACAATCATTGTCGAGAACCAATATTTCGAAATTGAAAGCAACATTCTGGACAATAATACTTTGCAAAGCATCAATCAGAAGTTTGCCTCTTTTATAGGTAGGAATGGCTACAGTTACACGCTTTGGCATAATGAGGCGATTAAGATTGTTTATCCTGGCTTGGCTTCTTTGTGCTGATGAAAAAATCCAGCATTGCCCATGCTGGAAATACTTTTGCCATAGGTTCTAGAGCGTCATGCAACCACTTCATCTGCTTTGCTCTCCTGCAAATCAATCGCCTGTAAAGATACGGAACTGTAAAAGTTACGCCACGACACTCAAAGATTTCAAAACCAGCTTCTTCAAGAAGTGCTTTGTTCTCTGAAAAAGGACGCTCTCCTGGATGATCTAGTTCACTATCAGTGCGGTCAAGTTTCCCAGAAAGAACTAGGCTAAAACGAGAGCTGAAGTGTGCAAGATTGGGAATTGAGGCAAAGAATAAACCACCACCCTTTAAAATTCGGTGAATTTCTATGAGAGCTTTCCTCTGATCCTGAAATTGAATGTGCTCCAATACATCCAGTAACATGACAACATCAAAAGTTGACGCCTCATAAGGAAGCTCAAGAAGATTTCCTCTTCGGACAAATTCATTTTCGTAGTTTAAATCTAAACCTTGTATATCCCTACCTTTCTGTAAAAATTCGTTTATAAAAACTCCCTCACCACAACCCAAATCAAGAATTTTGAAATTTAAGGGAAGGTTGTCTATGAATTGTCGAACAAGTTTAACTTTTTGGAGATAGGTTGGTGCATAGGACCAATCTAAATCAAGGTTTTTGTGGTAATCCCCTCTCTCCAAATAAACCCAATCTCTGTATTCAGCTTTACTTTCTATAGAGCTAATTTCGTGAGGCATAGTCTCTATCCTTCGTGATTCAAAAATTGGGCTTGACTGTTATTTGACCGGGAAAAAAAATGATTCCATGAGATGAGTCTGGGATTTTTCCAGATCCGAAGATATCAGCTGGGTAAACTTCGAAACCTATAGCTCTTTCTATAAAATCAACCCACTCAGCTTGGTTTTCTACCAGTGAGACACTGATATAATACTTGCCGGGCATTAGAGGAATATTATCGATTTTTAGGCTTACAGTACCTTGCTTAATGGAACCGAATTCGTTCTTGGGATTGGGAGACATATAGTTATTCAGTGAAAAAATTCTTCTGCCTGTTTGATCCTCAAATCCAAACCCAAATCCAGGTGCTGAAACGGGATGTTCGCAGTCAAACGAAAAGGAGGCTAAAAGACTATCCCCCATACTAAATTCATTGGTTTTCTCATGGTTGTCATTGGTTAACCATATTTTCTGTAAGGCTTTTTCGCGGGAATGCAGTCTCCCTGGATGTTTCTGTAAACTGACCTCTCCTAGGAAATCTTGGCTTCCCAGGGAAAGATAATTTGCAATAATCTCACTGCTTATACCCTGCATCTTGATTGACCCATGATGCATTAAAACTGCTTTATTGCAGAGAGCTTGCATGGCTGGCAAATCGTGGCTTACAAATAATATTGTTCGTCCCTCAGAACCTGCAACATCTCGCAGCTTTCCCAGACATCTTTTCTGAAACTTAGCATCTCCAACTGCTAGAACTTCATCCACAAGCAAAATCTCTGGTTCTAGGTGAGCAGCTACCGCGAATGCCAGCCTCACATACATTCCACTCGAATACCGCTTAACTGGCGTATCTAAAAACCGAGAGACTTCCGCAAACTCTACAATCTCATCAAATTTGCGGTTAATCTCTACTCGGCTCATCCCTAAAATGGCCCCATTGAGAAAAATATTTTCTCGCCCCGTTAATTCAGGATGAAAGCCAGTTCCAACCTCTAACAGGCTGGCAACTCGTCCCTTTAGCTCGACTCGACCTGTAGTAGGTTCTGTGATGCGGCTGAGAATCTTTAATAGAGTAGATTTGCCAGCTCCATTGCGGCCAATGATGCCAATAGCTTCACCCTGTTCGATCTCAAAGGAGACATCTTTAAGTGCCCAAAACTCTTCTTTTGTAGGCGGGAGAGGTTGTTGAGCAAAAGGATTGAGTATTCGACGACCAACAGATCTAGCACCATCAGCAAGCACATCTCTCAGGGCTGTGTAGCGCGATCGCCCCTGCGTTTGATGGCCAATGATATATTTCTTGCCTAGATTTTCAACTCGAATGACTGTATCAGACACACCCGTCATTCCTACTTAAATTACGTCTGCAAATGTGCGCTCTGTTTGACGGAAGTACCAGATTCCACTCACTAACAAAAACGCCACTAACGCCGTTGAGAGCAAGAAACCAGGCCAATATAACTGAGCCTCACCTCCTAAGATTGCCCAACGGAAGCCATCGATCACACCTACCATTGGATTGATCGAGTAAATCAATCGCCATTGTGGTGGCACAATGCTGCTACTAAAGCCTACAGGGGAGATGTAGAGGCCAAATTGCACAATAAACGGCACAATATACCGGAAGTCACGGTACTTCACGTTTAAAGCTGCCAGCCATAACCCTGCTCCCATTGCAGCAGCAAAGGCCAACAGGATAAATAGCGGTAAAGTTACAATTCGCCAATCTGGCACAAAGTTGAACCAAATCATCAAAGCCAGCAAAATTATTCCAGAAATCAGAAAATCCACAAAGCTGACAATCACAGCGCTGGAAGGCACAATCAGCCGAGGGAAGTAAACCTTAGAAATTAGATTGGAATTAGTGATGAGGCTGTTGCTGCACTCAGCTAGGGCACTGGCAAAAAACTGCCAAGGTAGCATGGCAGCA
Organism: Trichocoleus desertorum NBK24; assembly: GCF_030409055.1. GTDB lineage: Bacteria > Cyanobacteriota > Cyanobacteriia > FACHB-46 > FACHB-46 > Trichocoleus > Trichocoleus desertorum_B. Next base: position 659,865 of record NZ_CP116619.1, on the reverse strand, counting down.
AAGACTAAAATGGGATAGGGCGCACCGCCAGATGGTAGCTTAGCCAAATTGCCAAAGACGATGGTGAACACAATCATGGTGAGGAAGGGGCGAATCAAAGCCCAAGCAATCCCGATTACGGTTTGCTTATAGCGAACCAGGATGTCTCGCCAAGCCAAGAAGTAAAATAACTCTCGGTATCGCCAGAGGTCTTTCCAATATTGGCTCTCTGTGCGACCTGCTTCGATGATCAGTTCCGGAGGATGCGTACTCATAGACGGGCAAAGTGAGCGAGTAAGAGTGGAGGGGATCACTCGATATGAATATTAGAGTAACTTGATTATGAGAATGCCCTAGAATTTAGCTCAAGCGATCGCCCTGGCGAGTTTTTTAATCGCTTTAGAACTAAATCCGGTAGTTGAGGTTGTGATTAGGACAAATCGATGGTGTTCTCTCGGCAAGTTTGGGGCTCACTTATTGTCCCTTCCCTAGTTGCATTAACCTGTGCCAGCTTGATTGGGGCTACTCAACTGCCACAATTGAGAACGATCAGCACTAAAGCCAGTACGCCTCCTGTAGGAGTCCTAGAGCGAGAAATTGCGGCTGAGAAGTTGCGCCTTAATCTGCTAGAAAAGTTACCAACCTTTGGATTCAGTAACCTGTTAGCAGATTGGGTGTTTCTAAACTTTCTGCAATATTTTGGTGATGATGAGGTACGAGAGAAAACAGGTTATGAACTAAGCCCGGAATATTTTGAAGTAATCCTCAGCCGCGATCCCTATTTTTTAGATGGTTACTTCTTTCTTTCAGGGAGCACTGCTCTGTATGCAGGAATGCCAGAACGCTCAGTTGCTCTCATGAATCGAAGTCTGGAGCGGCTTTCTCCTCAGGTGCCCCCGAAGGCTTACTATGTATGGCGTTACAAGGGAATTGATGAACTGTTATTTTTAGGAGACTCGAAAGCAGCTCAAAATTCGTTTGCAATGGCAGCAAAGTGGGCCAATACTTACACAGATGCAGAGAGTCAAAGTGTAGCTCAGTTTTCTCAGCGAACTGCTCAGTTTCTAGCTCGTAATCCTAGAAGTAAGTTTGCTCAAGTTGCAGCTTGGTCACAAGTCTTAAGCGTTGCTACCGATGACCGTACTCGTCAAATTGCAGTTAAACGGATTCGGGCGTTGGGTGGTGATGTGATTACAGGACCCGATGGAACATCAAGGATCAAGTCACCCCCGCGAGATTAATCAAGTGCCTCTGGAACCCTTGATCCTGGCTCACGCGGAACTGTAAGATTTGTCTGGATTTTCTCCAACTAGAGTCAGGCTTTTCGTTGCTCAACTTGAACTCGCAATTTTTTTGGTACGCTGGTGAGCTAGTTTGTGCAGGCTCGGTGACGCTACCTGTGGATGAGCCAGGGCTGCTCTATGGTGCCACGGTATTCACGACCTTGCGGGTTTACTCCCAGTCTTTGGAAGCACCTTTAACCAACTGGGCAGGCCATTGTCAGCGACTGAAGCGGAGTTTGCGATCGCTCGGCTGGGAGACTCCAGATTGGCGACGTATACGGCAAGGAGCTGAGGCTTTAGTACCTTACTTTCCAGTCCTCCGCATTACGCTATTCCCCGATGGTCGCGAGTGGATTACTGGGCGATCGCTCCCTGTAAGCCTAGGTGAATGGCAACAGCAAGGAATTGTAGCTTGGTTGGCGGAGTCTTCTCGGTTTCAGCGATCGCTACCCGTACATAAAACAGGAAATTACCTACCCACGTGGCTCGCTCGGCAAAGCGCCATGCAGAAGGGAGCGCAAGAAGCAATTTTGGTGAATCAGCAGGGAGAGTGGCTAGAGACCAGTACGGGCAATCTCTGGGGATGGCTGGATGGCGATTGGTGGACTCCCCCCCTAAAGGCAGGAATTTTACCGGGACTGATGCGATCGCAGCTAATTACCTGGTTGATGAGCCAGAATAGGACAATAAGAGAAGAACCTTGGTGTCTGGATCTGGTAATGGAGCTTGAGGCGATCGCCTACTGTAATAGCGTCGTAGAGATCGTCCCGATTCACGGAATTCTGAGACGTAACTCTCAGCTTGCCTATGACCCCACTCATCAAGGTTTTCAGCAATTGCGGGGGCTTTTCCAGGGTTGATTGTTAACCTGATTCTGAAATTAGGTTAATATTAGTTAACAAAGCAAATTTGAAAAAAGTCCCCGCAACTTACAACTAGGAGGATTGACCTCAGTGAACAAACGGTGGAGAAATGCGGGACTGTACGCGCTTCTAGCAATTGTGGTGGTTGCATTGGCAACTGCACTCTTTGATAAGCAACCCCAGAGTCGAGAGACGTGGCGATACAGTCAGTTTATTCAAGAAGTTGAAGGCAATCGAGTAGAAAAAGTCAGCCTTAGCTCCGATCGCTCCAGAGCTTTAGTCACAGCTCAAGACGGTAGTAAGGTTTTGGTCAATCTGCCCAGCGATCCTGAGCTGATTGATACGTTGACTAAAAATAATGTTGATATCTCAGTTCTGCCTCAAACCGACGATGGCTTCTGGCTCAAAGCCTTGAGCAGCCTATTCTTCCCAGTCTTATTGCTGGTTGGTTTGTTCTTCCTACTGCGTCGTGCTCAAAACGGCCCTGGTAGCCAAGCGATGAACTTTGGTAAATCCAAGGCTAGAGTCCAAATGGAGCCTCAAACCCAGGTTACCTTTGGTGATGTCGCGGGAATTGACCAGGCAAAACTAGAACTAAATGAAGTTGTAGATTTTCTTAAAAATGCCGATCGCTTTACTGCAGTTGGAGCCAAGATTCCTAAAGGTGTGCTGCTAGTCGGCCCTCCGGGAACGGGTAAAACCCTGTTGGCTCGTGCAGTCGCAGGTGAAGCAGGTGTACCTTTCTTCTCCATCTCTGGTTCAGAGTTTGTAGAGATGTTCGTAGGTGTGGGTGCTTCTCGCGTCCGTGACCTCTTCGAGCAAGCCAAAGCCAATGCTCCCTGTATCGTCTTTATTGATGAAATTGATGCTGTCGGTCGGCAGCGGGGTGCTGGTTTAGGGGGCGGCAACGATGAGCGGGAACAGACCCTCAACCAGTTGCTCACCGAAATGGATGGCTTTGAGGGCAACAATGGCATTATCGTGATTGCGGCAACCAACCGCCCAGATGTATTAGATTCAGCGCTGCTGCGTCCGGGTCGCTTTGATCGTCAAGTTGTCGTCGATCGCCCTGATTTTGCAGGTCGTTCAGAAATCTTGCGGGTACATGCTCGTGGCAAAACCTTAGCGAAAGATGTGGACTTAGACCGGATTGCGCGTCGTACCCCTGGGTTTACGGGTGCTGACCTGTCTAACCTGCTAAATGAAGCGGCAATTCTAGCGGCTCGTCGCAACTTAACCGAAATCTCGATGGACGAAGTCAACGATGCGATCGATCGCGTCTTGGCAGGCCCAGAGAAGAAAGACCGTGTGATGAGCGAGAAGCGCAAGCAGCTAGTGGCTTATCACGAAGCAGGTCACGCCCTCGTGGGTGCCCTGATGCCAGATTACGACCCTGTACAAAAGATCAGCATTATTCCTCGTGGTCGTGCGGGTGGTCTGACTTGGTTCACTCCCAGTGAAGATCGTATGGATTCTGGTCTCTACAGCCGCTCCTATCTGCAAAACCAGATGGCAGTCGCTTTAGGTGGCCGTATTGCTGAAGAAATCATCTTCGGTGAGGAAGAAGTGACCACTGGCGCGGCTAGTGACTTACAACAGGTGGCTCGTGTGGCTCGCCAAATGGTAACTCGCTTCGGTATGAGCGATCGCCTCGGCCCCGTTGCCTTGGGTCGCCAACAAGGCAACATGTTCCTGGGACGGGATATCGCTGCTGAGCGGGACTTCTCGGAAGAAACTGCTGCTACGATTGACGACGAAGTTCGCAACTTAGTTGAGCAAGCATATCGTCGCTCTAAGTCAGTTTTGATCGAAAACCGTCACGTCTTAGATCAGCTAGCGGACATGCTAGTTGAGAAAGAAACGGTGGATGCGGAAGAGTTGCAAGAATTGCTCGGCAACAACGATGTGAAGATCGCAGCGATCGCTTAAGCCCCAGTTAGGCATAGGCAACATCGTTCCGAAAACGGTTAACCCTCCTTAAAATTGCAGAGTCGAGGTCAGTCCTGAACTTCTCAGGTTTGAACCTCGACTCTTTTTATTGTTTGATTTTTATGATTTGGGATTAATGAGCGGCGTACTGCGCCAGCCAGTTAGCGTAAGTCTCTTGCAAGTTTGGATCGGATAAAACAATTTCTATCTGAATCTTCTCGCAGCCATGTCGATGGGTTTTAGCGATCGCATCTAGGAATTGGCTAGCTGCACCCGGAGAAGTGAACTCGCCGCGAACCACATGTTGACTGTCAGCAGTCATGGCGTTGGCTAGTTCCACCGCTGTCAGATCACCTTGGCTCAAATCAATTTCTGCAAGTTGTCTGTGTTCAGGGCTGATTTGCTCCACAATTAGTTTTTCGCGGCGCACCGGAACTTCCACAATTTGAGTTTCAACGGCTTTGCGAACAATCACTTCACCGATTTTATGTGTGCTGCGGTCTACAACTAGGCGTTCTTCTAGTAAGCGAATGGCTTCTTCCTCGACGACCCGAGTCGTGGCCGTGTCATTAGTGTCATCAATGCGATCGCCTTCAAGAGGAAGATCTAGAGGATTTTGATTTGAAGTTGAATCAGTGAAACTTTCCATAGGATTTGAGGTTGAATTAGAACTTTCTGGAGAATTGAGGCTACTCGCTTCAAAAGGTAAGGTCACAGGTCTGGAGGGCAAGGCTGAAGATGCAGCACTCACGGGACTAGGTAGCGAGGAGTCGGACAATTGGGCAATTTCCGCTGCGCTTAAATGAGTCAGCACTGAACGGTTGGCGGAGTCAATACTGTGGATGGATTTGCTAGTTAACAAAACTAGGCGGAACCCTTTATGCGCGTCTGGTAGAGAAACCACAAACTGAAGCTGACGATCGGCTGTGAGCTGCACATCTCGCACCTCACCCACTAACTCGCCTTGACTATCTCGCACCGCAAAATTTTTCAGTTTGTGGCGTACTTTGTTCACTAAAGTATCGAGACGAGCTTGTTTGCCCTCAGGTTTGGAGTGACCTGGAAATAGTGAATTATTCATAAGACACCCGTTGAGTGATCAAGAAGTAAAAAAATCGGGTGAAAAAATGCAGGCAGAGCTTGATATTGCCCTACCTGCACCGTTTGGTTGGCGCTTCCTTTAGTTGAGTCATATCTCTAACTCAGTCGAAGCGGCTCGTTTAGCGGCGATCGCGAGGAGAGCTACCTGGGCGGTTATCTCGAATAGGACGGCCTTGAGTATCGATGTCCAGTTCTTCGCGACGAATTTTGTCTTCGGCGGTAACAGTGTCACGTTCGACTTCTTTGCGAATGTTGACCTGCTCTCGCACAAAGGCTTCCTTATGCACGTCTGCTGTTTCTTCGTAAACTTCCACCCGCGCAACTTCACCCTCACGGAAGTCAGCCGATCCGGGTGTTACAGGAGTTCCAACTTGAGTTGGGTTGATGCGCTGAATGACCACTCGTTCGCGCTCGACAGGCACCGCAACTCTGGCAGTCTCCGTTTCGACATGCTTGCCAACCGAAACTTCTCCCGCTTTGCGACGGTGTTTGTTAGCGACCAATCGCTCTTCGTATAGCCGAATCGTTTGGTGATCCTGCTCGTTCATGTTGTAGAGAGCTGGTTCTTGGCGATAATCGTAAGCTGGGCGAGTAGCAGGAGCTACTGGACGAACTTGCTCACGACTTCTTAGAGCCGCACTATCGACCGGAACAGAAGCTTCGACGGGTGCAGGCTGACCCTGTTCATAAAGAGTACTACCTGCTGTGTAAGTCCGTTCTACTGGAACAGACGCTTCGAGAGGGGCAGATGCCTCAACGGGCACTGAGGACTCTAAGGTAGGGCTACGGTAAACACTACGAACTCGTTCTTCGTAGTCGTAGTCTACAGTCATGCTGTCGTTATACTCAGGCAAGTTTTCTGCCTGTTGTTTCGTCAAACCAACTGTGTAGATCCGCTGAGCTTGTGGATCGCTACGGAAACGACCTACAGGCAGCAACACTTTTTTGCCAAAAATCCAAAAACCTGTGTCTACAACCAAATAACGGAAATGACCTTCTTCATCAACTAGGACGTTGTGAATACTGCCAATCTTCTCGTCATGCTCGGTGTAGACATCTAGTCCTTTAACATCGTTACCATCAAATAATTCTTGACGGTAGTCGGGATAGAAATCATCTAGTTTGTAGAGAGCCATAGACTTGCTCCTAAAAAGGTTAACGTTAGCGATCGCCTCACCCCAATTTGGTTTAGAAAAGGCGATCGCTAGATTTACGAAAAAGTGCAGGCAGGTCGAGCCTCCCTGCACTCTTGGTATTGAATCAACTTAACGGCCTATCAGTGGCCTAGCAGATTCAGGCTAATTAGCGGCGATCGCGCTTGGTGGTGCCTTGGTCGATAATGCCGCGACCTGCGTCATCAATGTCTAACTCTTCACGGCGGATCTGCTCTTCGGCAGTCACCGTGTCTTGCTCAACTTCCTTGCGGATGTTGACTTGCTCGCGGACAAAAGCTTCCTTGTGTACGTCGGCTCTCTCTTCGTAGATATCGACGTGGGCTACAGTGCCTTCTTGGAAAGCAGCGTCGCCAGGTGCGACCGGAGTGCCAGCACCAGTTGGAGTAGTGCGCTCAATCACGACTCGCTCTTTTTCTACAGGTACAGAAACTCTGGCAGTTTCGGTTTCAACATGCTTGCCAACTGTGACTTCCCCAGTCTTCTGGCGCTGTTTGTTAGTCACCAACCGCTCTTCATACAACCGTAGAGTCTGATGGTCGCGCTCGTTCATGTCATATAGCGCGGCATCTTGCTTGTAGTCATAGGTGTCACGGTTGAAAGGCACCTTGCCAGCAGTGCTAGCCGTACTAGCGGTGCTAGCAGCAGTCTGAGCAGTACCCGTTCTACCAGCCGCCATCGGACGGTAGACTCCCCGAACATTCTCTTCGTAGTCTTGATCGATTTTGAGTTCGTCAGTGAATTCGGGTAAGTTCTCGACTTGTTCTTTGGTCAAGCCGCTGACGTTGACTCGGCGCTGAGAGTAGTCAACTTGAGCTAAACCAATGGGAAGTAATACTTTTTTGCCTAAGACCCAAAAGCCTGTATCAACGACGAGGTAGCGGAACTTACCATCACGTTCATCTACTAAAACGTCATTGACTGAACCAACTTTGTCATTTTGGGCGTAAACATCTAAAGATTTGATGTCATCACCGTTGTTATGGTCTTTGTAATCTGGATAATAGGTTTCAAGTTTTGTGAGAGCCATGGATGCTCCTCCTAAGTAATGTTTAAAACAACTTTGCATTCACCCCCCAGGTTAGGAAGATATGAGTGTAAGTTCATCTCCCTGATGGCTGACCTAAATAGAGTTCTTTTTTCTAAAAATTAATTAAAATCGTGATCCGTATATAGCAAGGAGTAACGGATGCAGGCTAGTATCCTCAAGGCTTACCAAATCTATGGGTGATGAATTTACAAATGGGATCAAATGAGCTTTTCGACACAAGTTGGTACGCCGAAAGAGTGACTGTAGAGTGATAGCTCTTTAAGTTGAATGAAGCTTGGGCAAACTTGAAAAATTTTTAGCAGCGGAATTGCCTAAGTGAAATTATCAGAAAATATGTCTGAGCATTTATGGTTATCAACCTTAAAAAGAGAACGAGCGATCGCGGTTATTCGTGCTCCTACGTTTGAGCTAGGTCACCAAATGGCGTGGGCAGTGGCAGCAGGTGGCCTGCGATTAATTGAGATCACTTGGAATAGCGATCGCGCTCCCGAACTGATTGCGGCTCTGCGCTCTGAGTTACCCGACTGCTTAATTGGTACGGGTACTTTGCTAACTCGTGAGCATTTACAGTCTGCGATCGCGGCTGGAGCACAATTTTTATTTACGCCGCATGTCGATTTCGGCTTGATTCAATTGGCTTTACAGCAAGGCGTGCCGATTGTACCTGGGGCTTTGTCGCCTACCGAAATTGTCACCGCTTGGCAAGCTGGAGCGAGTAGCGTCAAAGTATTTCCGGTTCAGGCAGTGGGGGGCGCTAGCTATATTCGTAATTTGCAGGGGCCATTGGGTCAGATTCCCCTCATCCCGACGGGTGGGGTCACTATTGAGAATGCCAAAGACTTTCTGGCAGCAGGGGCGATCGCTGTAGGCTTGTCGGGTAATCTATTTCCAGCCGCAGCGATTCAAGCAGGTAACTGGCAAGCGATCGCCCAACAAGCAAGAAATCTGCGTCAGCAAGTTGCCAATGTCTCGATTTCATGATTTATGGTGGACATAGAAAAATAGCCATCCGGGTGCTTTATCTATTTGCAAATATTCCTCTCGTTTTTTAGGAGGCTATCAGGATGGGCAGCATTACCCACTTTAAAGGGGAGCCGCGTTGGCACCGAATTTGGTTGAGTACAGCGTTGGCATTAGCAGTGTTGGGGGTAGAACCTGCCATTACGGCAAAGGTTGCGGCTCAACAGGCAGGCCCACTCGTGACCAAAATGCAGGCGTTGCGTCAATCGGATCGGCGGTGGATTGAAATTGATCTCTCATCCCAGCGCTTGATTGCTTGGGAAGGCCAAACTCCGGTTTACGCCATTATCGTTTCTACAGGAAAGTCCTCAACCCCCACTCGTACAGGGGCTTTTGCCATTCAAACCAAGCATCGCCAAGCTCGGATGCGAGGAGCCGATTACGATATTTCTGACGTGCCCTACACCATGTATTACTCTGGCAACTACGCGATTCATGGTGCTTATTGGCATCACAGATTTGGCACGCCAGTGAGTCATGGCTGCGTCAATGTGGCCGTGAACCACGCCAACTGGCTATTCGACTGGGCGACAGTGGGCACCCCAGTAGTTGTACATTCTTGAGATTTGGCTAGTTCTAACGATTAATTCTAAAGATGGCTTAGCTGAGTTGCACCACAACTTGGTCATCGAGCAAGGTTTGATTCATTAGCAAATCTTCGACGGTGATCCGCAGGAAACGCTGAGCATCCACTTGGAACAAAACCTTAATGCGATCGCTACCTGGATATCCGGGCGGTGTGAGTTGAGCAATTGTCCGGGCACCTTCGCGGTCGTTGAGGGGTTGTACTTGGGTTTGACCACCCGCTAAGCTCCGAGTCACCAAGCGATCGCCATCAAAGTACACTTCTGTACCACCTGACTCAGATCCCATTTCGCCCAAAATTAGTTCAATGCTGGGTTGCCCCTCTGCGGAAGCGCCCAATACCAGTTCTATCGGGTCTGTCATTGGGTAAGGTTGGCCCGATTTCACGATCGGGTGCCAGTTGTGGCAGTTTTGGCGGCGATCCCAGTAGCGAACGCCATAGCTGTGATAGAGGAAATCTTTGAGTTCTACCCCTTGATTCAGTTGCAGGGCTCCTTGAGCGATCGCCTCAAAGGGTTTAGAAGAACGAATTTTAGCCGCATCAAAATACTGTTGCACCCAGGTTTGCACGGCGGGAATTTGCGCTGTTCCTCCCACCAGCAACACGCCACTAATGTCCTCAATTTCGATGCCCTGTTGTCTGGCTTGGCGCAGCACTTGAGTCATGCTGTCGTCCAGGCGATCGAAAAACTGATGTTCCTGCAAGATTGATTCAAAGCGATCGCGATCGAGGGCTAATTCATAGCTCTCAAAGGTTTCATCGTTAAAGTAAACTTCGTTGGCTTGAGTTTGGAGCGATAGCTGGATTTTTAGTCGCTCTGCTAAGCGGGTGGTGAGAGGGGTCGTTGCGAGTCCCTGAGTGACTGCAAAGTAATCGACCAACCAGTGATCAATATCAGCTCCACCCAAATTTTGGCCTGCTTTGGCTAGAACACGCGCGGTTTTGGGTCGTTGGCTAGTACTGTCAGCCAGGGATTTCTGCCCCCACTGCAAAATAAAGCCCAACGGTTTGCTATTGGGTTGTTTTCCTAAATCTAAACGCACTAGCGAAAGGTCTAGGGTGCCGCCACCAAAGTCAACCACCAGCAGAATTTCTTGATCTGCCAGCCCATAACCCAGTGCTGCCGCTGTCGGTTCATCCAGCATTCGGACTTGCTCAATTTGGAGCGATTGGCAAACTTGCCCCAGCCAGTTGCGGTACACCTCGAAGCTATCTACGGGCACCGTAAACACCAGCGATTCTTTAACTTCTGGATAGCTGGTTTTGAGCTCTTCAATGATGTGAGCCAGAAACCAAGTGCCTGCTTGATCAAAGGTGACTAGCTGACCATCCAATTCCGGGACAAAGCCTGGAATGGGGGAGCCAATCCCGCGCTTAAAGTTGCGAAAAAAGCGAGGATCGCTGCTGAGGTCGAGTCCGCGATCGCGGACTGCTTGCCCCAATACCATTCGATTCTCAGCCGCATTTTCTACGTAAAGCAGGCTAGGAATTAAGGGCGGATTTTGCCCCAACTGAACTGATAAGCCTGGTAAAGCGAGGGTTTCTGGCTGTTGCGTAGCGCGATTCCAACGAGCGACAACTGTGTTGCTAGTCCCAAAATCAATTGCAATATCCATTCAATCTCTGTTCCCGATAGGGAGATTCCACAAATCCGGCGAAGTTGAACCGAGGCAAATTTTATCTCAATTTCTGCTCGGCTGGACTCTCTACCGGGTTGGAGTCTACGAAGATATCTAGTGGTCTCGTAGTTGTCTTGGCTTTGATGAAGCTGGATTTGGTCTTTGGTAAGGTAAGCCCGGATACACTGGAGTCGTAGTCTTGCCGCCCCCAATGTATATCCTTGGATCTATGGCAAGTATAAAAAACATTTCTTAACATGGTATTAACAACGGCCATGAGGTTGTCAGTCGTCCTCAAGAGCAGTGCCGCTGTTTTCCCACCCAGTTAGTTAGGAAACGGCCTCAATCATGAATAACGGCATGAATAACGGCATGGATAATGGACGCTCTACAGACGATTTCATGGGCACTCTTAAGAATGGAATTTGGCTCTTAGGAGTTTCTTCTTGGTTATTTGGTATCACGGATAGAAGTATTGCTTCTCTCGCAGATGGTTACTTGTCCGCCATTGACCTGATGCAACTCTTGACAGCTACTTTTTTCTTTCTGAGTTGGTTATTTCTCAAGCCTGCTTCTTTCAAGCTACTGCCTTGGGCACCCGTGAACCGAACTTAAGAACGCTCAACCAATGGGAGTTGTGTAGGACTTGCGAACACCAACTGAGAAGGGTACCGATCGCCAGATCAGCACCCTTAGTACGTCTTATTTGCTAGTGGCTACTGTAGCCCGTTAGGGTCAACTATTTAGTTGCTTCTGCTGGAACGTGCACCCGAAACTCTGTAATGCGTTGCCTTAGTTCGTCAGGACTACTTAGCAGTTCTGCTTGAGCGATCGCCTGTTGTTCTCCCGAAACCAACCACTTAATTTGAACGGTTTGGTTTTCGGCCTCGGTGTCCCCCAAGATTAAGCAAGCTAATGCGCCGCTGCGATCAGCCCGTTTGAGCTGTTTACCGAAGGCACTGCCACTTAGGTCTAGCTCCGTTGCAAAGCCCGCCTGACGCAGTTTTTGAGCTAAAACTAAGGCTTGAGCTTCAGCGCGATCGCCCCGTGACACTAAGTAGAAATCTAGTGTCGATGGAGGAGCTGCACTCAATTGTTGTAGCAGCAACACCAAGCGTTCTAGCCCGATCGCCCAACCCACGGCTGGGGTGTTAGGGCCGCCCAACTGAGAAACTAAGCCATCATAGCGACCTCCACCACAGACTGTTGCTTGGGCACCCAAATGAGTAGACTGAATTTCGAAAGCGGTGTGGGTGTAATAGTCTAAGCCCCGCACTAGGCAAGGGTTGAGTTGATAAGCAATGTTTAAGTCAGTTAAAAATTGCTGGACTTGATCAAAGTGGCGCTTAGACTCAGACCCTAAATAATCCAAGATGCTGGGTGCGTTTTGCGCGATCGCCTGAGTTTTGCCGTCCTTACTATCTAGAATTCTGAGTGGATTGCGTGTCAAACGATCTTGAGAGTCGGAGTCTAGCTCTTCCTTATAGGGAGTGAAGTAAGCAATTAAGGCATCCCGGTACTGCTGACGATCCTCTGCATTACCCACCGAGTTGAGCTGTAGGTGTAAATCAATCAACCCTAGCGTTTTAAGAATATCTGTAGCGATCGCTATTACCTCCGCATCAGCACGGGGGTCTGCACTACCTAAAACTTCTACCCCAATTTGATGAAACTGGCGTTGCCGTCCTGCTTGAGGGCGTTCGTAGCGGAACATGGGGCCAGTGTACCAAAGGCGCTGTACTCCACCCTGGGAGTGCAGGTTGTGCTCAATAAAAGAGCGAACCGTCCCAGCCGTGCCCTCAGGTCGCAGCGTCATTGAGCGATCGCCACGATCCTTGAAGGTGTACATTTCCTTGCCGACTACATCAGTCGCTTCGCCAATGCCCCGCTCAAACAGCTCCGTTTGCTCGAAGATAGGGGTGCGAATTTCTTGATAAGCAGCGCGACTAAGAATCGTCCGAGCCGCCGACTCTATTTGTTGCCAGTATTTAACTTCGTCCGGCAGAATATCACGGGTTCCGCGTAATGCTTGAATCGCGCCCATTCCCTCTCAGGTTCCAATTACAAAAAGATCGTTAATCTTGCTGGGCTTTCCAGGCACCATAGCGATCGCCATAGTAAGCCAAAATCTGGTCAATCCGTCGCCGCATTGCTTGGTTCAGTTCTGGGGTGCCAACTTCGGCTGGGTATTCTAACCACAAGCCGCCCACTTGACTGTAAGTGTAGTCAAACTCTTGAGCTGACTGAGGTAAAAGTCCAGCTTTCACTCCATTCACTTGATGCAGATGAGCTACTAATTCTCGATACACCGCCAAAGGTAGGGTGGGGTTATAAAATTCGTGCCGCAACTGTTGGGCGTTAGCAGTTTGCATCGTTTTCTGAACTGAGCTTAAAAGTTTTCTAAACTTCGCTTAAGAAATAACTTCGTCGTTCGCTGAGGGCAAGGGGCAGCAATTGACATCATTGAGGCAGACTTTACCCCATTGCAGCGCCCACATTACCAATGCCACGCGATTCTCGGTAGCGGTTTTGGTCAAAATATTACTGATGTGGTTATCAACCGTGCGCTTGCTAATCGCCAACTTTTCTGCAATTTCCTGGTTAGTCAAGCCAGCAGCCACTAGTTCAATCACTTGCAACTCTCGGTCTGAGAGGACTCCGTGGTTCTGAGACCCGACACCAGACATAACCTATTCCTACCCGTGTATATTTACTTATTCCTACTCTAATTCTAGAGGTAATTTTCATAAACACCCCAGTTTCAGAGGATTACATCCCTAATTTTCGATCGCTCCTCCTAGAGAGTGGCAAACGGCTACAAGCACATAGCGAAGCGAATAATCGTGAACTCCCGTAAAGTTCTTTCAAATTTTTACGGCGATCGCCTGAAGAAGCTTGAATTTATTGTGAGGAATTTAGTAGTGTAGCAGTTAATACACTGGTGCTTTCCGATGCTCTTTTACTCTAGATGAGGTAATTTAGAGTAGAACTTACCAAGTGTCTATTTGGTATCCCCATCGTCTAGGTGTTTATCCTACTTCGATGTTTGTCTGTTTCCCTGCCGCAACGTGGCCTTCCTGAGGTGTGTGTCCTGGTCTTGGTGAGTTGATTTAGAGTAGTGAGTCGCTATTCCGAGTTTGTGATCAATTGATTGCAAAACTTAGACTTCTACCTAAAAACCGTAATTGGGTTCCTCCGCTGTTTTCGCGAGATTGAATCCCATGAAATTGAAGGTTCAAGGCTCATGCCATTAACCTTTTGATTTCAATAAGCACCCATTTTAAAGAATTTTTTTAACTCCAATGCCAAACGCTACATTCTTGCCTGAGGGTAAACGTTTCTATGCAACCATTGGTCGTCACTGAGCAACAGAGTTCTTCGTATTTCAAGTTTTGGCACAACGATGCCGTGCATGAAGGCATGTGCTACAGCAATGAGCTATTTCGTCACTTTCGAACTTTTAGTACCCATCGACGCAATCATGCCTACAGCTTAGGTTGTGCTCTTGCTCAGCGAGGTGTCCAGGCAGTTATTACTTGCATAAGCGATCGCAATACGGCCCCCGCTGACCAACGTTACATTCTCTGGATTAGCCTACGCTCTCCGTGGCCCGAATATGAACCATCTTTGGCAGAACCACTCACCCCTAGCTTAGTGGGCGCTCTATCCTGAAATTCTGGCTGTCTCGCGTCATGACCTTGTGCGGGTGGATGCAACTTATATGGAGTTTTCTACAGGCTAGATTACTGGCCTTGGTGATAGTTGTGGCTTTGCTAATCTCTGTAGAGAGCCTACCCGCGATCGCTTGGGCAGAATCCTTGTCCGCCGCTTCAGCGGGTCTAGAACTATCGACAGAACAATCTGTATCTAGTCGCACCACCAGCCCAGACTCTAACGATATTCCGTCCGAGAAGGTGAATCAGTTTGTCCGTGCTTTTTTGCAAGTGCTGGATCTGATTGAACGCCGAGAAGGTGAGCTACAGGGAGCCGAAACTGAATCAGAATCTCTGCAAGTTCAACGCGACATAGAAACTGAAGCCCTAGACATTATTGCGGCTGTAGGATTAACCAAAACCGAATATCTGCAACTATTGGGCTTAGCCAATACAGATTCGGAATTTGGAGAGCGGGTGGCAGCTCAGATCCAAGAAGCCACTGACTAAGCCCCGACCCGTGAGAAAAGTGAAATTCACCCCTATGATGAGAAGCGTCTGGGGTAGTTCCTGACGCTGGGGTCTGCTACCTGTATCTGTTACCTGTATAAGGCCCTAACTTAGCTCAGTTGCAGTTTTCTTGGGAAAGCGGCAGTTTGGCTAAAGACCGCTACCAGAAGGCGGTGTTTGATAGGCTTGGAGAAGTGAAGAAGGAGTGTTGGTGTGGTTCACCCGCGAGTCCTCTGTCTTGGTGAAATTTTATTTGACTGTTTGGCGAATCAATTGGGGCGATCGCTAGAGCAGGTAGAGTCTTGGACTCCCTATCCTGGTGGGGCTCCAGCAAACGTCGCTTGTGCGCTGGTTAAGCTCGGCACTACGGCTGGGTTCGTCGGCTGTGTCGGTCAAGATGAGCCAGGAGCTAGTTTGGTTCAACTGTTGCAAACGGTGGGTGTGGACACCCAGGGAGTGCAGCACCACCCTACCGCTCCTACGCGCCAAGTTTATGTATTGCGTTCAGAGACAGGCGATCGCATGTTTTCTGGCTTTGGGAATTTAGATACCGCAGAATTTGCCGATACTCACCTGCAAGCTGACCAGCTACCCGTTGAGCTGTTTGAGTCAGCCGATTTCTTGGTGTTAGGCACCTTGGAGCTAGCCTACCCAGAGAGCCGAGCTGCTACAGAACGGGCTTTGCAGTTAGCCGAGCAGCATTATGTCAAGACTTTGGTAGATGTAAACTGGCGACCCATGTTCTGGCCTGATCCAGAAATTGCGCCTGCCATGATTCAAGATTTGCTAAAGCGAGTTGATTTTCTCAAGCTCGCAGACGACGAAGCCGAATGGCTATTTGGCACTAGTGATCCCGGTGCGATCGCCCATCGCCTAGGCAATACCGAGAGTGTGTTGGTGACGGCTGGAGCTAAAGGTTGCTCTTACTACTTGGGCGGAAATGAAGGTCACTTAAGCGCCTTTGAGGTGGAATCAGAAGATACGACAGGCGCAGGTGACAGCTTTGTCGCTGGGTTTCTGCATCAAGTGGCTCAAAATGGGCTGCAAAGCCTCAGCGACCCCGAAACAGCCAAAAAAGTCGTGACCTACGCCAGTGCCGTCGGGGCTTTAACCACCACCAGACCGGGTGCGATCGCTGCTCAACCTACCCCAGCAGAAGTTGAGGCCTTTCTCTACCTCAATCAACAACTATCTGGCTAATGTACCTGGCTAATGGCTACTGAAATCGAACGTAAATTTCTCGTCAAACCAGAAGAGTGGCAGCAGTTTCGTCAAAGTTCTGATCCGACTTTACTCAGCAGTACGCTCTACCGCCAAGGCTACATCTTTTCTAGCGTCAATAAGACGGTGCGAATCCGGATTGCAGGCGATCGCGGGTTCATCACGATTAAAGGCCCTACGGTTGGCTATACACGCTCAGAGTTTGAGTACGAAATTCTCTTGGCCGATGCCGCTGCCATGCTCGATCAGCTTTGCGAGCCACCTCTAATCGAAAAAACTCGCCATAAAGTTGCTTGGGACAACTTGGTTTGGGAAGTGGATGAGTTTGCGGGAGAAAATCAAGGGTTAATGGTGGCAGAAGTAGAGCTAACCGATGCGAACCAAGCTATTACCTTGCCCAGTTGGGCTGGAGAAGAAGTCTCCCACGATCCACGCTATTTCAACGCCAATTTAGCAAATCATCCTTACAGCCGTTGGTAGCCTGAGGATGGAATTCACAGGTGTTACTTTACTGAAGCGTTGAGACCTCTACGGGACTCGGCTTAAATCGCAGATCATGTAGCTTCGGGAGTACATAGCACAATCCACATTTAGTTGCTGAGTTGCTTGGCGGTAGACGACAAGCGATCCCATCTGGTCTGTCCAAATCCAATCTCGTTGCTCTAGATGGGTCTTCAAAGCAGAGAAAGAACGAACCAACAAGCGTTTTGGGTTGGACTTTACTGCCTTAATGTCGGCATGAGCCAGCTCCATCTGCAAAGCAGATCTTAAAATGTCTGGTGTGTCCTCTTCCTGGCTTAAGGCTGTCCCGAAATACAAAAAGAAAAGTAACACCCCACCGCCACAAAATAGCGCTAGAAAATTGATGAATACGGGTAAGTAAGAACTTCGCAGTTTCATAATTTTTTCGGCTTATACCTGCGATCGCCCTATTATCTCATGCTAGCTAGATAGGTGTTCCAAAGAGCGTATTGAGTAAAGGAGTTGGCTCAACTCAGATTGATGGTTGAGTTGGCTTTTCAAACAGCTCTGGTTTAGGGACAATCAGAGCGAGAGAACAATGTGACGGTGATCAAAACTATGGATTTATTGGCTCAGCTGTCGAGTCCACTCATTAGCCAACAGTTGGCTCAACTCATCGTGAATGGCATTGCAGTCGGCTCCATCATTGCTCTGGCAGCTGTCGGCCTGACACTCACCTATGGCATCTTGCGCTTAGCAAACTTTGCCCACGGTGACTTTCTCACGCTAGGCGCTTACCTCACGCTTTTAGCTAACGGTTTTGGTCTTAACATCTGGTTGGCCGTAATTCTGGGTGTGGTCGGGACTATTTTGGCAGTGTTGCTCACCGAAAAATTGTTGTGGTCGCCCATGCGCGATCGCCGAGCTTCTTCCACCACCCTCATCATCATTTCCATTGGTCTAGCCCTATTTCTGCGCAACGGCATTATTTTGTTCTGGGGCGGTGGGAATCAAAACTACGACTTGCCCGTCGCCTCTGCCGTCAGCCTCTTTGGGATTCGAATTGCTTACTATCGCTTGATTGTGGTTGGTCTAGCGCTTTTAGTGATTTTGGGCCTGCATTATCTACTTCAAAACACCAAGATTGGTAAAGCGATGCGAGCTGTGGCGGATGACATCGATTTAGCACGGGTGTCGGGAATTGACGTAGACCAAGTTGTAATCTGGACTTGGGTGATTGCGGGTAGCCTGACAGCCCTGGGTGGTGGCATGTATGGCCTAATTACCGCAGTACGTCCTAACATGGGCTGGTTTTTGATTTTGCCCATGTTTGCGGCAGTCATTTTGGGCGGGATTGGTAATCCTTATGGCGCGATCGCGGGCGCTTTGATTATTGGAGTGGCCCAAGAAGTTAGTACTTATTGGTTGCCCACCGAATATAAGCTCGGAGTGGCTTTATTAATCATGGTGCTAGTGCTACTCGTTCGCCCACAGGGCTTATTTAAGGGCACAATTTGAGCAACACTAGCGCCTAACTTAAGTAGACCAAGACTGAACCAAAGCAGAAGTCTAAGACCACTACGGGTTGATTGCACGGAAATAAATAGCTGCAACCAGGAAATTGCCAGCTAAAAGAACCAAGCTAACAATAGTGCGGTATGGATAGGGAGGCTTAGACTCATTCACAACCGCTTTGGTCTTAACAGATGATTTCGTTGCTTGAGCGTTCATTAAACAAGCTCCTTGTGTAACTCTACTAAACAGAAATACCAAAGAGCCTAGGTGAAGCACACGCGCCAGTAGGAAGATTTTATTTTGCTTTGGCGAAGATTTTTCTCGATCCCAGGAGAGATCTCGCCATACCCACCCCCTGATTAAACCGCTTCTCCAGCATGGTAAGAACTACGCACTAGAGGGCCAGAGCGCACATGAGAGAAACCCAGTTCACGAGCGATCGCCCCCAAATGCTCAAATTCTTCGGGAGTCCAATATTTCTGGACAGGTAAGTGCTCTAACGATGGGCGCATATATTGACCCAGCGTGAGGCGATCGCAATCCACAGCCCGTAGATCTTTCAGAGCTTCTATCACCTCTGATTCGGTTTCGCCATGCCCCAGCATTAAGCCAGACTTGGTAGGAATCTGGGGAGTTAGCTCTTTCACCACTCGTAGTACTTGCAGCGATCGCTCATACTTCGCACCACGCCTGACTGGGCCTTGTAAGCGCTTCACTGTTTCAATGTTGTGGTTGTAGCAAGCAGGCTGAGCCGCTGTCACGGTCGCAATTCGCTGCCGCTGCATCTCTGCTGCCTCTACATCAGTTGCTCGTCCACCCCAAAAATCGGGTGTCAGCACTTCAATTTGAGTGTTGGGGTTTGTTTTGCGAATTGCCGCCATCGTCGCCGCAAACCAACTCGCTCCTTGATCGGGCAAGTCATCGCGCGCGACCGAAGTTAGCACCACGTACTCCAAACCTAGCAAATTAACTGATTCAGCAATTTTTTCTGGTTCCTGAGGGTCAAGCGGCATCGGAGCATGGCCTTTATCCACCTGACAAAAGCCACAGGCACGAGTACAGATAGGCCCCATCAGCAGAAAGGTTGCCGTCTTCTGGGCGTAACACTCTCCCCGATTCGGACAGCGTCCCTCTTCGCAAATTGTGTGAATCTGCCGCTGCTTGATAATTTTTTGAACCGTAGAAATCTCACTAGCCTTACCCACCGGACGCCGGAGCCATTCGGGCATACTGGCAATCTCGGCTCGACGGGTAGCAGTCGATGGGGTCGTCAAAGTTGGCTGTAGGGTTGGCTCTACTTCGGCAGGCATAAAACTTGGGTGGCTCCAGCCAGGGGTTACTGAGTTCAGGTCGTCTGATTACAAATTCTAGAACTTGTTATCGAAATTGCAATTTTGACCTTTCCCGTCACTGA
This sequence comes from Trichocoleus desertorum NBK24, assembly GCF_030409055.1. Taxonomy (GTDB): domain Bacteria; phylum Cyanobacteriota; class Cyanobacteriia; order FACHB-46; family FACHB-46; genus Trichocoleus; species Trichocoleus desertorum_B. The sequence continues at coordinate 640,487 of NZ_CP116619.1, read as the reverse complement.
TAATAGCGGCACTCACCAAAACGCAATCTATGCGAAAGCCTAAGGTAGCGCGATCGCTTTTGCTTTTAGATTAATTTTGGGGAGATTTTGGGCATATTAGAATGCCTGTCCTATGCCAACATCACCAAACAAGTGTTTAACCCAGCCGAAATTAGAGTAATTTCACTTGCAGAAGCTACGCTGGTTTATGGTGTCATAGAATTACCACTATGCCTGTACTCAACATCACTTGAGTGATGTATACCAAATTTCTCTACTTAACTGTGCATTGATTAATTCTTCACCTAAGGTTATCCTCCGACAGGATCAAACAGCAGGACGGTCGAGAAATAATAATCCAAATCTTCACTAAACCTTGAGTCACCCCCTAAGGAGTCAGTTGTGGCAAGTCACAAGATCCTAGTTATCGATGACAGCAGAGTCATCCGGATGCGAGTGCGAGATATGTTACCCAAAGGTAACTTTGAAGTCCTCGAAGCAAAAGATGGGGTTGAAGGTCTTAACTTAATCCGCCAAGAACGGCCAAACCTGATCATGCTAGACTTTCTGCTACCCCGGATGAGTGGCTGGGAAGTATTCCAACAGATTCAGAATCAAGCCGATTTGCAAAGCATTCCCCTCGTGGTGATGTCAGGGCGTCGGGAAGAAGTGACCGAGAAAATCCCTGAGCCTTTTGAGTTTTTTGAATTTATTGAAAAGCCTTTTGAGCAGAAAGAGCTAATTGAAGCGATTAAAGCCTCAATGGCTAAAGCAAAACTGCCACGGGTACAACCAGCCCCCGCCGCCGCCGCTACCCCCGCCGCCGCCGCTACCGCAGCACCTACAGAGTCAGGAGCATCGGCTGCTGAGATTCAGGCGCTGAATGAGAAGATTGCCAAGATGCAGGCAGAAATTGATGGGCTGAAGAAACAACTCACGCAGATTGTTACTTTCATCAAGCAAAAGCTGAAGTAGTTTATGGCAGGCGGGTGAGGGGCGATCGCTTACCGTTTTAGCGCCATAAACTTACTTCTAGTCCAACTCTCGTCGGCCCTCTAGTGCCCTTGCCAACGTCACCTCATCGGCGTACTCTAGGTCGCCCCCCATTGGCAAACCAAAGGCAATTCGAGTCACTTTTGTAAACGGCTTTAATAGCTGGCCGACGTAGAGGGTGGTGGTTTCACCCTCAATACTAGGGCTAATGGCTAGAATGGCTTCTTGAACCTTATCCTGGCTGACTCGCCGCACCAATTGATGGATATAAAGTTGGTCGGGGCCAATTCCATCCATCGGTGAAATCAAACCGCCTAATACGTGATACTTACCGCGATATTCTCGTGTTTTTTCGATCGCAATCACATCTCGTGAATCGGCCACGACACAGAGGGTAGTGCGATCGCGATTTGCGGTGCGACAAATTTCACAAACAGGTTCAGCCGACAGGTGAAAACAGACAGAACATAGGCCAATCTGTTGCTTTGCTTCCATCAAAGCTTGAGCGAGTGCTTGAACCTCTGTTTCTGGACGTTTGAGAATATGTAAAGCGAGCCGTTGCGCAGTTTTAGGCCCCACACCTGGTAAGCGTTGTAGTTGCTCAATTAAGCGAGCTAAGGGACGTGCGTAAACCGTGGGACTGCCTCCTAAATTCATCCAAGCTCAAATCATAACGGTTGAAGTTGCTCGACTCACAAAAATTCTGGCGATCGCCTGTGAGTGAAGCTCAGGCCGCAAAAGGCACTCACCTCGTCCAGGTACCCTTTTGCACGTCACCCAATTCTATTTCTAGCCTAATGAAAAAAGCGCCCTCTGTGTGGAGAGCGCCTTTAACAACGAACAAGTGGTGTTTTGTTTTGGCTCAGGGGGCAAGTCTCACCCTGTCACTTGAGTTTTGATTAAGCGTGAATGCTAGGAGCGCTCAGTGCTACAGGCGTTGCTTCGCCAGCAGCCAGGTCGAGGGGGAAGTTGTGAGCGTTGCGCTCGTGCATCACTTCCATACCCAGGTTCGCACGGTTCAGTACGTCAGCCCAGGTGCCAATCACCTGACCCTGTGAGTCGATGATCGACTGGTTGAAGTTGAAGCCGTTTAGGTTGAACGCCATCGTGCTGATGCCCAAGGACGTGAACCAGATGCCGATCACAGGCCATGCACCCAAGAAGAAGTGCAGCGCCCGGCTGTTGTTGAAGGACGCATATTGGAAGATCAAGCGGCCGAAGTAGCCGTGAGCTGCCACGATGTTGTAGGTCTCTTCTTCTTGACCGAACTTGTAACCGTAGTTCTGAGACTCGTTCTCGCTGGTTTCACGCACCAAGGAGGAAGTCACCAAGGAACCGTGCATCGCGGAGAACAGAGCACCCCCGAATACACCTGCGACACCGAGTTGGTGGAAGGGGTGCATCAAGATGTTGTGCTCCGCTTGGAACACCAACATGAAGTTGAAGGTACCAGAGATACCGAGGGGCATGCCATCGGAGAAGGAACCTTGGCCGATAGGGTAGATGAGGAAGACTGCGGTTGCTGCTGCTACGGGTGCAGAGTAAGCAACGCAGATCCAAGGACGCATACCGAGGCGGTAGGAGAGTTCCCACTCACGACCCATGTAGCAGAAGACGCCAATGAGGAAGTGGAAAATCACCAACTGGTAAGGGCCACCGTTGTAGAGCCACTCATCGAGGGAAGCAGCTTCCCAGATGGGGTAGAAGTGGAGGCCGATCGCATTGGAGGAAGGAACAACGGCACCAGAGATGATGTTGTTGCCGTAGATGAGGGAGCCAGCGACAGGCTCACGGATACCATCGATATCAACGGGAGGAGCGGCAATGAAGGCGATGATGAAGCAGATGGTGGCAGAGAGCAGGGTAGGAATCATCAGGACGCCGAACCAGCCTACATAGAGGCGGTTGTCGGTGCTGGTGACCCATCCACAAAACCGCTCCCATAGGTTACCGCTTTCGCGTCTCTGTAGAGTAGTAGTCATGGTTGGATAAGTGCTGAATTAACTTGCTTGGATATATTGAGATTAAGCATTTAAGGAAGCCAAAACCTGGCTACCTAATATATAGGTTTAACCTAACTTCTTTCCTTAATGTTGTTAAATAATATTTGTTCCTTAAGAGTGTTTAAACACGAAATAACTAAATTTTGTAAAGAGGCTTTAGTGTCATAATTATTTGGTTTTTTCTATAGCTAGAGCCTTGTCGGAGCAATCATAAAAAGATTCTAAAGCCGTTACCCAGAAGCCTTGGGTAATGAATGGGTAGATTAACCCTAGCCTGGGAGCTAGAAGTTAGCGAAGATAGTTGTACAAATAAAAAACAAATAAAAGCCGCTAGCGACTTGTATAAATTAGCTGGCATTTAATAAACAGAAGCCCTGGTCAATTGATCAGGGCTTCCTTGTTTTAAAGTTTAGCGCTTCATTCGCCTTGAGTGCTTCATTGAGAACTCCCTAGGGATGGCTCTAGAAGTCAAAGTAAATGTAGGGCAGACTGCCCTGAGGCGCTAGTAACCAAACTAGGTAGAAGCTAATCGGTACTAGCAACAGTTTTAAGGGCCAATTGATTTGTAGCTTCAGACCTCGGCTAAAGGCATAGGCAATGCCCATTAATGCCACGATTAACCACAGCAACAGGGCGATTTGAGGTCGCTCCATTTTTAACCCTTCTATATAAATCTTTTGGGTAAATTGAGCATCCGCTGTGTGACCCGAAAGATGTTGCACCACCCAAAGCGAGTCTTTTAGATTAGGGAGGCGGAAGAAGATCCAGGCTGTAAACACCATCAGTTGCGTGATCAACCAAGCAGTCACCGCACCTGGAATGCTGAGCCAGAAGGTTTTGAGTGCTGGGACGCGATCGCTATAAGCCTGTGTTAGTCGATGCGCCACCAAAGCTAGCCCGTGAATGGCTCCCCAAACCACAAAGCCCCAAGCCGCTCCGTGCCAAATTCCCGCGATCAGCATCACAATCATCAGGTTGAGGCAGGTTCGCTGTAAGCCTTGGCGGGAGCCTCCGAGCGGAAAGTAAAGGTAGTTCCGCAGCCAATCCCCTAAGGTCATGTGCCAGCGTCGCCAAAAATCGGCAATGCTGGTGGAGAAGTAGGGAAAGTCAAAATTTTGTGGCAGGTTGAAGCCCAGCAACAGAGCGCTGCCCCGGACAATATCCACGTAGCCGCTGAAGTCTAAATAGAGTTGTAAGCCATAGGCAAAAGTAGCGAGCCATAAATCACCGCTACCTGCCCGTTGAATATTGCCAAAACAAAGATCGACAAAAGTGCCAATGTTATCGCTCAGAAGCCCTTTTTTAAGCGCACCACAGGCAATCAGCCAGATCCCTTCTACTATCTGATCTGGCTTCGGAAATTTCTGAGCCTTAAATTGAGTGGCGAACAGGTGAAACCGGGTAATCGGCCCAGAAATCAACTTGGGAAAAAACAGCTTGTAAGCAGAGAACTTGAGAAATTGCTGTGTGGCGGGAGCACCACGATAGACATCGACCAAGTAGGCAATACATTCAAACGTAAAAAAGCTGAGTCCCAGCGGTACTACTAGGTTTGCGTCTAGCCAACTAGCATTTTGCTGCGCGGCGGTCCAATTTAGCCCACCTCCTAGGCTAGAGAGCAAGAAAGGCACATACTTAAAGCCCACTAGCAACAGGACGTTAGCGATGATGCCAAACCACAACAACTGACCTCGGCGGCGATTCCAATCCTGTTGCGCGAACTGCCAGTCTTCAATTCGCCAATCTGGTGGCTCACCGATCGCCTGCCCAATCCGAAAATTTAGCCACAAACTTGCAAATAACAGGGGAATATAAACTACCTGCAAGGAGGCATAGAACACTAGGCTGGCAATTAGCAAGGTCCACAACCGCCACCACGGTTCCCGAACCGACCAGTAAATGCCGAGAACGATGAGCAGAAAGAGTCCGTAGGTCAGCGAAAGAAAGGTCATGGGTAGGAGCAGAATCAACTGGGCCGAGGATACGACAGAATTGTCCCATTAGAAATAGCTATCCGGGACTGGCAAGGTTTAGGGGGTGTTAGCGGCTGAAGTTTGCGATCGCGGCCAAGGAATCAGGGGGTCTTGAGCCAAGCGATTCGAGACTTCGTAGGCTCCGTAGCGATTCAGGTGACTAGGGTCAGAAAAATAATCATTTTCAGTCGGCCAAAGCTGACTCAAATCTCGAAAGACAAACCCATTCTCAGTGGATAGCTGGAGCATCTGCTGGCGAAACTCAACTTCATGCTCCATCCGGACCGCATCTAAGTAGTCTTGGGTTAGCGGTAGGTTCACAAAGACTAGGGGGATGTCTTGGGCCTGGGTAAACTGCACCAAAGACGTGAGGGCCTGCATTTGCTTACCCTTCAACTCAAATGCATCATAGTCGCTATCGTAGTCTCCCGAAACTTTGGCGTATTTCTGATAATAAGTCGCGGGATTAAACCGTAGAGACAGCGGCAAGAAACCATCAAAATCGATCGCATAGAGGAGTGAATCTGGTTCAACTCCCTCAGCATTAGGCGAGGCCGATTTTGCCGCAAATTGGCCTTGGGTTGCCAGTAATTCTTCTAAAGTTGGCTTCTGCTTCAACACACCTGACCATTGTTGCTGCAATAACTGTTTCAGTTGATCGCGCTGGGCATAGGTTGCAGAAAAGGTACCCAAAGATTCACTCATCCATTGGTTCAAGGCTTGATAACTAGCTGTTAGAGAAGTGCCAACACCCTGGTTGGCATCGGAGGGCGTCCCTGCTGGAGTTGCAGCATTTAGGTTGTTTGTGGCGACTGAAGTTGCAGCGCTCGAAGCCGTACCATTCGGTGTATCAGGAATCTGACCCGCTAAAACCTGCCGATACCCTTCAGAAACAGCGATCGCGTTGTAAGTAATATCAACTCGACCGCTGTTAAACGCTCGCGCCCCATCCGCCCACACAATCAGCTTCGGCATCTGATCAGGCGTAAGCACTTGGCGCAAAATGACATCTACGACTTGAGCCGTCGCTCCATTGACCCCAAAGTTGAACACACTCAAGCCAGCGTAACCTTGAGTTGCCAAAGCTTTCTGGAGGGCGGCGGGGTCAACGCCTCGCAAGGCTCTAGAACTTCCTATCACCAAGATGTCGGGGGGGCCAGATTCTGCAAGACGTTGGTAGTAAAGGGCCAACTTTTCATCTAACTGACGACTGTTGAAGGTGGGATAAGGCGATCGAGCTGCGGCCAAAATTGCAGCTGAAGTGGCAGTCGTTTTTAGCGGTTCTGCGGGTAAAGATTTGGGGGCGATGCCACTGCCATTTGCTAGGGCTTCTACTGGAGTAATGGAGTCGGTAAAGCCAGATGCATTAAAGACTTTTTTATCATTCCCCTGAGGTTTCTGGAGCGATACCGGGGGTTTAGGCACAGCTAGGGGAGGGCGTGGTCGGGTGGCTGCATTCGTAGCTACAGACTCTTGAGTGGCTGAGCCTTGAGCTACAGATCTTTGAGCTACCGCTCCTTGATCAGATGCAGTGGTGGGCCGAGCATCTACTGAGGCTACATTGGTTCTCACTTGAAGAATTTGACCCAAGACCCAGTCTGCTTGCAGAGTTAACAGTAGCCCTAAGGTACCCCAAACCACAGCCACGGCTGCTGCTTTATAGCTTACCTGCTGCCCCAAAGCTTGATCGTTGGGCAAGAACAACTGCGATCGCAGCAAAATCTGTTGCAGTGTTTGAGTAACGCGCTGCGTCGTTTGGCTAACTGCTGCCTGTAGGGCTTCAGAAGTTAGCTCAGGGCGGAGACCAATCTCGTTGGGTTGGGTTAATAACTCATTGACATAGGCATCTGAGGCGGCAAACTCTGGAGTGGCTTCTGGGACAAGGCGATCGCGGGTCGCAAAGTCAGCGCCATAACTCCACAGCGGACGCTTCTGACCTGCTCGACGGCCATACACCCGAATCCCTGCTACGTTAGGAATCTGGAGTTGCCGCACAAATTTAGCGACAGTTGGCCCTACCTGCCTTTGTTTGGGGCAAACGGGTGCATCGCTCATGATGTGCAACAAATCCTCTCGATCTAGGACTTGAATGCGTACCCCTCCAGTTGCCAAGCGCCGATCTAGATTAGGGTTGAGGAGGCGACTCAACAAAAACTGCAAGGCAGGGCGATCGCCTTGTTGCGCCAATGCCAGCGCTGACTCTGTTAATGCGCCATGTTCAGCCGCAGGTAAGTTGAGCCAATCTACCCAAGCAGGCGCTTCTTGACCCGCTACCTGACCGTAAAGAGTGGCTGCATGAATCCCTTGGGGGGCTAAAGCTTCCAGTAAAGTTGAAATTGTCGGGACTACCGTGGCTCGACTGGGGGCTTCACTCGTTGTTTTGCCATCCGAGTTAGCAATACTACAAAGTAGATGCAGGGTTGATTCTTTTAGCTCTGCTACCACTTCAACTTTCTCTGCGGCCAGGGGGCGATTGAGGAGGCGGGCGATCGCTTGCACATCACCCCAACGCGCCCAGTCTTTGAGCATTTCATCGGGAGGGGTTAAGTCAACCTGTAGCCGCCAATCGGGTCGAGGCTCACCGCTGACCTGACTAAAAACTAAAGCGTCTCGAAAACTATTTAGCTCCAAACCTCGGAGCTTTTGCGCGATCGGCTCGGCAAGAGTTGCAGGATCGGGGCTATAGGGTGCTTCACAGATAATCCAAAGTCGCTGATTGCGATGCTGGTTGTCGGTAGCAGCATCCGGCGTACAGGGAATCGCCTTAGCCGTCACTTCAACCGCAACTCCCATTGCTCCCAGGGTTTCACTCAAATAACGAGCGATCGCCTCTGGTTTACCTTGCTTCGCTAAAGTGCGGTTGGGAACCAAGAGGGCTGTACCTGCTGCCGAGGTAGAGCGAGGAGCTGTGGGGGTAGATGGAGTTTTGGGTTGAGTTGCGGTTGGCGAACTTGCAGGTTTATTAGATGGTGCTCTATTGGCTTTCGGAGTTGTAGGAACTGCTTTGACCGCAGTCCTAGCTGAGACCGAAGTTGTGGCTGAGTCACGGGACTGTAGAGGCGGTTGTCGTAAGGCGAAGCTAGAGAGATCAGGCGGTGGGGGTTGGAGATGCTTAAGCTGTTCTAAATGCCGATCGAGCTGGTTGAGATAGATTGGCTCTGACCAACTAGGGCGATCGCTCCCCAAGCCACGACCATAGAGAAAAATCTGGTAAATCGGATGTGGATCGGGAGGCAGCAAGGCAGCCAAATCTGCTTGGGCCAGCGCTTCTACCACGCGACTCATTACGACAGCCGAGTCTGGAGGTTGCGGCCCTTCACACAGAATATGGAGGAGATTTCCGCGCAACCTAACGTGGACCCGTACGCCATGCAAATTAATGGCACGGACAACCCACTGTGCGATGACGGCCTGACGACCTGAAGCCCGTTCATTTACATTCACCATCAAAGCCCCGACCCGTTGGATTGATTCAACTGAGCAGCCCGCCTTTTTACGAGTAACGCCCTCTGGCCTAGTTAAACCCCTAAGCTTGGTTAAATTACAAGTTTGGTTAAACTACTAAGACAGATGCGATCGCTTCCAGAAACGTTATACTGACGAAGACTATCTCATCCTAAGACGCTGTGCAAATACCAGCTTAAGTCTTTTATTACTAGAGCAATACCAAGCTCCAAAAGTGGCTGAGGATCGCTAAAAAGCTTTACAACTGGTTTGGCCGTCTGACTATAACAGGGTAAGCTTTGACGCAGCGTAGCACATGCTAGTTAACACTAGTAAGCCGCTTCAACCTGACATTCCAACTCAACGCTTGATTAGCAGTCTGTAGGGCCTTGCTATGCCATCCACCTCAAAGCGACCTAACCCTGATCGATCTAGAGCCAACCCTAATCCCTGGCTGAGCTTAGCCACTGGCCCTTTACTTGTAGCCTTGTTGGGCGGTAAAGCATTAGCCGAGTGGATGCAAGAGTTGGGGCAGATGAGCGAGGAAGTATTTAGGGGCGATCGCTTACCCCCTGTAGACTTTCCAACTCCTCATCCGGCTAATCCTGAAATTTCTGAGTGACCTTTAAGTCACTTGAATTCTGATACTATTTTTTAGCTCTGAAATCTAGCGGGTTCTTGTTGTACTTCCTGAGACTGGTCTCAATAACTCTCAATGACTGCTTGAAGCTAGTTTTGCAGACTGCCTCAAGAAGGCGACAGGTCTAAATGCTAGTAATGAACCGAAACAAGCACAAGATTGGGGTAGAGTCAGGCTTTATTGACGCTAAAATCCCCAAAATTAGAGCTTAACCCATAAAATTGTTGAGTATTTTAACTGGGCTGGAACAGACTCCATGAGTTCAACCTTCCATTCGTCAGATGATGCCTACAGCTCTGTAGCCATGTCGGCCCCAGAGGCATCACAAACAATGGCTGTGAGCACTACCTCAGAGCTGTTTCCGCATCAAAAAACGCCATTTCCCCTACGCGAACGCCTAAAAGTCGTGGAAGATTTGTGGGAATCGGTGCTACAGCAGGAATGCGGTCAAGAGCTGGTGGACTTGTTAAATCAACTACGGGCCATGTGCTCGCCGGAAGGACAAGCCGCTAATGCTTTGGAACCAGAGGTTTTAAAGGTAGTCGAAAAGCTCGACCTTAACGAAGCGATTCGGGCCGCTCGGGCTTTCGCGCTTTACTTTCAATTAATCAATATTGTTGAGCAGCATTACGAGCAGCGGGGCCAACAGCAACAATATCGAGCTGCTTATGAGGGCGGTGGATCGCAAAATAGCGATCGCTCCCAAGACTTAATCGCCTCGCTCATGGGCGAACCTCTTGATCAGTCGGCTGCCGAGCCACAACTGGATTTGCAAGCCAATCTCCTAGAAAAGAGCCTGCAAGAGCCCAACCTACCCCGCCGAGAGATGGGAACCTTTCACGGGTTGTTTCCCAAGCTACGAGACCTGAATGTGCCCCCGCAGCATATTCAAAGATTGATAGACCAATTGGACGTGCGGTTGGTCTTCACGGCTCACCCCACCGAAATTGTTCGCCATACGATTCGGGACAAACAGCGACGGATTGCCAAAATTCTGCGCCAGCTCGATCGCATTGAGGAAGGCGGCGATGCGGCCAATCTTGTTTCTTCCTGGGAATTGGAAGCCCTGCGCGAGCAACTCACCGAGGAAATTCGCCTCTGGTGGCGTACCGACGAGTTGCACCAGTTCAAGCCCACGGTCTTGGATGAAGTGGACTACACGTTGCACTATTTCCAAGAAGTGTTGTTTGATGTGATTCCTCAGCTCTATCAACGCTTCAAACGGGCGCTTGACACTTCTTTTCCCCGGTTGCGTCCGCCTCAACATAGTTTCTGCAAATTTGGTTCTTGGGTTGGGTCAGACCGAGATGGTAACCCTTCTGTTACGCCTCAAATTACTTGGCAAACGGCCTGTTACCAGCGCAACTTAGTTCTAGAAAAATACCTCCAGTCGGTGCGGCGGCTCACCAACTTATTGAGCCTCTCGCTGCATTGGTGCGATGTTTTACCTGACCTCCTGGAATCCCTAGAACAGGATCAAATGCAGCTGCCTGAGGTGTACGACCGATTGGCTATTCGCTATCGCCAAGAACCGTACCGCCTCAAGCTCGCCTACGTTCTCCAACGCTTAGAAAATACTCAGGCACGCAACTCTCGCTTGCAGACAGGAGACTACCTGCAAAACGAAATTCTGGAGAGTCAGCCTGCAAATACCTATCGCTCTGGGGCTGAGTTCTTAGCTGAACTGCAACTGATTCATCGCAACTTGACCGCAACTGGGCTGAGCTGCCGCGAGCTAGAGAATCTGATTTGTCAGGTGGAGATTTACGGTTTCAACCTGGCTCATTTGGATATTCGTCAAGAAAGCTCCCGCCACTCAGATGTGTTCAATGAAGTGGCAGAATATCTGCAAATTCTGCCCAAGTCCTACAACGACATGTCCGAGGCGCAGCGATCGCTCTGGCTGGCCACTGAGTTGCAAACGCGGCGACCGCTGATTCCAGCCGAGCTGCCCTTCTCCGAAAAAACCTGCGAAATTATTGAAACTTTCCGGGTTGTGCGGAAATTGCAGCAGGAGTTTGGCCCTGAAATTTGCCAAACCTACGTGATTAGCATGAGTCATGAGGCTAGCGACTTGCTAGAAGTGCTGCTTCTAGCCAAAGAAGCAGGACTTTACGACCCCGCTACGGGCATGGGGACGCTTCAGGTTGTGCCTCTGTTTGAAACCGTGGAAGACTTGAAGCAAGCGCCCTCGGTGATGCTAGATATCTTTGAACTGCCCTTGTATCGAGCTTTTCTGGCAGGGGGCTATGTAGCAGCAACCAACCCAGAGCTGATGCTGCCGATGCTGCAAGAGGTAATGTTGGGCTACTCAGATAGCAACAAAGACTCTGGCTTTCTCAGCAGCAACTGGGAAATTCATAAAGCTCAGCAAGCCTTGCAGCAGATTGCCGAAACCTACGGAATTCATCTGCGGATCTTCCACGGTCGGGGTGGATCAGTCGGTCGGGGGGGTGGCCCTGCTTACGAAGCGATTTTGGCGCAGCCCGGTCGGAGCGTAAACGGTCGGATCAAGATTACTGAGCAGGGAGAAGTCTTAGCTTCTAAGTATTCTTTACCAGAACTGGCGCTCTTCAACTTGGAAACCGTCACGACTGCGGTGATTCAAACCAGCTTGCTGCGGAATGGGTTTGATGACATTCAACCCTGGAACGAAATTATGGAGGAACTGTCTCGGCGATCGCGGACCCACTATCGCGCCTTAATCTACGAGCAGCCAGATTTTGTTGACTTCTTCCACCAAGTCACCCCCATCGAAGAAATCAGTCAACTGCAAATCAGTTCTCGTCCAGCGCGCCGGGGCGGCAAAAAAGACTTGGGCAGTTTGCGGGCTATTCCTTGGGTGTTTAGCTGGACCCAAAGCCGTTTCTTAGTGCCATCTTGGTATGGGGTCGGCGCTGCTCTAGATCAATTTTTACAAGAGGAACCAGAAGAACACTTGAAGCTGTTGCGCTACTTTTACTACAAGTGGCCCTTCTTCAAGATGGTGATTTCTAAAGTGGAAATGACCTTGGCTAAGGTGGACTTGCAAATTGCCCACCACTATGTAGGAGAACTGTCAGAGCCAGAGGATCGAGTCCGATTTGAAGCTTTGTACGAGCAGATCGCCAAAGAGTACCACCTGACACGAGATTTGGTTCTGACTATCACGGGTCATAAGCGCTTACTGGATGGTGACCCAGAACTTCAGCGATCGGTGCAACTTCGCAATGGTACGATTGTGCCGCTGGGATTCTTGCAGGTGTCTCTGCTCAAGCGTTTGCGCCAGCATCGTAGCAGCTCTACCACTGCTATTATTCGCTCCCGCTATAGCAAGGGAGAACTGCTCCGGGGAGCTTTGCTCACCATCAACGGCATTGCTGCGGGTATGCGGAATACGGGCTGATCTAGCTGAGCTAAAAAGCTAGGCTGAATTAAAAAGCTGGCTTAGAATAAACCTAAGTCAGCTTGGTATAGCCCATCTAGAAGTCCCGCCAGAGGCGCTGATGTCTCCTAGACGTACCCTAATTTGCACGGTTACTGCGCTCACGTCAGGCGTTTTTGGGGCGTACCTGGGAGGGCAGTTTGGCTTTTCTGCCCAAAATCGGGCCTGTGAAGCTCGCTTCTTTGGGCCTAGATTGGTTTGCAAGGTCGCCACTGCTCCCGGAGCCATGTGGAAAGGAAGTTTCACAGGGTTAGGAACTGGAGCTATTTTAGGAGCTTTCTTAGCGGGTGTGGCAACTCGTAAAACTGCAAAACCCATTTCAACCACGTCTTTGCCAGACAAAAAGCCTGTAAAAGCAAAAGCAGAAGCAAAAGCAGCATCTACTCCACCTGCGATCGCTTCCTCAGATCCAGCAACCACAGCAGTCCCTGCCGCCCTAACGTCTCTCCAGGCAGAAGTTTTGTATTGTCTATTAGCGCTTCTGACGGCTAAGCAGCTTAGTTCTGAGGCGATAGGTGATGAGTCACAGTCACTCACTACCCCTGTTGCATCGTCCAGCTTACCGGAATTGCGAACTTGGGCGGAGACAATGGCGCGATCGCAATCGGACACCTATGACGTGACCCAGTTTCCAGACCTACAATTTGTGACTGTGGATGAAGCGCGTCAGCTATTAATTGAAGCTGGTTTTTCGGTTCAGGCCGTAGACCAAGCTTGGCAACTGATACAAGCAGCAGGCCCAATACCTCCGCTAACCTAGATAAATGTGCAGGAGGTTTATTCTTTGTGAAAACAATTCAACCCATTTTGCGGCGCTGCTTAGGAATTATTTTGCTGCTGAGCTTGGCGTGGTTGTGGATTATTCTGTCGGCTACTCCAGCTTGGGCACAGATAGATACGGTGAACTATAACAACGCCAACTTAAACAACCAAGATTTTTCCCATGCCAACCTGGTCGGCAAAACGTTTGTCGCTGCCGAAATGCGAGAGAGCAATTTTCAGGAGTCGGATTTGACCAACGCGATCTTAACGAAGGGCGTACTGCTGAATGCCAACTTAAGGGGAGCTAACTTCACGGGAGCCTTGGTCGATCGCGTCTTTTTGCAAGGGGCAGATCTTTCCAATGCAATTTTCCAAGAAGCCATCATGACCCGCACCAGCTTTGAGGGAGCGACCGTTACTGGGGCAGACTTCACCGATGCTGTGCTCGATCGCTACGAGATTGCCCAGCTTTGCAAACGAGCTGAAGGCGTTAACCCCGTCACAGAAGTAGCGACGCGCGATAGTTTAGGCTGTCGTTAGCGGTTGTCCTGCCCACTGAGCCATTGCGGCCAACTTAAGACATCTTCTAACAGTGACTGATACCCCGCTACATTGGGGTGAAGGCCATCATCACAGAGGCGCGATCGCCACCAGCCTTCACCCCGGGCTATCCAACTTTGGAATACATCTAGATAAGGGATTTGTCGCTCTGCACAGGCCAATCGCGTGAATTCTCGGTAGCGTGCCTGTTCCAAGTGACTGTAATAGAAGCAATCTAGAAACGGCATCTTGGTTTCGTCCACTGGCACCATACCCACAAACAGGACCGGGCATAGTTGCTTGGCTCGGTCTAGTAAACTGCTCATTTCAGTCTGAAACAGCTCAAAGTCGGTAAAGTTGCGTCCGGTCGGTCGGCCTAGGCGAGCCGAATCATTCACACCCACCGAGAGCACGATTAGGTCTGGTACTCGGTTTCTTAGCTCTCCGCGATACCGAAATTCGCTTTCTAGACGTTGAGCTACCTGTTGAACTCCGTCTCCCCGCACGCCTAAGTTGTAAAGGACATGGCCAGGGCTGTCTGGAAGCATCCAACTGCGGCGTAGCCGATCTACCCAGCCACCCCCAACGGGATCGCCAAATCCGTACACAATGCTGTCACCTAGGGCGACGATCTTTTGAGGGTGATGCTTGAAGACAAGCCCGCGTTGTTGCTGAGAAAGTTGTTGCTGAGAAATAGGAGATTCAAGGGTTCGCATGCGATCGCCTGAACGCTGAATCGGACTTTATCATTCAAACAAAAACTTTGCAAATCTTGATACATCTATAGAAGCAGACATGAGGGCAACTTTTAGCGATCAAACAGCGTCTTGGAGACTCCTGATAGACTAGAGATTGCTCTCCCAAGTTAAAAATTCTATGCACAAGCGTTCTGTGTTCGATACCACCCAAATCATGCGACGGGCTGAAGATTTGATTGGTGCCGCTTCTAATCGTTATCGAATCACGGTACAGGTTGCCAACCGGGCGAAGCGTCGTCGGTTTGAAGATTTTGACAGCATCGATGACCCCAAGATGAAGCCTGTGTTGCGGGCGATCATGGAAATGTCGGATGAGCTAACTCAACCAGAAATTATTGGCGAGTGAAAAGACGAAATCGAGTTCTAAAGTTTATTGCGACTGTTCTCAGCGTGGCGGGTTTGACTGCGATCGCGGCTGTCATGACTTTAGGCAACCCTAGCTTATTCCATCCTGCCCCTGCTTTCTCGCAAAGCTTGGTCAGAGTGGATGACGCTTGGCAAAAAGTCTACCAGCAGGTACCCAATCTGCCCCGTGAGAACCAGTACGTGAGTCGGGAAACAGGAAAGGTAGACCCCAACAACACATTAGTGCGGCGGATGATTCGCTACCACGTCTATGTGAAAGGGCGACCACCGGGATACCGCCTGGACTGGAAGCTGACTTTAGCGGATTACTTGGGTGCAAATAGCCTGATGCAGGAATCCCAGTATCCAGGGTATGACAGCCTCAGAACGAATCCTCTGGAGGGCGATCGCACTGCTGTTGGTCGGCTGAATCGATCCCAACGCGATGTTTTAGCCCAGGCTTTGGCTAATGCGTTTAGCCCTGGGATAGGCCAGACGACTCCTACTCAAGCGCCGCCAAGTAATGGGGTGCCATCGAGGGCGGTTCAGCCACCCGCAACAGCGCCACCTCGGTTACTTCAACCCAAGCCAGGGGATGCTCGCTTGCTCTTGCCCTAAGAGTTTGATTCAACTTAGTTTGAGGGATAGTTGAGTGACGTTAGCTTTTGGTTCACTCTACTATCCCTATTTTTTAGGAATGTTAAAGCGACGAGATGGAACGATTAGTCAAAAGTGGCCCTGGTTGGCGGCTGGGCTGGGACCCTAATGCCCTGGAATTTCAAGGTTTAGTGGGTGGAGAAGACTGGGCGATCGAGCTGACGGAAGCTGAATTAAGTGATCTTTGCCGACTTAGTGAACAACTGGCTGGCACGATGCAGCACATGGCGACTGAGCTAATGGATGAAGAAAAAATCAGTTGTGAGGCAGAAAGCGATCTCCTCTGGCTAGAAGCGGAAGGCTATCCCCACGTCTACAGTTTGCGCTTTATTTTGCAGTCTGGGCGACGGGGAGAAGGGGGGTGGCCTGCTTCAGCGGTGCCCGATCTGTTACAAGCAATTCAGGTGCTGAAAGTTTTCTAATTTTTTGTGCTGAATCAGAAAGTTATGCTATAGTCGTAAAGCACGACGGGGCGTAGCGCAGCTTGGTAGCGCACTACTTTGGGGTAGTAGGGGTCGTGGGTTCGAATCCCGCCGCTCCGATCGCATAGAACCTGCTCATTGAGCAGGTTTTGTTGTTTTAAACGGCAGTTATCTGAATCTTCGTGGTTCTCAATAGCAATCCGCAAAAAGGGGCTGAAGACGGCATAGAGGGGCAGAGAATGAGTGCAGTTTGGTCGCACTCTGATCTCAATCTGCACTCAATGCCAGTCAAGAAAAACTCTAAGGGAACGGTGGTAGTCGAGATAATTCGCGATCGCTTGCGGTTGCGATGGAGCTACCAGGGGCAGCGGTATTACCTTTACATGGAGTTGCCCGACACAGTAACGAACCGGAAGGTATCAGAGGCCAAGGCCCGATTGATTGAAA
Organism: Trichocoleus desertorum NBK24; assembly: GCF_030409055.1. Classification (GTDB taxonomy): domain Bacteria; phylum Cyanobacteriota; class Cyanobacteriia; order FACHB-46; family FACHB-46; genus Trichocoleus; species Trichocoleus desertorum_B. The sequence continues at coordinate 624,100 of NZ_CP116619.1, read as the reverse complement.
GCCACATGGCAGCGGGAGTTTTTGACCGCACCCTCGACCGCTACAGGCCAGAGGGCAGCAAGCAGCAGTCACTCTTAGTGGTTGAGCTATTTCAGAAATTTATTGATTACAAAACCAAAAACTTACACCCTCAATCCTTGGCTAAGTATCAGGGGCTGTTGGGGCATCTAGGGTTATTTTTTAGAACTAAGTTGGTTGTCCAAATTGGGGAAACTGAAGCGGAGAAGTTTAGGAGCTGGCTAGGGAAGCGAGTAGAACCCATTACTCTACGCGAGCGAATCTCTCTGGTAAATGCCTGCTGGAATTGGGCCATTAAGAAAAAGTGGGTTCATTCCAACCCTTGGCAGGAAATTAAGGTGAAGGTGCCACGGCAACAGAAACCGAAGCCGTTCTCTGATGCAGAGATTAAGCGGATTGTTGAGAGCTTCCATGCTGACCGCTACTACAGCCACTATGCAGACTATGTTGAGTTTTTGCTCGGTACTGGTTGCCGTTTAGGTGAGGCGATCGCCCTGAAGTGGCGACACTTAAACGATGATTGCTCGGTAGTTCACTTTATACAAAGTTACTACCGGGGCCAATTTAAGGGATTAAAAACTGAGGATGAGCGGTTTGTCAATTTAACGATGCATTTGCAAAAGATGTTGCTGGCTCGCAGGCCCAAGAAGATTGACCCTAACGAATTGGTGTTCCCTTCTGCCAGAGGTGCACCCATTGATGACCACAATTTTAGAAACCGAGCCTGGAAAACGGTACTAGCTGAGGCTGGCGTGGAATATCGCAAGCCCAGGACGACACGAGCCACGCTGGTGAGCCATGCGCTAGATAGGGGCATGTCACCAGCGGAAGTAAGTGAGCTGACGGGGCACACGCAGGAAACGCTGTTTAGGCATTATGCGGGGAATGTGAAAAGTCGCCCTCAACTACCTGACCTGCTGGGGGATGCTTGAGCGATCGCCGTCCTCGACTGCTGAGCAGTGACGCTCTAAAATGCTCGACTGCCCGTTGATGGGTTTCTGGGTCGTGGAGATTTGCTAGCCAATCCTCAAGCATTTCCTTGTTGTAGCGGTAGCCGCCACGGGGGAGTTGGAACCAGTGAACGCCTTGAATCCACCCAATTTGTGAATCGATGCGATAGCGATCGAGGGTGTCGGTGCTGATGTCGAGTAGTGCCGCGGCTCGCTGAGGGTTGAGAACAAACAGCGGTTCGAGCGATTTGGCTTTAGGCATTGTCCACCCCCACTAATAAATTCAGTTGGCCCTCGCGCTCTGCTTTCAGTCGTTTCTTGAGGGGCATGGCCTTTAAGTCATAGCGGCAGTGGCACACCGAGCACCAGGCGCGTAAGTTGGAGCGATCGCAGTTCTCCGGCTGGTGGTCGAGGTGAGCCACGGTGAGGGTAAATCTCACAGGCTTTATGTGCTCGATTTCGCCAAATTCTTCGTCGTCCTCGGTTTCCCAGAGGTCGTCCCACCATTGGGCGTGCTCGTTATAGATGCGGTCCTGCAAGTCCCCGTCAGTTTCACCAGGACGACGGCAAGGGCGATCGCAATTTTCACAGGTCCAGTTCACTTCGGTTTTGATGGCGAGGGCGATCGCGTCCCAGTTTTTGGGGTAGAGCTTGCGGTTCATTGGCATGGCTCTGCCTCCTCCACTCGTCTGAGCAGTTTTAGGTCTGAGCGGTTGTAGTTGCGGGAGACGCTCCAGTTTAGGTGTTTGACCTGGACTCCACTAGGTAGCAATTCTTCGACAAAGACGTGTTTACCACTGAATTGTCCTGAGAGGATTTCTACTTTGTCTCCGACATCGAGGGGGGTAGAAATTGGATCTGGATCAGGTTCTCTAGTGCTCCTAGGAAAGTGGTTGGGCAGGTTGGGCAGGTTGGGCACGGCCATTTCTTGCACAGTTGATTCTGCTAAAAGTGGGGGTTGGGCTATAGGTTGGGCAGGAGGTTGGGCAAGAGGTTGTCCACTTACATCTGCTTGACTTTCACTGTCCTCTGGACAACCTGGACAACCTTCTTCTTTAAAAGAGGGAGAAAGCCAAAATCTGTACCTTTGCCCGTGGACAACCTGACGGGAGGTTGTCCACAAATTCGCCTTTAAGAGGTTGGTCACGCGCATTTGCGATGCCCGATCCTGCCTGTCGAGGTCTAGATGGATCGCATTGCTAAGGATGTCAGTTGCTGTAACTTTTTGTTTGTCGGCAACGTAAGTGATACCAATTTAAATTAGGCAGAGGGGAGATAAGCTAGGCTGAGAGGAGTTGTTTCGTCTGCTCTGCTGATGGCTGGTGTCACCTCAATCGACGTGAAGGAAAGTTTGGATGAGCTCGTAGAACAGTTGCGCCAAGCGGCGACGCCAACTGCCAAAGAACGCTTGCAAGTGCTCTACTGGCTCAAACAAGAGCAGGCACCGAGTATCAGCACGATCGCTCAAGCGGTGGGAAAGCATCGAAATACGGTACAAACCTGGTTATCGATGTACCGAGAAGGGGGACTCGCAGCGATGCTGGACGTGAAGAAATCATCTGGAAGGGCGCGGGTGATTCCGCAATGGGCGGAAGCGGCCCTAGCCAAACGCCTACAAGAACCTAATCATGGATTTCAAAGTTACGGAGCAGTGCAGCAGTGGTTGGCTCAGACGCTGGGGATAGAGGCGCAGTATCACGCGGTCTATCAAATGACTCGCTATCGACTTCAAGCCAAACTGAAAGTGGCCCGTCCTCAAAATTGTCGGCAAGACCCTCAGCAGCGAGAGGCGTTTAAGCAAACCTTGCAGACGACCTCAGCCTGCTGAGTCAGTACGCTGACCCAGGGCAGGAGGGCAAGCGCCCGATTCGCTACTTTGCTCAAGATGAGAGCCGCTTTGGACTGCACACGCTCATTGGACGCTTGATTACAGCTTGTGGAGTCAAGCCGATTGGACAGTGGCAGTGGTTGTTCAAAGCCTTCTGGCTCTATGGAGCGGTCGAACCTGCAACCGGAGAATCCTTTTTTCTGCAATTTTCCCATGTCGATACCGAGTGCTATCAGCGCTTCTTGGATGAGTTTTCTCAGGCTTATCCCGATAGCCTCAATATTGTTCAAGTCGATAACGGACGGTTCCACAAGGGCCAGGGTCTAGTGGTGCCAGAGAACATCATTCTGTTGTTTCAACCGCCTTACTGTCCAGAGCTAAATCCGGTGGAGCGATTGTGGGAACATCTCAAGGCAGATCTCAAATGGGCCTCGTTCAAGACGTTGGCTCAACTCCAAACCAAAGTCGATCAACTCTTGGCTGAGTTAAGGCCTGAAGTGATTGCTTCCATCACAGGTTATCCCTTTATCTTGGAGGCTCTATCTGCCTTGAACGCTGTTTAAATTGGTATGAGTACCGCTTCTTCCCACGGGTCTGAGAGTTCGTACTCTTGCCCTGCTTCCACGGCCTGCTCCTTCATCTCGGTGGGAAGTGTCCAGCTCTCCCCTTGCATGAAGGCATGGGTAGCAGCGGCCCAAATGCGATCGCGCTCACTTGCTAAGTCATCGAGGGGAATCCAATCATGTTGGATGGGGACTACCCAGAACCGTCTATTACCTGTGGGGTCTGCAAGGAATTCATTAAAGTTGGTGGTACCGACAATAATCGACGGCCTGGGGAACTCCTTCACCGTTCGACCATAGGGTGGTCGGATTTGGTCGGTCTGGGTGGTGATAAAAGCTTTTACTGCACTAATGTCTCGGCGTTTGAACACGGCCTCTAACTCTGCCCACTCCACAAACCAGGATTGGTGAAGCTTGAGCCGTTCATCCTTATCTGAGACTGAGCCGATCGAGTCGTCGAACCAGTCACCAGCCAAGACTCTCCAGAAAGAAGACTTACCCACACCTTGACGGCCTGCAAGGATGCAAACGGTGTCCACTTTGCATCCAGGGGAGAGCGATCGCGCTACTGCACTAATGAGAGTTTTACGAATGAAAGTGGCGTGTAGCTCTGAGTCAGTACCGAGGTATGTCTTGGCAATAGACGCCAGCAACTCTGGGTCTGGGTCATAGAGAGCAGCGCATTGATGCAGGTATTCAGCGACGGGGTTGTAGAGTTGCTGCTTAGAGATGTAAGTAACAATCTGAGCGCAATCCTCGGCAGGAATATCAATGTTGTGCTTCAAGGCTAGATAAATTCGTAAGTCGTCCACATCTGCTGTTTGCCCATCCAGTTCGACCTCCCCTTTGAGGTTGTTGAATCTGAGACGGCCTTTGAGTTTTTCGTTCACCATTTTGTAGCGCATGGCTAAGCGACAGGTTTCGATCTCCATCAGCTCGGTGGGTTCGTCTTCCTGTTCGTCTCGCCACTCTTCCAGGGTCTTGGCATCGTAAATGCGGCTCTGGAGATCACCACCTGCTGCTAGGTAGTCATCGATGCCCTTATTAAAGTTGTTCCACTCCAGGACGTAGACCATTGCCCCGTTGCCAGCAATCATGCGGCCTAGGTTGAGCAAGGCTTGTTGAACGGGACGCTTCTTTAAAATGTCGCGGTCAAAGGCGAGGTAGATGCGGCGGCCATATTTGCAAAACAGCTCTAGCTCTGGTCGCAGCCGTCCCAGTTTGCCCCCGGTGGCAACTCCAGGAATGCTGATGCAGGGGAACCCCTTGGACAAGACAGCTCCTGCTTTTTTGGCTCCCTCAGCCAGAATGATCGGCGTGGTGAAGTCGAGTAGGAGCTTCTGCCAGTATTCGGGGTCTTCCATTTCCAGGAAGAGGGGACTAAGAGCCACTTTGGAGGGGCTGAAGTACTTGCGCGGCTTCTGGGTGTCTGGGTCTATGGGAGATTTATCTGGTTTGAACTGAACTCCCTTAAAGGAGCGCTCTCCGGTTTTGGGGTCCACACCACCGACTGCCCAACCGGGCACCAATTCCTCGGAGTGCTTCCACTTGCGTTTGTTGTTGCGGTTGAGGAGTTGATCCACCTCGCGTGGGTCTTCAATGGTCCAAACGTTGCGCCGGATGATTTCGGGGTCAACGGCGGAGGCGATCCACTCGTCCCAATGTTTCGGGGCGATGGCTCCGTTGATACTGGAGAGTGTTTGGGGTTGGGTTAAATTAGTTGTCATACCTATCTCTGAAAGCGCGACAAATATTCTGTTGGCAGGTTTTAACTAGTGGAGCTGCTGAGGCGAGCAGCTCCTTTTTTATTGGGCGATCGCCTAGGCGTACTCGGAATCAGCTAGATGACCACAGTTAGTACATTTCCACTGGTCGTACTGAACGCCAAAGTACTCATCCACGGTGTAAGGTTCGCCGTCTGCGTCGTAGCGGGTTACACAGAATGCCTCGCGGCCTGAGATTCTGCCCGCATAGCGAACAATGCCCACCTTGCCAGCGTTGGCGCAGACGTGACATAGGCTCTCACCCTCAGCCAATTGGGGCTTTAAGACCTGCTTGACGTAGAAGTGTCCTAGCTCATGCTGCGTAATGATTTTGGGGGTGTTATAGATGGACCGCGATCGCCAATTCTTGCCGTCTGAGCTGACGACATAGGTGCCTCGGTCTTCGTCGAATTCAATCCGGAACCCTAGCCGTTCTGCTTCTTTTTGGCTAATCATGGCGATCGCCCTCACCTCGCTTTTCGCAGTACAAGTACGCGATCGCATCCCTCAATTCGTTCCGCAGTTCTAGGTCTTGGCGACGTTTGGCACTAAAGCGAGTCAGAAGACTTCTGAAGTGGGCCTCGCCTTTGTTCGTCCGGTAAAGCATGTGCTGCAAGATTCCCAGATGATCTCCAGCGTCGAAGTTATTGAGGTAGAGCTTGATGGCTCTGGTACGAAGGGTTTTAGTCATGGCGATCGCCCTCGTTTCGCCTCACTGCTAACTCCCCTTCACCCCCGCACTGGTCGCAGATTTCCCACTCCACCTGGTCTGAGTCGGGGTAGGTAACGTCTGCATTGCCTCCGATGCAGTGTGGGCACTCGTAGAGGTCGTAATGTAGCTCTAGTTCTAAGGGGTCAACCTCTGAGGGCCGTTTTACCTGGGTCTTGCTCATAAGCTCCTCCCATAGCAAAAAGCCCACTTCGCACCCTGTGTGTGTAGTGGCAGGGTGAAAGTAGGCACAGTTGTCAGATAAAAACAATGCGAAAATAGGGCTGTTAAGCCCTTCGTTGGAGTGTGCATTTATACCTCTGGAAGAAACGAACGGTTTAACGCAAAAGAGCCGAGGACTGTGCTAGCAGTCCCCGGCCCTCTCTGTTTTTATAGGTCTTGGAATTCCATCAACATTGTAAACTCCTGAATTCATTTGTGCTGAGACAGCCTGTTGTCGGGCTGTTTTTTTGTGGCAATCGTTTCACTTTTGACCTCACTGAATAAGTTTTGTGAGTACAAACGCTTAACGGTCTACCGTTAATTGATTTTGGGATGATTGGTGATGGGCGGACAGACGCCAATCTTCCCCGCCCATTGCTGTTTATCTACAACCTGCAAATGGCTAAGGACAAACCTAGTTTACCTCAAATCATTTGTAGGGCGAATCAATTTGAGGTAAAATGAAAGATGAAGCTAACCGCGAATCCAACCTTGTGAAAATCAGAGAGCGATTGGATTTAACTCAGAAGGAAGTCGCAGATGCCTTGGGCGTCACTGAGCAGACTGTCAGAAATTGGGAGCATGGCAGAGCTGTCCCCAAACTGACGATTCCACAGATGAAGGCACTTTGCCGACTGTTGCAATGCTCTATCGACGAGGTGCCTGATTATCTCGGCCCAAGTTCATCTGCCCCTGGAACTGAAAAGCCAGGGCTGGCATACCCTGGCATGTGACTTATAAGGAGGTGATTCACTAAATTAATTCCGTTGACCAGGAATGGCTGTGCGACCAGCCACCCTGGTTTTTTCAGCTCACAGTTACGTACATAACCGGAGCAATATAAATGATGACACTTTCAGGTAACAGAAAGATTTCAAGCCCTTGGGCAGAAAGCGATCGCGCTTTGATGCAGGGAGACGACCACAGAGGGGGAGGCCGAGTCATGCCCAATCTGAGTGAATCTGACTCTTCTCCCGTACAATTTGACCGCGCTCAAATCATCCAGCACTTACGAAACATTGCGAACTGGATGGAGCAATCCCCTCACCTGAAGTTTAGTGAAGGGATCGAAGTTCTTGCTAAAGAAGCAGCTCGTATCGAAGCGCAGCCTTCGGGAGGGCAGCAGGATGATTAAGGCATTCCCCTCCTCAGCCTTAAATGAAGACAAGTGCTTGTTGGAAGTGAGCGATTTTGAGTTTCAGCTCATCCTGCTCTCCGTCAGCCGAATGCTGCAAGACTCTCAAGCGAACACTGGAGCCCAAACCCGCCCCCTTGCTGAGCTAGAGTCCAGCTTGCGAAACCTCTTCCATGAGTGGAATCGGCTGAAATCATTCCAGCACCTAGCCCCCCGCAGGTTTGAGCAGTTCCTATTTGAGCTGCAACAGCAAGACCAGGGAGGGCAGCAGTGATGCCCTACACCGTAAAGCAACGATTACAGGGAATGCGAGAGGCAGCAAGGAAGATATTGCTAGCCAAAGAAGAAAACCTCTCCGTCTTCCCCCTCTACGACGGCGAAATCATTGCCACTGGCCTAACCAAGCGTGAGTACTTTGCCGCGATCGCCCTTCAGGGACTCATGGCTAGCACAACTTTCGCAGACGGCCCCCACAATGCTGAACTTGCCGTCAATGCGGCTGATGCTCTCATTGCTGAGCTGAACAAGCCAGTCGAATAATTCCACGGGCGATCGCAGCTCTCCTCTCAAGCGATCGCCCTTCTTTCCCATGCCAAAAATTTGCACTAGAAGCCATGAAAGACCTTGCATTCATCGTTTGCTTAGCGGCAGCGGCTGCAATCGTCGCACCTACAGCAGCCGATCTGCTCACTGCCCTGAGCCCTAAATACATCAAGCTCGAAGCCCAAAAACAGCAACTAGAACAGACCGCACGGGACTATCAAGTTTACCGGGAGGCCGTCAAAGATGCCCGATAGTCCCCACGACCAAAGCAAAATCATTCTCCAAGGCTCCGACCTGGGAGACCTCATCCGTCCCACCGCCAAGACCGTCACCGTCCAGAGCAACCGTCAGCATCCCGTGATGGAAAGCCAATGGCACTGGCTAAACCTGCTCTTTCCCCCTGCCAGACCGAGAGACATGCTACTACAAATCAGCTTTCGCATCTTCCCCACATCCGTAGTGGTGGGAGTCATCGTCACCAGCTCTCCACTTTGGTGGGGGACTGCTGACCTGATTCCCTTCCTCGTCGTGGGGGCGATCGCCTTGGTTGCAGCGGCTTGGCTATTCAAGTTTGTGGCTCAGAACGTCCCCAACGGTCGGGGCTTGATGTTCTACCACTACCTGTGTGTGCTGATTGGCGTTCTCCTAGCCCTGAATCTTTAATGCCAGACATCCACCCCACTGAACTCCAACTGCTGCTCGAAACCAAACGGCGCAACACCCTCGCTACTTGGTGCGCGATCGCGGCTCTACCGTTCTGCGCGGGAATGATGCTGGCTACCCGTTCCCCTTGGCTCAAGCTAGGGGGCGCGGGGCTAGGGACTGCCTTCACCGTCGTGGGAGCCCTCGCCAGCAGCGCCGCTAAAGATGCCGAGTATCGCTTGCAAGATTGGTCAGACATCTCAGCCCAGAGCTACCAAAACCGCCTGTACAAGCTGATGAATCCAGTTAACGCCACCGTCACCACCGTAGAAGCAGAAGTACTACCCGAAACCTACAACTTCGACAGCATCTTAGACGAGGCCGTAGGCATTGCCCTCTTAGGTAACAGTGGCAGCGGCAAATCTAGCGTCGCTAAATACATCATCAACCTCATGGGCGAAACCCAGATTCTAGTGTTAGACCCCCACGACGACGGCGACACCTGGGGCGGCTTGCCTGTAGTCAGCAGCTACGAAGGCATTGCCGAACAACTAGAACTGCTGCTCACTGAGCTAGACAACCGAGGGCCAAAACGCCGTCGTAAAGAAAAACTCGATCCAGTCGTTGTGGTCTGTGACGAGTGGCCCGCTGTCCGTTCCTACTGCCAGCAAAACTCCCTCGATGTCGCCGATCGCTTCTTACTGCGCTTTGGTTCCGAGTCGCGCAAGTTCAACATGCTCTGCATGTTCTGCTCACAGTCAGGTAATACCAAGGCACTAGGACTAGAAGGCAAAGGCGATTTCCTAGAAAACTATCTGCTAATCCGCCTGCACAAAGTTGCGCTCAAGTACGCCAAAAACTTGAGCGATCGCACCGTGTTGCAGCGGCTGAAGCAGCAAGGATTCCCCTGCCTAGTGGGAGAAGATGTCAGCATCCACCCCACCCACGGCCACTACCCCCAATTTAAAAAGGGATTGCCCCCGGCTAACCTCAAACCCCTTCATCCCTCACCCCTCACCTTTGCCACGACAAAGCACTTGGTTCAGCCCAGTTCCGTTGCAGTTCTTCCCTCGGTTCAGGAAGGTTCCAGCACGGTTCCAAGTGGTTCCGAACCTACTGCGAACCTTGTAGAACCTGATATGGTTCGCAAGCTGAACCGCATGCTAGAGCTAGAGTTCCACGGTTCCGAACCTTCCCAGAACTCAGAGTCTATTGCTGACCCATTCGCTGCAAAAACAGAGCCTTGGGCAGTCGAAAAAGTTTTGAACCTCCAACGCCAGGGCATGCCCCAGAACCAGATCATCTTTGAAGTCTGGAAAGCCACCAAGGGCGGAGGTAAGCGCTACGGTAAAGCGCGAGAAAAGTATTTGACGATAATTAATTCATCGTCAGACGAGCTTAGGGAGTCAGACACTTAGACACTCAATCCAGGTCCACGACCTTAGAAGCGAGACACTAAGACACTGACAAACTGAGATAAGCCCTCTCTCCAGGGCGGCACGGTTAACCAACACCTGCAACCAATAGGAGAAACCACGATGTCTAACTACACACGACTCATCAAATCCACCCTGTTACTCGCTGCGTTCGGCAGCATCTCTGCCCTCGCACTCAAAGTAACTGCCCTACTGCTCAGCGCTCTGGTCATACCAGCATTGCTGACAACGGCGTTAGCGATTCTCGGACTGGCAGGCTATCACGTCTTTCGCCAGCTCCAGCAATCCTTCCAGCTCAGGGAAGCCAGTGTGGAAGCTCCCACCGCCAAGGAACTGCCCGCAGTTCTCGAAGTAGTAGAGCCCACTCAACCGGAAGAAGCACCACAACCCCCCGTAGTGGCGACGAAACCCCAATCAGTTGCCCAACAACCGGAACGCCTGAAAGCGAAAGTTTACGCCTTGTTTCCCCAAGCCGTAAGCAAACCGGAAGCCCAGCAGCCAGAGGAATCAGACCCCACGGAGGAGCCCCAACCGGAAGACGCCACACACCGCAACGTAGAGGAAGAAGCAATTCTTGCATCTGCAACGGTGGAGGAGTCCAGTGTAGAGCCAACCTTGGAAACGAGTGAGGCACAGCCAGAGGAACCAGAAGCAATTCTGACCGAAGGAGACACGGGGCCAACCCCAGAGGCCGAGGATATTGTGAGCCAAGAAGAACTTGAAAACCTAGTCCAATCGGGGAAATTAACTTTCACCAAAATGAAGCAAATCTGTCGAGATTTGGAGCTCAAGGGCTACGGCAGCATCAAGAACTGCAAGGGCTACATCGCCTTTCTTGCTCAACAGAACCTCAGACGCTCTCAACTAGAGAGAGTCGCATAATTCCGTTACGTTCAATCGTCCGCACCGTCCCCCTGGTTCAGGGGGGCTTATTTTTTGGAGGGAACTATCTTAATTTAATAAAAAATTCTTTTATCCATGAGTATTATTCAAGGAGTTACTTAGCCTAATTCTTTTAATCAAGTTGCTGAAAACTGGCCTAAAGATTGATTTTAATAATGATGGAAAAGATGAAACAACAATAAACTCTCAAATCCCTGAAATCAACCTTCCTGAATATCTAAAAAATACTGATAAAAGCGTTTTAATATTTGATGACTTAGAGCGTTGTAATTTAGAGATTGACAAAATATTAGGCTATATCAACTACTTTGTCGAACATCAAGGATTAAAAGCGATTCTCATTGCAAATGAAGATGCGATACCGGAAAATGATAAATACAAAATCATCAAAGAGAAGCTAATAGGAAAGACTTTTAATATATTTCTTGACTTTGAAGGTGCATTGGAAAACTTTATTATGGGAGTTAAAGATTCAAAGGTCCAGGTACTTTTATCAAACAACAGTGAATTGATAAAAAAATTGTATGGCAGAGCTAAATACGAAAATCTAAGAAATCTGAATCAAATTGTTTTAGATTTTGAGAGAATCTTTGAGTTGTTGCCTGAAAAGGTGAAAGGAAGATCGGAAATTCTACAAGAAATCTTACAAGTACTTATGGCTTTCTCTATTGAAATCAAACGTGCAAATATACGTCCAGAAGATATAAGTAAACTACGGGAAGAATATCTATCTGAACTTAGCGGGTCAGTTCGCTGGAATCAAAGTTCAATATCGAATTTAGAAGAAAATAGTGAAGAAAAAAGCGGTAAAGAAAAGAATTTACTCCAAGAATTATTTAGTAGATATGATGTAGATTTATCTGATCCATTTCCAAGTGCAGTATGGTGGCAAACATTCTTTGACAAAGGAGTTATAGATACACAGGAATTGAAGCAGTCTTTATTAAACAGTAAGTATTTTCAGGATGAGAATACGCCTAGCTGGATTAAACTATGGCACTTTTCTTATCTTTCTGATGATGAGTTTAATGATGTGATCAATGAAATTGAGTTGCAGTATGCTGCTAAAGAATTTACTGATATTGGAGTGATCAAGCATATTTTTGGATTATTTTTAATATTTTCCGAAGCTGAAGTTTACTCTAAGAGTCGAAGCGAGATACTAGAGAATTCAAAGTTTTATATTGATTATTTGAAGGATAGTAATCAGCTTAGCCTTCTTCCCCTATCAACTATTGAAAGTATGTTTGGTGGCTATAAAGGTCTTTCCTTTCAAGGGAAAGAATTTAAAGAGTTTGATGAGTTTTCATCTTATATTGTTGAGGTTCAGGAATTGGCAAGAGTTGAGAGTATGCCTGTTATTGGCCAAGATTTACTCGTTACCATGAAAAACAATGTTCAAAGTTTTTATAGAATGATTTGTTCAGCCAGCTCAACCTCTGAGGATATGCCAGCTTTGAAGTATTATAAGATTCCTATACTTAAATACATTGAGCCATGTGCTTTTGTTGATCAATTATTATTAATGGGCTTTTCAGATATGAGACAGGTTTTTTTTGCCTTAAGCGATCGCTATGAATTTGACAACACCAATAAAATCCTGGCTGAAGAACGAGATTGGCTAAAATCTGTTCAGAACTTGTTGCAAAAAGAGGCTGAAAACAGAAAAGGGAAAGTTAGTGGATTTTCTCTCAGATTACTAATTAAAAATTATTTGAGTAAGGCAATTAAAAAACTTGATGATGACGGATTAAAAGTATAAATTACTTGGTAATATTAACCAATAAAATTAGAAATTGAAGCTCAAAGCACAGTAAGTTTTGATTGTATTTTCTGAGAAGTCTATAGGTAACTCAAGAGATTGACCGCCCTATGGGGGCGAAGAAAAAACACCCTTAGAAGCCAATTCGCAGTCAACCTCCCCATACAAAATCTGCTCTCGACCATCTGCAAGAGCACGAAAGCACCAAACTCCACCAGCCGCATGAACTCGGTAACGATGCAGCCCATATACCGCCAACGGTGAGAGTAAAATTACCGCTCCGCTGCCTAGAGCGATCGTTATCAAAACCCGTCTCCACTGAATCGTCATGAGCCTGCCTTCATCTCTGCGCTCAGAGTGCCCGGATTCTGTCAGGAAATGGCGTACAGGGGCAACAGGGGAGTGATCGCCCAGTTTGTAGCACTTGCCCCCCAATCAGTGGGGTTGTTTTTTTACGGGAGCGATCGCTTATCGAATGCCAGGTACTAGGAGCATTTGTGTGACGATTGAGAAGCAGTGCATGTGAGTCGTGTCACTTTCTAGGACAAACTCATCCTCACTCGGAGGAACCGTCCTGTCACTAAAGGTTACTTTCGCGTCGTAGGTTCCAGGAGCAAAGGCATAACTCCCAACCGTCCCTTTTTTCTCGCAGGTAAGGGGGCTAAGCGCAACGTAGTGTTGGCACTTTGGGCAAGGCTTAACTTTTATCTTGTACTTCTGGCCTGTTTGCCGTTGCGTCAGATCCACGATTAGTGTTGCTGGTGAGTCGTTCCAAATGACCAGCGTAGAAGACTGCTTACGGGCACTACCACAGACAAGGATACTCAAACCCAAGAGGGCAGTAACAGAAAGGATTTTGGAAGATGCGAACCAATTTCTCATAAAAAAAGCTCAGTTGACCGAGCCTAGACACGTGCACCCTTAGCGTGCCCAGAGTAAAGCGATCGCTCCCTCATTTCATGGGGGTGGTTATCCAGTTTGTAACATTAACTCTTGTACCAAAGGGCTTATTTTTTGACGAGAGCGATCGCCCTGTAATGGGCATCTTTAAACTGCATGCCTATAGGCTCGGTAGACCGAGCTTTTTTTATGAGTAAAAAATCAAGATCGTGGTGGCCTGCTTGGTTTCCCTACCCCAGTTCCTGGGCCAGAGCATTCTTAATCATGATGCTGATAGCTTTTCTAATGGTTAGCCTACGATTTACAGGTTTTTGGGGACTTGCAATGTCCGCTATATCCGGGAATGTTGTTCCCTTCATACTTCTAGGATTAGCAGGCTTTTTGGCCCCATTTCTACTAGTTGCTTATACCCATAACTTGATTTGGCGGAAAGCGCCTGCTCGTTGGCCTCAGTGGTTGCCTAGCCCCGCCAGCTTAAAAGAAGGGTTAACTGCCTTGATTGTGATGGTCGTATCAATAGCGGCTGGACTAGTCACTCTAATTCCCTTCATGCAATGCGCCATATTTGCTGATGAGGTTGTCTGCCCACCGCTTCCAGAAGCGCAAACAACCTTTGCAACAGTGGTTTTATTTGTTTCGGCTGCTTACTTATACCAATACGATTACTTAGTCCGTCGCCGTCGCTCCAACCGCAAACAACGGCGCACTGCTTCGCCTGCTACTCGGACAACGCAGCCTACTGCTCAAATTGATCCACTAGAGGCAGAGTTGAATCAGTTACGAAGAAACTTAAACTCAGAGCCGAATCCCTAGAAATGGTAGCTAGTTTTGATGCTTGCTCTCCACAGCGAGGGCTTATTTTTTGGGGGAGCGATCGCAGCATCACGGGAAACATAAATAAAGCTCTTCCCAGAAAAATCTAGAGAGGGCTTTTAACTACTCGTCAGTATTCCTATTTCCTATGATTGAAATGCTAATTTGGGCAATCGCGATCGCCTTTGCCTTCACCTGCCTCATTGTCGTTTTGCTCATAGCTTCCATCAAGCCGCAACCTCGCCCTCGCCCCAAACGGCGAACCATACGACAGCTAACGTCTTATCAAAAACGGCTATTCAATGAACGAGTGACCAAGCAACTCGCCTCTGAGTTATTGGATCTATTGAATTACGACCAAGCTACAGCGACTAACCTAATTAACCAAACGATTCAAGCTAACCCTGATAAGTCTTTAAATCAGTGTTTTGAAAAAGTGATTTATGAGATTCAACGTGGCCGTTACTAAACAATTTCTCTAATGAATCGGGGGAGCACTCGCACCATCACGGGAAACATGAATAAAGCCTCCCTCAGAAGAATCTAAGAGAGGCTTGCACTACTACCATCAGCATTCCCATGTTTGAGATATTGATTTTGGTGAGCGTGATTGCCCTCACCTTCACCGCCGTAGTTTGCTGGATACTGTATGCCTTGGTAGGAGAAATGGGATGGATCAAACCTGCCCCACGGCGCTTAGCAAGGAAACGCATGGTTAGACATGGCCTTCTGCTGCTTTGTGCCCTTTCTCTGGGTGCCGCTCTACTGTCTCATGGGGTCTCACTCTTGTCAGCTATTCTCATTGCGGGTGGTTTAGCCCTAGTAATAGAAATCATCATTACCAACCCGACCCCCTCTGCCTCCTCAAGTTCCGGGGTCAGCGCAAGCTCAAGCACTAGAGGATATGAGACCGTTGAGGCACCCCCCTTTGAGCGATATGCTGGCTCACTGCCAGGGCTCAAAAATCAACTAATTGGGATGCTTCAAGGCGATCGCAGGGCAGCTCATAGCATGGTGCTCTATGAAAAGAATGTTTTGCCTGGGGGGCATCCTGAAGCGTGGTATTGGAAGGCCGCTATCCAGAGACTGGAACGGGATAGGCGCTGGTAATGCGATCGCCCTACCAAACGTCATTTTTTGCAGCTCGATTGACTTCGGCAGAGTCTTGGCGCAGCTCAGTGGCCTTTTGCTCTAGCGCCTGGGCACAAGCAAGCTTTTGAGTAGGAGTGAGGGTATCAAACCTAATCTGATCAATGATGCGCTTATAAGCCGCAACGTCTTGTGGATCAATGTGGTTGCTGTTGTACATCTTCACTACTGCAATTGATTTGCTGCCTCAATCGACTGTTCTCTTCAGCCAAAGATTCTAGTTGAGTCCTCAGTTCAGCATTTTCAGCCGTCAGCACTGTCTTTTTATCAAACAAGACATTAACTTCTTGGCGCATCCGGTTGATGGCTTGCTCACGATGCAACTGAATTTCGCTGATTTGAGACTTTAAGATTGCATTGGCTTCTTTAAGGGTTGCTTGCTCCTCCGCCAATTTTCTGCGCTCTTTTTCTGCTTGTCGTAGCTGCGTCTTCATCTCGTTCCGATCAGCTCGGCTTTCAGCCATGCGCTCATCAACCAGTTCATCAACTTTATTAATAAGCGTGACCTGATTTTCGCGCTCGTCCTTCTTGCGCTTAGTCTCCTCTTGCCATCGAAAAGTAAGGATTGTCCCCCCGGCTGTGATGATGCCAGCCAGAGCTGGAACCACAACCTCTAAAGGTGTAACAGCCATATAACGCTGATTTAAGTTGAGTTTGAATTGTAAAAATCAACTTTGAACTCGATACGAGCTAAAGCAACCCTAGCAATTTCAATCTGTTCAAGGATTGCGTCATGCTCTACGCCAGTGAATTCCCACAGCCCAAAGGTTAGATTTTTAAGCCACGGCACTGGATCGAAGAACAAATAGAACTGTGGAGCCAGCAGCGGAAAGATGACTAGCTCCACAGTATTAAGCCCAACCCGTTTCTTTTCCCCATCCACCGCAATGGTAGGAGAGGCACCACCAGCAGGAATCACATCACCGCTGCCCATCAAATCGATGCCAGAGTAAACCTGAGTTAAATAACCGCCTGTACGCCAAGTTGCGCGAATTTCAGTCGTTGAAGCCGTACAAGTCACAGCCAAAATGCGCTGTTGGAGCACAAACGGAATTTCAAATGGTTCTACGTATGGCCCTCGCACCTTGCGGTTCTCAGGGTTCCCCTCATGCCGCTGGTAGTACAAACGATTCCACTTGTTAGAGCCTGTCAGCTCAAGCGACAGGCTCATAATTTACCTGATTCCCAAGTATCTGCTAAGTCGAAGACATCAATTTTCTGTTCATTCACCAGGTCTAGAAACTCCTCAGTCGTACAGCCACCAGAGAGCCAAAGCTCTCTAGCTTGAGTACGGATAAACAGCTTCTCAACCCCAATCTCTAGTTCCTCTTGGCACATGTGAGGCTGGAAGATCAAAGGCATTGAAAATTCAGTCATCGTGTATGCCCTACCCTATGGAGCTGCCGCGCCAGCATCACCACCAATGCTAAATACAGGCTGTTCAGGAACGTAGTCAATTCGTCCGTACTCGCCAATGTCATCTTTCTTAGCAGCAGCGATCGCAGTGAACTTAGTCTTAATGAGAGCTAAAGTGCCACCAGTAAGAGGTGCTGTGAAGGTGCCTTGAGTGTCAGTTCCTGCTTCAATCGAATAGCGCAAATAAGAGCGTTGGCTCAGTTCAGCCGTCACCTTGGTTGCCGTTGCTTTCCCACGTGTCGCCTTAACTTGCCCGACCTTAAAACCACGGGGTAACGGATCGTCGCCTGCTGGGGCAGTTAGACCTAAAGCAGCCAAGCCACCAAAAAAAGTAACCGCTGCTTTTCCAGCGTTTACGGTGTAGGTGTTGAGCGTGAAAGGACTACCATATGCCGCCGATTCTGTAGGGCGTTTTTGGCCCATTCCTACCCGTTGTCCAGTGTTGGCAGCTTGCCGCGCTTTGAGGTTTGCTTCTCTGGTTTTTAGGGCATTCAAACGACGTGTGAGTTCTGCAACGGTTGGGATTCGCGACATAAAAGGAATAAAACCTATAAGAGGACGTATCCCATGATTAACACGTCAAAAACGTCACATTAAACAGCGGGAAACACTAGTATTTCCAGTCAAATCGAATCAAATCGAATAGCGATTAAGCTAGTAAAAAATTGAGAAATTTTAATTCCTATGGCTCAACTCACAGACCTTACCCCCGCTCAAGTTCTCGCTCAACTGCCTGCTAATTCGTTCTTCGTAGGAGAAGACCCAGTTGGCAATATCGGAGTAATGGTAAGCCTGTCTTTATTGTTCGGTGATACGGTTCCGAATTTGAATCAGCCCTGCATGGTAAAACTTCTAACCCGCTTCCGTGAAGCTTGCGCTACTGCTCAAGCAGTTGCTAATGAAAGTCAACCGGAAGGTGAACGCTTGAACGCCTTTCCACCCGCAACCAGTGGAGGTGCTGTTGTGGATGGCTACGTCACGCAATCCGGAGCAATTAACTCTAGAATTCGCGTTGCTAGTGCAACTGAAATTGTAGGAACTGTTAGCTAGCTTGAACAACGGGATTTTTCCTGAATCCAGTGCGATCAACTAAGGTGATGTCGTTGGGCAGGCCGTGAAGTTTTAGCTCTGCATATCGAAAGCGAACGTAAGCAATCGGGCGCTCTCTGGGCTTGCGTCGCGACTTGCCTAAAATATTTTGAAATCCTGGAACAATGGGGAACGTTTGTTTAGGTTCGTTTACTGTTAAAAAATCCCAGTTTGGAGCATGGCCTTGAATATCTAGAACCTGTTCTATTACCCGTTTAGCTTCTGCTTCAGACCAAATTGTAAGAATCATGTTGTATCCATGATGTTGGTCTTTATAGCTGGCTTTGAGTCGGCCTTTCTTCCATGTGAAACCAGACCCCGCAGCAAAAGCAGTTCTGATTTTGTTGGCGTAAGCTCTCATCTCTGACTGAGTCAAAGTTGTAGAAGTTTGACCAACCAGCCTAAAGGAAATTTCAGCCTCAACGGGTTCAAAATCATCCTCAACTTGGGCTAAATCTTCCGAAAAATACAGTCGTATTTGTGGCAGAAATTTGACTGACTCTTGAAAGCTTGTAACTGGAATTCCATAAATGGCCGGATGTAAATTTGATGCACCTAATAGAGTCACGTCAAACAACCACAAACGGATGAAAGTTTGAAGGATTGAGTCATCGTCCCGCAAGGTGCAAGCTACTCTGAGACTGGCTCGTGAAGTTGTAATGTCTGGGTCCCAGTCGTCTCCCCCTACATCATTGAACTCTTTTCGGACGCGCCGATTTTGTACCTGCATCACAACATTTTGTAAGTGCTCCCAAGGTGAAAAAGTTTCTGGTAAGGGCATGATTAAACCTCTGCTTTAACTTGGTCGGTAACTGTGATTGTGGGAGAAGCACTAGTTGCTTTCTCTGTTGCGCTGGATGCTGCGACTTTGGCCGCTTCAGGCACTTGAGGACGTTGGGGGGAATTGTCGAGCTGAGCTACTGAATCAGCCAATTCTTTCTTTTGCTTACCTATCTGCGTGATGGTTTCCTGAATGCTCAGCGTCTCTTGTGCCACTTGATCAATGTTGCTCACGAAATTTTCAGCCTTATCAATGGCTGTAAAAAATCGATTTTGAAAGTTGACTTCAGGATTGAACCACTTATAAGCCCGTTCACCCACTACACCAAATTTCTTGAGGGCATTGGCTACCAAAGCATTCCAGTTAGCAATGATTTCTAGCGAGCCTAGGATCGAGTAGCCGATGCTCTGGAAGCTCCAAAGTAGGTTACTAGCTGATTGCAAAATCCGGTTATACTTCTTCCACTCAGCCTTAATCCCATCAACGGTTGCAACCCCTAGCATCTGCTTAAACAAGTTTTCAATGCTAGTTCCTACTATCTTGTTGATGTCAAGCGGATTGTTCTCTTTGTCTTTGATGCCAACCGCTGCCAACACATTGGAAACCATGCTGAAGAATGTCTGACTCAGCCCGTTGCTCAACATGTAGGCATTGTGGACCGTTGCGGTAAGGGTAAGAATATTGAGCACTCGATCCAGATGTGCCCACTCTGCGAACTTCTCAAAGGAATTAGAGAACTTTTGCAGCAATCCTCCGATGCCGCCGGGGATAGGTGCGCCAAGCTTATTGGTGATTCCCTGAGTAGTTGAATCAATTCTCGTTAACAGAGCCAACTGCCCAAGGTTTGCACCCGCGTTAAATTTGTCTAACTTGCTACTCAGTCCAGAGACTTGCTCAGACAGGCCATCAACCTTGGCAGATGTTTTGCCACCGCAACCCCTAGCGTTACAAGGAGCACTAGCCACGGCGTTAGCTGCTTTATCTGGGATACCGTCAATCTTTGGCCCTAGATTGTTGATGATTGCTGGTGCCATGAGAGCGAGTCCACCCAGGCCAGTAAGCATTAGGTCAAGCTTCGAGCGATCGGCTACCAGTTGATCTAGTTTCTGATTAGCTGCTGCATCCACCCTTTCTCGCTCCCTTACTTTGGTTTCTATCGTGGTCAATCGCGGCTCTAGCAGATTTGGAGCTTTGAGCGCCTGAATGTCCCGGTTGAGTTTGTCGATCGCGGCTGCGTTATTGGTGCCAAGGGCAAGCGCACTTCGTCCGATAGGGTCTAGCTCCGGTTTATTCAATGCAGCCGTGGATCGTGCTAATGCTGCATCCGCTGTGGCTTGCGCTGCTGTGAGCCTTGGTAGGATGCCAAACCCGGCGATGGAATTATTTACAGCCCGATTGATTTCAGCTTGGTTAACTGTTGGGGTATTGGTTCCCGGTTGGTTAGTGGTCGGGGTATTGGTCTTAGGTGCGTTCTGAATCGCTTGCACCTTGTTTTCTAGTGCTGTGATTCGTTGGTTTTGCGGAGGATTTTCAGCGATCGCTTTTTTAGCGGTAGTTTCAGCCGCTAGCACCTGGGTCTTGAGTGGGGCGATCTGGTTTTGGACTATTGATGGGATCTTTGCTGGCAATTGCTGGCTAGCAGTCAAAGCTGTAGTAGCCTTGCTGTCTACGAGTTTGACCCCGTTTCTAGCCTGTGTCGCCTCTGACTCTGCCTTAGTAGCCTTAACCTCTACTTTTTTGACGTTCGCATCTACAGTCTTGACAGTGGTTTGCAGTTTACTGACTGACTGTTGAATGGTCGTATCCTGCTTGAGTGCCTTTGTCACGTTGCTGTTAGCTTGCGCTACAAGGTCGTTTAATTTTTTTAGTCTTGTACGTGCCTCATAGGTAATGTCGTTTGCCTGTTTTTTGGCGGCATCAGCGATTCGACGCGCTAGTTTTAAGTCTTGAGAAATGTAGTCAAAAGTTTTCTCTGATTTCTTCTTGTAAGCGTCGAACTCCTCTCTAAGTTTTTTTACTCGATTCTGAATCCTAAGATTGAAGCCTCCCTGAGCCGTCATATCAACTTGGAATCGGTCGATTTGTTTATCGAACGCTGCTTGATTTCGTTCGCTTGTCCACAATGCAGCGAACGAAATAACAACCCCTGCAAGCCCAAAACCGATACCCGCAGCCGCTCCAAATTTATCTAGACCTTTAGTGAGTCGTTGCACTCCGTTGTCTATTTTTTTGTAGCCTTCTTGCAAAGGTTTAGTAACTCTGTCTACATCACCTTTGAATTTATTAAAATCCCTCCCTATTTGAGTTTTCGCTCTCTCAAACTCTCGTTTGTATATATTCGCTGATTCAGTCGCCTTTTTTGCTTCAGTATTAGCTTGTTTGGCGACCTCGCCTGCTTTAATAGCATCAGTTTTCACTCCCCCTAATTGTCGTTCTAATTGTTCAATCAGTTTTGAACGTTCTACTAGTTCCTTAAGTGGCAATCCGCTACGAATTAACTTCGCTTCTCTTGCCATTACTAAAACATCTACTGGCATTAGCTCACCTTCCCATAAAGAATTACTTCAAGACATTCAGTGACAGCTACCCACTTAGGATGTTTCCACAACCTAGCTAGAACTTTTTGAACTATCCTTTCCTCATCAAAATTATTGTTACCTGTACCGCCACCTCCCCCACCAGCTTGTCTTTCCAGTTCGCGGATACGCCGATTCATATCCTGTAAACCCCGCTCTAAATCTCCACAATTAGCCACAATTACCTCCGTAAACTTCTCGCTAAATCTGCACAATCAGTACAGCAATACCCAGGATATGAATTAGACTCACACCTAATCTCACCTTCGGCGCATTGATCACCGCATCGAACTTTATATTTGATAGGGCAATCATCGGTCTTTGTGTAAATAAGTGAACCGTTGGAGCTTTTGATTATGATTTCGCACTTTCCCGCCTCAGGGTCAGGAGGGTCACAGATGTCTGGTTTTCCGTCAGCTCTAGCAATTGACTGGATTGAATAACTGACTAGTTTCTGTGAACTCAAGCCGATTAAATTGAGCTTTTGCTCTATTCCGTCGCATCCTCTCCTAGTAAGTTCAATTGCATTGTCTGTGCCTTGGAATTGAGTAACACGGGTTCCTAAAATCTTACCTACCACATCTAGTTCTACTGGTGGAGCGGTTATAGTTTCCCCACTACAAGTGTTAGGCTCTGAACCTAGCGCACAATATTGATAGGTCAGCTTCACTTCGTAGGCGACATCACAGCATCCACCAGTAGGCGTGTTTGGGTCAGGATCTTCTGTTTGCAACCCTGACTTTTTTCTAACCTCTACAGTGATGGGGACAGAGGCAGATATAACCTCCTCTTTTTTGCCGTCTTTATATTGGATAAGTACCGTCACTGGTGGTTCATTGGCACAGTGACTAGACATTGAACAACCTCTACAGCGTGGCCTTAGTTGCTAGATAGTGGGCTTTGATTCTGCTATGTGGTAAGGCAGATGAATAGTAAGCAGGGTAAGCAATTCCAAAGTTAGAAGTTCGGTTGCTATATCCGCCTATGTGCCCTCTACCCTGAGTAGCTAAGACATCAGACGTTTGAAAATGAAAAAGCTTGCCATCTACATAAATTCGCCATTCGCGCTCACTTACTGTTAGCGCTAGATGATGCAGTCCAGGGCTAACAGTATTTGAACCATTGACGTAAGCTACACCCTGAGAAAAAGCACAGGGAACTAGGCCCGGCTGGTCGATATTTGCGCCACCATATCCGATCGCAATTCCCTCACCTGAGGTTCCGCTTTCGTTTCCGCCAAGGCTGAGCATCATTCCTTTTGCACTGGCAGAAGCAACCGCCCAACCCATGAGGGTTACTCTTGCGGTGTTACTGGCTGGTATCGCTTCCGCATTGAATCGGATCTTGCCCGTGGCTCCATCACACACTAAAGACTTGCTGTTAGGTGCAAATGGCAAGATAGACCCGCCGATCGTGTAGCTTCCAACTCCGGTGCCGTGGCTACCAAATCCGCTTACATCGCTTATTCTTCCGTCTCCTTCAAGGTCAAAGTCTGTAAATAGCTCAGGCATATCTAGCAGTACCTGAGACTGAAAATCCCTACCTATAGATCCACTATTGCTATTACCAAAGCTTGCTTGCAATTGTTCAAAGCTAGCTAGTTTTACAGCATTGGTCACACCCTCTATTAATGGGAATTTTGTTAGCTCATCAATTGATTCTATTGGCGGTTTTAAGGACAGTTTCACAGCTCTAGATCCTTGGGTTCAATGGGTTGTTCATAGGGGATGGTGGGTGAAGCGAAAAATTGTATAAGGAATGTGTGAGTAGCAACGGGTACACCCTTCTTGGTTTGAAACAAGAACCGCCATAGAGAGACCTGTAACGACTCATAGAGCAATGAGGAGTCATACTCTAGAGGTTTGTTTAGCTCATCTAATAACGGTTGTTCATCCTCATCTAAAAGCACTCCAGTAAAGGCGCTTTCGGCTTGCAGAACTAAGCCAGCTAATAAGCTTTCAGCGGTGTTATTAGGTAAAGGAGTTAACCCATGCAAGGAAGATTTTTGAATCTTGATTACCTGGGAATCTTGATAGAATCCCTCACCGAATAGTAGCGAGTGGGGAATTTTCATGATTAGTAGTCGTCAGGGTCAATCGATGATTGAGTGTCAACTTTGTCAAATGAAATGGTTTTTTGATTCCTTCTATACGCCACGTCGTTGCGCTCAATCAACGAAGGGAAGCCATCCTCAATTGTGATATTTTGGTCTGGATTCGTCTCTTGTGCTGTAGTCGTCAAGGTTGGTTCAGCCAACCGAATGATCGCAGCGAAAAGCGATTCAGCTCGGTTGCCAGCAGCGGGAGTTAAACCTACCGTAGCTAGGTCTGTCTTTGAAATTGTTAGAGTATTTGCATCTTGTACTGCGTTGGGGCCAAAGATTGCGGTTAAAAGTGGTTCAGCCATTTTGCTTAGAGCCTCTGTACTATTGGCCCTAGTATGCCCTCTAATTTTTAAACAGTCTATTTAGGACTATCAAAAAAGGGGTACAAATTGGAGAGGCTGAAAGTACCCTAAATCAATGGGTTAAATTCTTCTTTTAGAACTATCAATAAACGGTCCTTTTTTGATAGCCTTACGGCATGAAAAAAACAGTTTGCGCTCTCTACTTACGAATCTCAACAACTGACAGAGGGCAAGACACTGACAACCAGCTTTTTCAACTACAAGAGTTTTGTGATCGCCAAGGTTGGCAGATTGTTGAAACCTACGTTGATCGCGAATCTGGCCGAAAGGGGAAGCGCGAACGTGGCGACTTCAGCCGCATGTTTGAAGATGCAGCTAAGCGAAAGTTTGACTTAGTGCTGTTTTGGTCACTCGATCGCTTTAGTCGTGAGGGTATCCGCAAGACGATCGCTTATCTCCAGCAACTCAGCAATCTAGGCTGTAGGTTCAAGAGCTATACTGAGCCGCTGCTTGATACCGAGAATGAATTGGTGGCCCACATCGTTGTGGGAGTGTTGGCCTACCTCGCACAACAAGAGGCAGCCCGCATCTCAGAACGAACCAAGGCAGGACTCCAACGAGTGCGATCGCAGGGAAAAGTTTTAGGTCGTCCTGATGGCTTTGAACAGTGGAAAGACCAACTGGCCGAACTACAAGTTGCTGGCTACTCGCAAGGGCGGATAGCTCGTGAAACGGGTCTCTCTTATAACACGGTAAAAAGCTATCTAGCTAGGCTAGAGCTACCTCATCACTCCACTCGAAGCTAATACTTCTGGCTCTCTTTAGAGCCTTTTTCGATTGCAGAGTACGCAATTACTCAACGAAGAAATGAAGGTTTTAGGCTCTAAAAACACCATAGATTACGCTTGTAGTGCCGATGTTGTTGGATTTTTCAGTCCAGAATTAGGCCAGCTTGTTGTAGTACGAGTTAAGGTTAGGCCAAACTAGAATCGTGCTGAAACAAGGACAATTCATAAGAAACGATTCATTCCCTATGAATTGCTAAAGCTTTTATTGATTAGTTAGAAGTTTATTAGAGCAATATTCAATGGAACGTACACTATACGTAGTCTTATCTTTTCTACTGCCATGGCCGCCGCTAGTAGGAGGTGAGCTATTCTCCTACCGTGACGACGAATTCTCCGCACAAGTCTTAGGGGATTCGCAAGGTCGCCTAATAGTTCGCGTAGTAACGGAGGCGCAGACATGCCTCAAAACATTTCAACCAATTGAAATACGAGGCTTTGGTCAGGCTTTGTTGTATCTAGGTTGGTCGAATGGAAGTTTATTATTTTCTCTCAACAATATTGAACTAATTGAGGATTGTCTTGGTGTTACTCCGTTTGTACTAACAACTAATGACATAAATTTTTCGCCGATACCATCTGCTATTCTTCCACCGCTTCACACTATCCAGACAAGTGACGAGCAAGAGCTTTTTTTTCTTGAAACACTTAGAGATATAGAAAGTAAATTCCTTGAGAGGAAACGTTACGGACTCATTCGTTCTGCTGGCCTCCTACGCCAACTTCTGCTCGATAGTAATGCCCTTGCCCACGTCGTAAATCAGAAGTATCGTCTGCCTATTCGGTTTCGAGTAATGGATTACCGGACTCCGCCACCAGGCAATCCAACCATGCACTGGCAGAGTTTAGACCCCACCTTATATCCAAAATCTCCCACGATCGATATAAATCTTGACACCTTCTTAAAAGCCCCCTGCTTAAAAATGACATCTAGCCAGGCATCAGTGCGCGATGTAATCCGTGCCTGTGCAAACGCTATGGGCGGTGTCCACATGGGGACAGCACGGACCGCTCAAGAGAAAGTGGTGGTTGATATGGAGGATGTAATTTCCATAATGGGTGAGGGGCCTACTATCTCAGCATTGTCGAACCTTTGCCGAATCTCCCTTCGGGCTATGCTTCCTTTTGTAAATGCGATTCATAATGCTGCCTAAATACTGCCCTTGCTCAGATGATCGCTTCTGCTTGCACAGTTGAGATATTGTTGATATTCCAGTTATTGAGAATGCTTAAAGTCCTTGCTACTACTAGAATTTAGACCGCAAATTCCTGCTTTGGGGTAGTAGGGATCATCCTTGAACTTCAGAAAAGGCTCTCTTGTGTATAGATAAAGTCTAGAGAAACCTGAGATACAAAAGAATTTCCCTATAAATAATGGTTATACTGCCAAACTGAATCTTTGAGATTATGGGATGAAGCCAAATGTGGGAGCACTGAAAAGTATTGTTGATCCTATGAAACACTCAAAGGTACTAGCTGGTCTAATGGGTCTTTGCATAGGGGACGCTCTTGGCGTTCCTGTTGAGTTTTCAACTCGTGAAGAACGAACTCAACACCCTGTTCTTGATATGAACAGCCACAATGCCTGGAATGAACTTCCTGGTACTTGGTCTGATGATAGTTCTCTAACCTTCTGTCTAGCTGATTCTCTCTGCAATGGCTTTTCGTTGCAGGCGATCGCCGATTCCTTTTGTGACTGGTATTACGAGCAAAAGTGGACTGCACGAGGGAAAGTGTTTGATATTGGAATTACGACACAAATGGCGATTGAGAAACTGCGTCGAGGAGTACCACCTTTACAGGCAGGAGACACTGTAGAACGTAGCAATGGCAATGGCTCTTTGATGCGAATCTTGCCACTGGCCTATTACTATAAAACTTGGGATTTCTCGGTGTTACTTGAACGAGTTCATCAAGTCTCTTGCATTACTCACGCGCATCCTCGCTCACAAATGGCTTGCGGTATTTATATCAGTGTCGCCATTGCTCTATTAGAGGGTAGAAATCCTAAAGTAGCGTATCAAGAAGGGTTAGACCGAGTTGAACTGGTTTACCAAAGGTACCCTTACAGCCAAGAGAGAACTCATTTTGAACGAGTATTTAGCGGTCAAATTGATGCTTTACCGATTGAGAGTATTAATTCTGAAGGTTACGTAATTGATACCTTAGAAGCTAGTTTGTGGTGTTTGTTGAATACGTCCTCCTATGTAGAAGCAGTTCTAAAGGCTGTTAACTTGGGTGAGGATACAGATACTACGGCAGCAGTCACTGGAGGTTTGGCAGGTATTTACTACGGAGTCGAAGGCATCCCAGTGGAGTGGATGAATACAATTGCTCGTAAGGACGACATTATTGCTTTAGCAAATCGTCTAGAAGTGGCAATCTACCAGTGAAAAGCAGCATAAACAGGAGCCTAGCCCTTAACGAGCACCGTGCATCGACCCTTCAGGCGATCGCCTTCCCGCCCATAATTGCGATCCTGTTGGTATTCCAGCTATTGAGAATTCTTGGAACTCCTGCTATCAGAAAGCTTCAGGGTACAAATTCCTGCCTTGGGGTAGTAGGGGTCGTGGGTTCGAATCCCGCCGCTCCGATCGCATAAGACCTGCTCACTGAGCAGGTTTTGTTGTTTTAAACGGCAGTTGTTTGAATCTTCGTGGTTCTGTGCTTAGACTAGTTTTAGCTTGCCAGATTCGAGGCCTTGAATCAGAACGCTTTCTAAGCGTCACTCGTCTGAATCAAGGTCTATTTCTGTTTGTTCATAATCCCTGCTTAGCTTCTGCCCTTCCATGCGATATGACTCCTGGAATGCCAGATAATATGCCTGCCAATCCGCATCGGAAAGCTCATCCACCACATAAGTCATATCCATAAAATCAATGTCATCTAGAGGCTCGACCCTGTTAGAGCCCTCAGGTTCCTTGGCAAGGGTTACAGGCTTCTTAGTTGCTGCATTCAGTTGTCTACGAGTTGCCAACTGACTTAAAAGAAAAGCCAGGGTGGGGCCGAGAAATGCTGCTATGACAGGAGCAAAAGGGGGATGAGCCAATAGATAGCCCTCCAAGGCACTCCATAAGTGTTGAGGTGTGCTCGTTAATGCTTCAGTATTCAATAGTTTCAGCTCCTAGTCGATCACTTGAGAAGGCACAGACGCTTAGCCTTAGCTAGAGGCTTAGCTAGATCCTTCTTTCCTGGCACAAGCAGCCTCTCAGGATAAGCATCTAAAACATTCCTAACTATTCAGATAGGCATTTCTGGCAAGTCAGGTCTATTAACTATGTGCCCATAAGTCTGGATCACCATCCTTGTGTCCTTGTGACCAGCCAGATAAGCGATTCCCGTCATTGGGATGCCTTGTTCTATGGCGTGACTGATCAAGGTGTGCCTAATAGTGTGGAGCTTCCTATAAGGCACTCCCGATCGCTTGAGCACCTTAACCCATAACCGCTCCCTAAAGTTTCCAGAGTCAATAGTGCAACCCTTAACAGTTGTGAAGACTAAGAAATCTGGGCCGGGGTTAGTAGGCATAACCGACATCAGCAGCACCCGTAGGGGCTCATCTATAGATAAGTCGTGAAACGGGTCTTTCTTATAACACCGTAAAAAGTTACCTAGCTAGTCTAGAGTTACCTCATCACTCCACTCGGAGCTGATAATTCTGGCTCTCCTTAGAGCCTGTTTCAATTGTGGGGGATGCAATGGGTCAACGAGAGAATGCGGCTCGCAAGCATCTTAGTGAGCCATTCCCTCATTAGGGTGAGTGGGGCGATCGCCTTGGAAGGGCATCCTTAATGGGTATTTGTCAGAACTGCTAGTCTTGAGCCTTTTGTATGTCTTTGACTACCATCTTTTATTCGCTGTTGGGCATATTCCTGTTTTCCTTGGCCTTTTATGTCATTTTTTGGCCAGTGTTACTACTGCTCAAGTATCTCGGCAAGGGCATTAACACCCGATACTTGATCACAGCACTCCTCACTCTCACCATTTCCGGAGTGGGGGTAGCCGCAGCCGATTTCCGATTTCTGGTGCCTATAGTGATAGGTATGCCTGTTCTGGCACTGATGTGGTTGGGCGATCGCAGGGCTGAAGCGAGGCAGCGATCGCGTCAGTAAACGTAATAGAAAATCGATTCGTACGGGTTCAATTTAGTGAGCACCGGGTTTTAGGGTCGCTTGCTTCTTCGCAATCTTGCTTTGACTTCACGAACAACAACCGCTGCAAGTACACCCACCACAGCCACTATAGAGCCAGCAAAAAGTTGGGCGATCGGCCACATGGATGCTCCACCGCCTTGGTAGGGGACGAAATACTCGTTGTAGAGTAGCCACGCCAGCAGCCCAAACCAAGGAATTGCACCTCCCAAAATAACGGAACGATACCCCTGGAAGCTCCAACCACAAATGCCTCCGATGAGGGCAGCTAAAGAGATCAGCGTTAACCAAATCAATGGAATATACCCTCAAAATTGCATCAAGCCGTTTGGCTATATTTTCAATGGTGCTCTACACGACGCTTATAGGAAAGAACCACGCTGCCTAACTAATTAAACAGTGAAGGTATAAAATCTGCTCTGGAAGCGTAGATTTTACGCGATTTCGCTAACTATAGTTCCGCCAGTTTAGTGAGTACAGTAGAGAAAGTTGAGCGCACAATAAAGGGAGTCTACAACTTTACACAAACTTGATATAGGAGCCTGATGCCAATTACTAAGCTTTGCAATTCAACAACGGTTAAAAAGCGAGTTTTGATTGTTGAGGACAATGATCTTCATCGCCTAATCACTCATGATTGCTTAGAAGCTGAGGGTTACACCGTTCTTAGCCTGCCTGATGGCCTCAACTTCTTTCCATCTGTAGCCAAGTTTCAGCCCGACTTGCTCTTGCTCGATCTCAAATTGCCCTGTATTGATGGTTTTACACTGTTACAGCAGTTGAAAGCATCTCCTTGGTCTTCTATTCCAGTAATTATTGCCTCTGCTTATGCATTCCAGAGTGAGAAGCAAAAAGCGATCGATTTAGGAGCTAGTTCTTATCTCACAAAACCGATCGCTCTTGAGAATTTAGTAAAAACAATTGAAGCTCAGCTAGAAGCTACCTGCTCAGTTCTATGACCCATTATGGTTGCTCTTGCTCCTCAATGAAGGATTCAACAATTTCATTGATTTTGCTGTAATTTACAGGGATCTTATCTGCTAAGTCGCTAAATTTAGTTGCCAGTTCACTAAAACTTCTAGATAGACTCACTAAAGTTTGCAGATCGTTGCCCAAGCCATTTTGAGCTGCTAAATAAGCCTCTCTAAATTCTTCCGGTGTCATAGGGATTAGGTCTCTTCAAGCCAGAAATGGAATATTTGCGCTTAACTATCCAATTCTGTACTCGCAGACCCCTAAACTCCCCTAGCCAAATGACTCAACCTCTATCAGCGATTCCGCCTAACCATTCAATCCTACTAATTATCTTTACAGAAACGAGTCAAAAAAAGCCTTTTGCGATCGCTTCATTTCACAAAAGCTAATTTTGCTCAAACAACTAAATAAAAAAGGTGGAAATTGGATTCCACCTCCTACGCCCTACAAAATTAATCTAGTGATCTAGCCAGCAGCAACTGTTAGCTTAGGTTCAGCGCTAGTCTGACCATCAGGTTGAATGGATTGTCCTTCAATAAAGGAACGTAACATCCAAGCCATTTCTTCATGCTGTTCCATCAAGCCTGTGAGGAAGTCAGCCGTTCCTTGATCATGGAAGTTTTCGCCGCACTGATCCACATGGTCGCGCAGATTACGAATTACCTGCTCGTGGTCACCGACCAAGTTAAAGACCATTTGCTCCGCTGTGGGAACGTCACCGCCATGCTCTTGAATGGTTGCGTTTTCTAAAAAGCCTTGAGCAGTACCTACAGGATAGCCGCCCAACATCCGAACTCGCTCAGCGATCATATCAATATTTTCGGTTAGAGCCTGGTAATGCTCTTCCCACATCTGATGTAGAGAGCGGAATTGAGGACCCACGACATCCCAGTGGTACTTCTTAGTTTTGATCAAAAGTAAATAAGCATCAGACAAGTCGCGATTGAGCAAACCAACCACGCCTTGACGCTGTTCTTCGGTCAAACCAATGTTTAACTTACGCATTTTTATTTTTCTCCACGCTTCGGCTCTCTTACTACTGCAACAAATCCACACAATTGCAGCATCAGCCGAATGAGAGATTATGTAAGAGATACGAGTTCTGAATCTTGGCGGATGCTAAAGCGCGAGTCTTTAGGTTTTGCTGGAAACTAGGGGGCTAACTTTGGCGCGATAGAGGAGTTTTTCGCCCTGACGATAGCCTGTGTAACGCACTCGCATGCGATCGCCAGGTTGAGCGATTCCTTCCATTAGTTGATGTTGAGTTGGGTCGTAGGGTAGTTCTGTGCCAACTTCAGCGATCGCTTCTATACCCCATTGCTGCAACAGGGCTTCAATCGGTCGCAATAGTGGCAACAGCCTGACTGCTGGAGCTTGAGGGTTTTGTTGGGCGGCATAAGCCGCTGTGGGCCATTGCAACAACCAAGACTCGATCGTCTGTAAGGTAGTTTGCTGAAACTCTTGCCAAAGTACCTCGCGTTGTTGAGCTAGCTGTGCTTGCGATCGCTCATATTCCAATTTCAGGGCTGCTATCTCAGCATTTGCAGTTGTTTGGTCTAAAGTTGTCTGAACATCTGCTACATCGGTCTTGAGTGTCACCTGGGAAAAAGTAGTGATTAGTTCAGGTAAGGAAATTTGCAGTACTTGGCTCAGCTTGATCAAAGCTTCTGCTCGCATCTGAGCCGCTTGGCCTTGCCGCAGTTGCCTCACTTGCCACTCTGACACGCTAGCTGTTTCGCTGAGGGATTTAAAGCTAGAAACACCCACCTGTTGCATAAGCTGTCGCAACTGATGGGTGTAGTCTGGAGAGTTCGATTGGGTCATCCTAATTGCATCAACGGGTAGCTCTGAAGTAATACCATCTCATGATCTACCCGCAAATAAACCCTGCACTAATTAAGCAGAACCTCTGGTTCAAAAAGTTACTGATCGAGCAAGCTTCTTAGCATCCAAGCAGTTTTTTCGTGAATTTGCATCCGCTGGGTTAGTAGGTCAGCGGTAGGCTCATCGTTGACGCGCTCTGTGGCAGGAAACACAGAACGAGCAGTGCGAACCACAGCTTCTTGACCTGCTACTAGAAGACGAATCATTTCGTCAGCCGAGGGAACGCCAGGGGTTTCCTCAATGGAACTGAGGCGAGCAAAATCGCTGTAGGTGCCGGGAGCAGGAAATCCTAAGGCCCGAATCCGCTCTGCAATCAGATCTACGGCCAAAGCTAACTCGTTGTACTGAGTCTCGAACATGAGGTGGAGAGTCTGGAACATTGGACCCGTTACGTTCCAGTGGAAGTTATGAGTTTTGAGGTAAAGCGTGTAGGTGTCTGCGAGCAGACGCGAGAGCCCGTCTACAATTTCCTTGCGGTCTGCTTCGTCAATGCCAATATTAATGGCGATACCTTTAGATTGAGCTTGCATAGTATCTCCGTTGGTAACTAAAAAATTTTGTTAGCTTACTGCTCAGCCTGCAACTAGATTATGGCAGGTAGTAGATAGCTAAACGTAACGGGTAAACCTAAAGGGCAGTTTACCAAGTTGGTGCCGCCAACCTAGGCCAGGTGCATCCGCAAAACCGATCGCGGAGCCCGACGTACATTGCAGCGGATCGTTTCATGACCTAATCGACTACAAGCCTCAAAGCGGTGGCAACCAGAGAAACCGTAGTACTCGCCCTCAACTTCCAAGACATCAATGGGTTCTCTTAAGCCCTCTGCTTGAATGGAGGTCATTAGAGCTGCAACTTTGGCTTGGTCGTTTTGGCGGAATAAAGGACGACGAATTTTTTGGATGGGGATATCTTCAACTCTTGACATCGGATGTTGCTGAGCGATGTGTTGCTTATATTCTAAATCATACTCGTTATGACTATGAGTTGCAATATTTTTTATGGTTCATCAATGGTTTTTACGGCTCTTTTCCCCGGTTTTTTTCGTCGAAGTGGCGTATTCTGTCAAAGAAGTCTTCTTGCAATGCAGCGACCTGTGAGCCAAACGCTTCAGCCGATTGATTACCCTAAATCTAAAAACTTGAAGATTCAAACCAACCAATTGCCTCTCCCTTGGCTAATGCGGTTATCGGGTCTGGCGATCGCCGCTTGCTTGGCTAGTCTAGGCACCTCTGGTAGGGTCTCGGCAGCGCCCGCCGAACCACAGCTACAAATTGGCGTAGTGCAACGATTTGGCACCAAACCTGCTGATGAGCTAACGCTCCAAGCTCCAGCGGGCGATCGCCTCACGCTAACGTTTGAAACCGGAGGGAAGCGCCAAAGTCTCAGCACTAGCAAGATGAAAGTTGATGTGGTGATGCAACCTCTGCCAGAGCCACAAGTCAGCGAACGAGTGGTTTTGAGTACTCATCGCAGCTTTGAGAGTGCGGAAGACAGTGCTGAAAAGTGGCGATCGCAAGGCATTGAGGTTGAGGTAGCGCAACCAGATCGTTGGCAAGTTTGGGCCAAGCGGGATGTGTATAGCTCGCCGTTGCTGCGGCGCTTACTCCTGCAAAGCTTACAAGACCAAGGCAATAACACTGCCTACGTTGATTCGCAAGTGCTGGCTCAGGTACCGAAAGCTTCGTTTGTGGTGGATGGCTATCGCTACACCAGGGATCAGTTGCAAGTCGTTAGTAGTAGCAATCTAGTCCAGGTGACTCAAGGCACCAAAGCGAAAGATAAGACCGCCGAACAAATTGCCAAAGAGAACCAAGCCAGTCGTCTGTATGCGGGTACACTGCGTCTGCAACCTAACACTTACGGCACTTATACACTTGTCAACCAAGTCCCGATCGAAACTTATCTGCGGGGAGTTGTGCCGCATGAAATTGGTGGAGGCGCACCCCAGCCTGCGGTTGAGGCTCAAGCAATTTTGGCTCGTACCTATGTTTTGCGTAACTTACGCCGCTTTGCGATCGATGGTTATGAGCTTTGTGCCGATACTCAATGCCAAGTCTATTGGGGACTAACGGGAACGACCCCTGAAGCCGATCGCGCGATCGCTGCCACTCGTGGCTTGGTGCTGACTTATCAAAATGAGTTGGTCGATGCTTTATACTCCTCCACTACAGGGGGTGTGACCGCACCCTTTAATGACGTCTGGAATGGCCCACCTCGGCCTTATTTGCGGGCGGTAGTCGATTCAGCCGCTAGTATTTGGGATTTGTCGCGCCGTAGCTTGGCTGATGAGCAAAATCTCCGCACCTTTATTACGCAACGTAAAGGCTTCAATGAAGAAGGGTGGGATATGTTCCGCTGGCGAGAGGAAAGTAGCTTAGCTCAGCTCACCCAAGACTTGAAGAAGTACTTGCAGGGCAATAAACATCCCTTGGCTAACTTCACAGCGATTCAGCAGCTTCAGGTTACCCAGCGATCGCCCGCCGGACGAGTACAAAAAATGGTGGCCCAGACGGATGTGGGTGCGATCGAGTTAGAAAAAGATGACATTCTCAATGCTTTCTATGCCCCCAACAGCACCCTCTTTTACTTAGACCCTATCTATGCAGCGAATAAAGTTCTTAAGGGTTATGCCTTTGTAGGTGGTGGGCTAGGTCATGGTGTTGGCATGAGCCAAACTGGGTCTTATCGGCTCGGTCGCCTAGGGTGGACCAGTGGACAAATTCTGAACTTCTATTACCCCGGTACTCAGATTCAGCCGATTAGCCAAGCCTTGACCTTTTGGCGGGCTCCCTCTCCTGAGTCAGCACCTAAAAGCTAAAAAATAAGGCAGGTAGCACAATTTGCACTCCTGCCTATTGGAAAGAAAATTTTTAGTACAGTTCTTCTTCTTGGTGGGTCATGATGGTGCAATCGGAGGTGGGGTAAGCCACGCAAGTTAGCACAAAACCAGCTTCAATTTGGTCGTCATCCAAGAAGGACTGATCGCTTTGATCAATGCTGCCGCTAGTGATTTTGCCAGCGCAGGTAGAGCAAGCACCAGCACGACAGGAGTAAGGAAGGTCGATTCCTTGCTCTTCGGCAGCGTCGAGAATGTACTCGTCATCAGGAACTTCAATAGTGGTGTTAAGCCCTTCAGCCTCGTTGATCAAGGTGACCTTAAAAGTTGGCATCAGTAGTCCTCTCTGTTCAATAATCGGCATGTGAAGTGCATAGAAAGCTAGCGTCAGATAATTTCCTGAGTAATCGCTTCCTGAATCAGCTTCACTTCTAGATACTACGGGAAAACTTAAAACTTGTAACACCAAATCAGGTGTTGGGTTGAATGGGATTCGTAATGAAATTTGGCTATTTGATCTACTTATACTTATGGGACGGTCAAAAGCTTGACTAAATGGACTTTTGCTAGTCGCTTCTGGGTCTATTTATCAGTTTTGCGACCCAAAACTGAGGTGCTATGAGGGTTTGGTGGTTGACAAATAGAATTCTATTTGTCCCAAAATCGAGTGATAAATTAGTAAGGATTATCTGTCTTATTAGAATTCATCAATAAGTCTAGTTAATTGGGTTCTGAAAAAATCTGCTTACCAGATAAAAATAATTCGGTAATCTATAGGTTCGCAATCTTTTTCATAAAACTGATTCGGGCTTGTATCTGTGACAACTTATTTCTCTAAGGAAACGGCCCCATTCCCCCTAAAAGTGGGCTTGGTTGGCACTGGTTATGCGGCGAAGCTACGAGCGGAGGCACTCCAGGCAGATTCGCGATCGCAACTAGTATCCGTTGCAGGCCACGACCTAGAAAGAACAAGGGCTTTCAGCCAAACTTACCAAGCTGAGGCACTAGACAACTGGCAAGCTTTACTCGATCGCTCTGAGATTGATTTGGTGGTGATCTGTACGGTGAATCGGGATCACGGGGCGATCGCACGGGCGGCGCTGGAAGCAGGCAAGCATGTTGTGGTGGAGTATCCGCTGGCTTTGGATGTCGCTGAAGCAGAAGCACTAATTGACCTAGCCAAGACTCAGAACAAATTGCTACACGTCGAGCATATTGAGCTACTGGGTGGCTTGCATCAGGCTCTAGTCAAGTCTTTGCCGCAAGTCGGCTCGGTCTTTTACGCCCGCTACACCACGCTCAATCCCCAACATCCTGCTCCGCAGAAATGGACTTATCAGTCAGAATTGTTTGGCTTTCCCTTTTCGGGGGCCACGTCTCGCATTCATCGCTTGACCGATTTGTTTGGGGAAGTTGCAAGTGTGAGTTGTCAGGCGCGGTATTGGAGCCACCCTGAAACCGCTCAAGAGCCTAGATTCTATCAAGCGTGCTTGTGTACAGCCCATTTGAATTTTGCCAGTGGTGTGTTAGCCGAAGTCACCTATGGCAAAGGCGAAACGCTATGGCAATCGGCTCGTACCTTTGAAGTGCAAGGAACTGAAGGAGCTTTAGTCTTTGATGGCGATCGCGGCACTCTCATCCAAGCCGATGGTGAGCATGTCGTGGAGGTAGGCGGACGCCGGGGACTATTTGCGAAAGATACAGCCAATGTCTTAGACCATCTCTATAAAGGCACTCCTTTATATGTGTCACCAGAAGCCAGCTTGTACGCCTTGAAGGTGGCAGACGCAGCTCGGCGATCGGCAGAAACATGCCAGGTGGTGGCAGTTAGCAGTTAGCGATCGCCCTACCCAATGTTCTACCGTCGTTCGGTATGACCATTAGAGATTGCTTTAGGGCTAGGAGCCTCAGGTTTTTGGAAGCCTTGCACTTCGGCCAGGGTATAGAGTGGTCTGCCTTTAATTTCTTCGTAGATGCGGCCAATGTATTCGCCCAAAATGCCAATGCTGACCAATTGCACTGCGCCGAGAAAGAAGATTGCCACAATAATTGCTGCGTAGCCCGTCAAGGGTGAACCAGGGGCGAAAAAGCGCCAATAAAGCACCAAAATGGCCATGCACAGCGCGATCGCCGCCGAAAACAACCCAATGTAAGTTGAGATCCGTAGCGGCACTTTGGAGAAAGAGACCAACCCATTTACGGCTAGCCCCAAGGACTTCTGGAAGGTATATTTCACATCGCCCGCAAAGCGAGGGTTTCGCTCGAACAAAATTGCTGTTTGTCGAAAGCCAACCCACGATCGCAACCCCCGAATATAGCGATTGCGCTCTGGCATGGCATTCAACACATCAACTACTTGGCGATCGAGCAAACAAAAATCTCCGGTATCAGTAGGAATTTCGACATCGGCTAGCTGCTTGAGGATGCGGTAAAAAGCATAAGCCGTGAAACGCTTAAACCAACTTTCCCGGTGGCGCTGGGTGCGTTGTGCGTAAACCACTTGATAGCCTTGCCGCCATTTTTCCACCATGTCAGGAATCAGTTCTGGTGGATCTTGCAAATCTGCATCCAGGATTACTACCACTTGCCCACGGCTAAAGTTTAGCCCCGCCGTTACCGCAATTTGATGACCAAAGTTACGTGCCAAGCTCAAGTAGCACACTCGCGTATCGCGTTGGTGCAGATCTCGGAGCAGTTCTAGAGAGCGATCGCGACTGCCATCATTGATTAATATCAACTCTACTGGCCCATCCATCCGATCCATGATGCTGCTGATGCGGTGATACAGCTCTGGAATCGTGGCTTCTTCGTTATAAATAGGAACAACAAAAGAATACTGAGGGCGCATGATTTGTCTCTAGCTTGCGGGTATTGGCACGCTGACCTGTTGATTGAATATACCCCTAGTTGCTATATCTCCGAGCGATCGCCCTGCGCTAATCAACCCATACCGGAGACCGAGATGACTACCCCTCCACTTGAATCAATTCGGGCCTTCCTGAATCTAGCTGACCAGATTGGCACCGCCGGACAACCGACTGCCGAGCAATTCCCAGCTCTTCAAGCCGCAGGTTATGAAACGGTGGTGAATTTAGCTCTGTCTACCTCAACCAATGCTTTGCCAAACGAGGCGGAAATCGTGACGCAACAAGGGATGCAGTATGTTCACATTCCGGTGAGCTGGGAAA
The DNA here is from genome assembly GCF_030409055.1 of Trichocoleus desertorum NBK24. Lineage (GTDB taxonomy): Bacteria > Cyanobacteriota > Cyanobacteriia > FACHB-46 > FACHB-46 > Trichocoleus > Trichocoleus desertorum_B. Next base: position 586,617 of record NZ_CP116619.1, on the reverse strand, counting down.
ACCCTCAAGTTGAAGATGCTCTACATTTTTTTGCAGTCATGAAAGCGAATCAGGACAAAAAAGTATTTGTTCACTGTGCTGCCAACATGCGAGTATCCGCTTTTATGTTTTTGTATCGTACTCTATGCCAAAAAATGGCTCCTGAAGAAGCGCTTCAAGATCTGTACCGAATCTGGATTCCAGACCAGCAATGGCAGGCATTTATTGATCAGGTCACTACTCAATACCGAGAAAACCTGGCTTAAAGAATTATTAGGTAAAGCTAAATTTCTTCAACTAAATTGCGAAGAGTCTGCCCTTCACCCTGTATCTATAAATTCCAGGATCAATGTGTTGTAGGAATTGCGATCGCTAGTAGTTTTTAGTGGGGCGATCGCTCACATTTCCTCAAAGAAATTAAAGCCATCTAGTATCTTGCTAGAAGAAGAAAAAACACTGTGAAGAAAACTCAAATTTGCCACTGGATAGTTCTTTGTTTTCTGTTCTGGATGACGAGCGCTTGTTCCTCAAATCCTTCTGTAAATACTTCCGTAGAAGGGACACAGAATTCTCAGAATCCGGTTGAAACCTCAACCCCTACAGTAGAGAGCAGTGCTACCGAGTCATCTGGACGCTCTCCTCAAACTGCAAGCTATGACATCACTTACGATCCTCAAACGGTTGAAGGCTATGGTGACGTTTCAGATCAAGCAGCTTTTATTGCTCAAATTAGATATGCCAACGTGCCCCGTTGGGTGAGGGAATCCTTTTTTAAGCAAAATCTGAATGAACGCTATGTCATGGTGTTTAGAGATATCAGACCGCTATATCTCCGAGGGGATTTTAACGGTGATAACAAAACTGATATTGCTTTAATGTTGAAGAAGAAAGCAGCTCAGAATGAATCACCTTCTCCTTCTGTGATGGCAATTTTTCATGGCGGTACTCAGGAAGTAATTATTATCGACGATCCAGAAAAGCTGGGTGCTGATGATATTTGGGAAGTGATCCCCAAGGAAAATATGACTAAATATCAGTCAATCTCAGCTTTGGGAGAAGGAATCTCGATGGCAAAAGCAGCATCAGCGAGCCGCATGATTTATTGGGATGGTAAAGAATACAATTCCCTACAAACCTCAGATTAGTAAAAGATTAGAGCGATCGCTAAAGAGCAAGCACCAATAGCCATACCTCTGGGAACAGCAAAGATTTTAGGCTGTCCATAAAGGCTAGGACAAATTGCAACAGCTTATGAGTGCACAGACTGGATTTTGAGCGGCGATACAACTGTATTCTTGCCAGCTTCATTGGCTTAGTCATCGTCTGGCTTGTTTTATCTGGGCCACTATTTGTCTCAGCACCGATCGCTGCTCTGACAATTGGTTCAGATACCCAACGTGCTGTATTGTCAGGGCACCGTTTCCATTGCCTTGGACAAGATCCGATAGAAACTTTTGCTAGGTGCATCACCCAGTTAAAAGATCAGCAACTTGAACTTGAGTTTACTTACGGTGGTCAAGGCAACGCAATTCTAACCCAGTGCAACGTCACATACGGCCAGCGAGTACTAAAGTGCTCTGGTGGATACGACTACCGAGCTAGATTCGGTCAACCCTTTGTTTATATTCAAGAAGATCTGGGATTAACTAACTTTGATCGTCGGATGCTGTGGTTAGAAAACCCGCTGATCAGTGTGCCTGAGAGTGACTGGCTCACCTTAAGTAGAAAGTTTGCTTCAGTTTTAGCAGTCCTTCTGGGAATAGGTATCTGGTTAAACGTGAAGCTCAAACCAGTTTGGCGATCGCTACTCGTGGGTGTCAGTATTCCAGTTTTGGTGGTGCCCCTAGAGTCGTTAATAACAGTGGTACTTTTATTGACTGGATACGTTGATTAAAATTCTTAGCTCTGTCAGGTGTCAGAAAAGGCTATTTTTCCGACACCTGACCTGCGATCGCTTTACTCGCCATCTTTAGCGGTTACTTGAGGCAAGCCCATACTGTAGTTGAGCACTCGGCTCTCTAGGTTGTAGCTAATTTCGCCTTTTTGGATCAGCGATCGCACAAAGTGTTCCAAGTCTGAACCAATGCGGCGCAGGTTATAGTCCGTTAAATCTGCTCCTTCGTTGGCTGCAACTAGCTCATCAAACTTGCGGTATACCTGTTGCAGGGCAGCATCGTTCCATACGAACTCGTTGTCTGGGTCAACATCCAGCGTCAAAACGCCATCAGCAGGGTTCAGTTCGGTGCCTTTTACTTCCGCAGTGAAGATGTGGATGTGGCGAGTTGTAGACTTGAGTAGCATAGGAAATGTTACGGTCTATTGAGTGTATTAACTCATCTTAAACCACAGCCATGAAACTCCTGTTTATTCGCCATGCTCAGTCTGTGGGAAACATAGAACGGCGCATGCAGGGGCATGGTGAGTTTGAGCTTTCGGCCAATGGCAAGATTCAGGCAGGAAAGCTAGCCCAGCGCTTACTCGAAGAGTCCTGGTGGCCTTCCGCTGTGTATAGCAGTCCCCTGAAGCGGGCCATACAAACGACAGAAATCTTGGTGAATCACTTTGTCACGGCTCCTTTGCCTGCTGCCGTCAGTGACTTGATTGATAGTGAAGACACTTCTCCCGTAAGCGTTTCTACAGCAGCTCAGAAACCCCCAGCTTTTCCAGTGCATTATGCCGATGAGCTGACAGAGTTTCAGAATGGAATTTTTCAAGGCTTAACTTGGATGGAAGCCAAGACGCGATACCCAGAGTTTTGCCGCTCCCTAGAAACCTCGCCCGATTGGATTCAAATTCCCGAAGCTGAATCGTTGCAAGAAGCTCGCGATCGCGCCCACCAGTTCATTCAAAAGTTACTGGCGCAACATCAGGACTCTGATCAGATTTGGATTGTCACACATAGTTGGATTTTGCAGCATTTGATTGCGGAGTTGATGGGTTGCGATCGCTCTTGGCGCTTACATGCCCGCAATACTGCTTTATTTGAATTTTGGCTCGATCGATCGCGTTGGCACCTACAAGACCAAAACCGTTTTAATACCGATCTCTGGCAAGTGCGCCGCTTTAATGATTGCCGTCATTTAGCCTCTTGAAACCTGGACAACGAGGCGCTAAAGTCTCTGTCAAGACAGGTTTTTACTTGGGGTTTTTGAACAGTTTCAATCCGCCTTAGAGTACAGTATTGTGAGCAGGGAACCTGGATGACTGCGGCTAAAGTTCAGGATTTTTATTTCGACCGCTGAGCGCACAATGGTAGATTCGATTGAAAATATTACCAAGCAAGCCCGCCAAGGCAGCGTGGCAGCTATTATTCAAGTTTTGAATGACAAGCTGGCGGATTCTGGCGTGAGAACCAGAGCCATTTTTGAGGATGGCGTGCTACAGCTTTTGTGCGAAGCCCCCGATGTGGATCAACTGGAGCAATCTACCTTAGTGGAGCGGGTGCGTCAGATTTTGGAGGCGATTTCACCCCGCAATATTCGCCGCGTCAAAATCAACAGCCGCATTGTGCGTGAGCAACAATTGTTATGGCTAGAGGAAATTAATCGCGACCCAGAAAATCAATTGCTTTGGTCGCAAGAGATCACCTTAACTCGGCCTAACCTGTTCAAACAGTTCATGGAGGATTTGCAGAGCCAGCAAGCAGAACAAGCGTCTGGTATGCCAAAGACTCCATCTCCGCGTCAAGTCCGGGAGCAACGCCAATTCAAGCGTGGTGTGGTGGGTGGCACTGCGGCCAGTTTACTTTTGCTGTTGCTGGCTTGGGGCGGTTACAGTTGGTTTGGGCCTAGATTGCAAGCAAACAGCCAATCGAATACCGTAACCTCTCCTAATTCTGCCGAATCTCCTGAGCCTATTACGGCTGCACCTGCTTCTCCCAGCTCTACTGCCGCGATCGCGCCTAGCCCTTCTCCAGTTGCCTCAGCGAGTCCTAGCCCCAGCCCTCAAACTGCTGCGATCGCTCCTACTACTGCCCCAACCTCTGCCGATCCCTTCGCAGATGCAGTCAGACTCGCTGAACAAACCGCTAGTGATGGCAAAGCAGCCCAATCTTCAGCCGATTGGCTAGCTCTAGCCGCAAAATGGCAGCAAGCCTCAGATCTAATGGGCCAAGTAACTACTCAAGACAAGCGCTACAGCATCGCTCAAGATCGCACTGCCGTCTACCAACGCTTTAGTGAAGCTGCCTTGCAAGAAGCTAAAAAGAAACAAGGCCAATCCGCTAGCAAGTCTACAAATCAATAGGAATAACCTAGACATTTGGGCAGGTTAATTTTTATTGTTTTCCGTCCCTAAGGTAGGAAAACATTACAGTCAGTAGAGAATAAGCGGTTCTACTATCTACATATTTGATTTCTAAAAAGTTGATCCTGTATCGGGTATCTTGTGGACATTACTCCACTATTACAGATATTCAAGAGAAGCCAAAATGAGCGATTTTTACGAGTTGGCTCTGTTGTTCAGTATCAAACCCAATGTTTCACAGGAAACCATTGATACGCTTTATTTCCTGATGGGAAACACAGGTAGCGACTTTATCCCATCACTCAATAATCCTGAGCTTTCGCAGTCCAGAAGTATCGTTCATCCCTCAAGTATTACAATGCGTGTACTGCCAGCCTGGAACACCTTCTTTCGAGGAGGACACTCCGAATTTGAGGAGTATTTACCAGGCGAGGAGGACACTCCGAATTTGAGGAGTATTTACCAGGAAGTTTTGGAACATCATTTCGTAATCTAACATGAGTGCATCCCGCTTTTGCGATGAGTATTAGTGCTTAGAAGTGTGTTGGGAAGACAACGCTAAACTTTGAGGGTAAAACCTTGACCCGACCACCCCAATGGACACTGAGAAGAAAGCCCAAATCCAAGCCCACGCCCGTGCCCTTGCTGCTCTGCTGTATGAGGAAAGCGACCCGGAGCAAGTGAAGACGTTGGCAGGGATTGAGGTGGCAGTGCGAGGACATCTGCTTGAGCATGTCAGCCCAGAAATCGGGAATTTTTTATCGCAACAAGCAGCGCTACCACGAGTGGACGAAAGCGCACCCTCGACAGTATCCTCGGACGACTGCGGGTGAGTGAGAAACAAGCTCAACTTCTGGATGTGAAAGCCTACACACGCTGGAGTCCTTACCTGGAGCAGTGCTGTTTGTGGGTGAGTGCCAACGAGTCGTATGAGCGAGCAGCAGAAGATATCGAAGTGTTGCCTGGGATCAAGGTTTCTCACAGCACTCAACAACGCTTAGTGCATCGTCAAACCTTCGAGTTGCCCCAAGTGGAAGGAACGGTTGAGGAGATGAGTGTCGATGGCGGCAAAGTGCGATTGCGAACCCCTCCAGGACAACCGAGTGAATGGCGAGATTACAAGGGAGCAGGTCACCTTTGCAAGGTTCGGTGAAATCAGTCAGGATAGAGGCAACTCATTGCTGCAACCCCTGACATGACTCCTGCTCAAGCCCAAGCCCTCCAAGTTCATCTCGAAGCGATTGCTCAAATTCTGTACGCCGAAAGTGACCCGGAAGCGATGAAAACACTCGAAGGTATTGAGTTGACTCTGCGAGAGCAGATTCAAGCCCATGTCAGTCCCGAATTAGGGTGTTTTTTATCCGAGCGGTTAGCGGTACGCAAGCAGGAAGAGTGCGAAGGCTAAAAAGTACACTGGGAGAGCTAGAACTCACCACGGGCCAAGCAGAGAAACTGGCAGTTGCTCCCTCCCGACAGTTGAGTCCCCATTTAGAGAAATGCTGTCTGCGCTTAAGTGCCAATGTCTCCTATGAGCAGGCAGAGCGTGATGTAGCTTATCTCACCGGGATTCGCATTCCAGCTAAAACTCAACAACGCTTGGTGCATCATCAGAGCTTTGAGTTGCCAACGGCCCAGCAGCCCATTGCAGAACTCGGTGTGGATGGGGGCAAGGTGCGGGTGCGAACGCCGTTGGGGGAGGCCTGTCAATGGCGAGACTACAAAGCCATTGCCACTGAACAAGGTAGGGTTGCCAACTTTCAAAACAATGCTCAACTGATTGGCTGGGTTAATGCTCAAGCTTTAGAGCATCCCTTGACCTGTTTAGGCGATGGCCATGATGGAGTTTGGAATCTGATTGCTCAAATCGCCACCGCAGAGTGTCGTCGGGAGATCCTCGATTGGTATCATCTCAAAGAGAATCTCTACAAGGTCGGCGGTTCGCTCAAGCGTCTCCATCAAGCCGAAGCGCTACTATGGCGGGGGAAAGTGGATGCAACCATTCTCTTGTTTGAAGACGTTCAGAAAAAACAGGCAAAGAACTTCTGTGAGTATCTGCGCAAACATCGCCACCGCATTGTGAATTACGACTACTTCCAAGCGGAAGGGCTGTGTTCGGTGGGTTCGGGTGCGGTTGAATCGACTATCAAGCAGATTGACCGTCGCGTTCAAATATCAGGCGCGCAGTGGAAGCGTGAGAATGTTCCACAAGTGCTAGCTCATCGTTGCGCTTATCTCAATGGTCTAATCGGTTTGCAAAACTGACATGCTCCCGATTACAAGGGGGTGAATCTGCACGAGTTTTGTGTTGCTGCGTTCTTCCAGCACAACGAGCGCTTAGGAAGCGTGTAAAAATAAGTTGAGCAATTAAGCAGCTTTTCTGGGGCTGATTTGATAGTTCCAATCTCCATGAAACCGTTTGCGCCGAATCGCAATCGCGTTAAACTCTTCATCCGTTACTTTAATGCCCGTTTTGTATCGCTTTTCATCGAGTTGAGCATGAACTTCTAAGCCTTGCTCTGTCGTAGTGCTTCCAATCAGGTTGATGATGACTTGCAAACTCGTTAAAGGTCTACCTCGCCAGTTTTGCGTGATATGGCAGAACAGTCGATGCTCAATCTTGTTCCATTTGCTCGTACCTGGTGGGAAATGGCACAGGTGAACCGTTAAACCCATCTCATCAGCGAACTCTTGGAGTTTCAACTTCCACAAGCGATTGCGGTAGCCATTGCTGCCCCCACAGTCTGCCGTGATTAATAAATGCTTACTACGCGGATAAAGCAGTTGCCCCATGTCTAACCACCAGTGACGAATGGACTCAACGGCAAATTCAGCCGTGTCATGGTCAATGCCGACGCTCACCCAACCCTGGTTCAAAGCCAAGTCATAGATGCCATAGGGAATTGCTTTGCCCAATGTCTTGTCAGCAAAGTCATGGACATTGACCTCCACAGGCTCTCCCTTTGGTTCCCACTCTCGCCCAGGATGATGGAAATTGCCCACCAGTTCCTTGTTCTTGGTATCGATTGAAATCACAGGGCGATGCAACTGTTGAAACTGCTCAACCGTGGTTGCGATGTGCTCAAACTGGGCATCACGGTCGGGATGATCTTTGCCTTCGCGAGTTTTGCGATTGCTTTGCAAGCTGTAGTCCATTGACTTGAGCAGGGTATAAACGGTCTTAGCGCTGACTTGATGTCCCTGTCTTTGAAGTTCCTGTGCTAATTTGTTCACACTTTTACAGGTCCATCGCAGTGCCGAAGTCGGGTCTCCTCGAGTCGTCGGTTCAACCAGGTCATCGAGACGCTTGATTAATGTCTCATCGCGCTCTTCGACTCGCTTACGTCCTCCTCCTGGTTTACGAATCGAACCTGTGACAATCGTTTCCTCAGTCGCTTCTAGAGTTCTTTGTCCCGATGTAATCGTATTGCGGCTCAGTCCTGTTGCCTTTGATAGTGCACTCACACCACCATGCCCCAAACTTCGTGCTTCAATTGCTGCCCAGATGCGTCGTGTTTGCTCATTCAAATAAGGAGCAAATGCCTCGTACTTGAAGCGAATTTGTTCAACAACATCCGCTGCGATCATGCTGCTCATAATAACCCTACAGTTCAAGCTTAGTTGCTCTGTTGAGGTAGGTCATGAAGTCAGGAAAAAGCTCAACTTATTTTTACAAGCTGCCTTAGTCAATTGGGTCAACGCTCAGCCTTTGTCTACCCGTTAACTTGCCTCGGAGATGGGCATGAGGGGATCTGGAATATTTATGCCCAGATTGGCTCCACGCCCCAAAGACGGGAGATTTTGGATTGGTATCACCTCATCGAGAATTTGGGCAAGGTGGGTGGTTCTAAGCAACGCTTAGCTGCCGTGGAAGCCTGTTTGTGGCAAGGCGATGTCGAGGGAGCGATTGCCCTGTTTGAGGATTGGCAACCCGAGCGAGTGATTCCGTTCATTGGCTATCTCAACAAGCATCGACCGCGCATCGTCAACTATGGCTATTATCAAGCTGAAGGCATCTCCATTGGTTCTGGTGCGATTGAATCGACGGTCAAACAAGTCGGGCGACGCATCAAGATATCGGGGGCACAGTGGGAAAAGGGAATGTGCCACAGGTGCTGATGCAGCGCTGTGCTTACCTGAATGGGCAATTCTCAAAATAAGCCTTACAAAACTGGGATGCACTCTCTAACATTAGCTATTCACAAGGTTAGTCATGAAGATGAGTTGTTCAACGCCTGGGATGATGTAGGAGAATGGCTAGCTTCAATTAGTGCTACAACGGGATTAGTTGGTTATTACCGCAGCATTGAAAGTGATTCTGTAGAAGAAACAACTTTGATCTATTTCGAGAAGGCTCAAATATCTGAACAACCTGCTGAAGATAGTGAAACTATCGAGAACTTTCTCCAAGCTCTTGATGATGCGCTAATAGTAGAAGAGGAATAGAGAGCTTTGGGGCGAGAAGTAGTTCAGTTAAGTGTCCAAAAAACTACGCATTAACTCAAACACTCAAGAGCTATTTATTGTTCCTGCTAGGTGAGAATTTGCGCCAATAGTTCTGGTGCTATCCGGAATCCAGCTTTGTTAATCAGATCATCAACTACAGGCTGCAAAGACTCAAGTTCACCTATTTGTTTGGCGCGTAGCAGAACTCCCAAAATACCTGTCACTTTCAAACCCAAAGATTTAGCAACTTTCCTACCTTCACGTTCATCCAACAGTAACCAGTCTACCTGCAATTCAACTGAAAGGGCGATCGCCTCGGCTTCTCCTTTGTCTAAAGTCTGCCTTAGTAGTTTTACAAGGGCTTGATTACTTACACTTCGAGTTTGAATCCATCCGATTGAAATTGCCTTCCGAATAGTCTGAGAACCAGGCCGTTTCTCATGAATCTTCAATTCATCGAGCACAACATCTGGAATCAAAATCTCACCAAACTGCTGCCGCAAAAGTGTAAGGTGATCGACAATAGCCAAGTTCAAAATTGGTGAAGTGTTACTCACTACGGGCATAGGTCAAATCGTCATCTAGTTCCTCAGAACCATAGTGCCGCGCAATTTCACGGTGAGCCAGCAATTGTCCAAATTCGTATTTATCCAGTTGAGCCAATTCCCGCGCTTTGCCGAAAGATAAAACATTCTGAGCGTAAAGAGCAATGGCTAATTCTTGCAGCAACTCCTGTTCAATACGCTGCTCTGGTAAGCGTATTGCTTGCAGAATGGAATCAGAAATTGAGAGTTGTAGTCCCATCTACTTAAGTATTGGTTGAGGTTTACCCATTACTACCATAGTAGATGATACGCTCCGCAACCTCAGCTAAGCCAAGATACACTCGCGTTGAAGGGCTTGATTTAGTAGGACGCGATATTCTTTTTGCTTAATGACGTAAGCTCCGAACCGCTCTAGATGGGGGTTCATCATTTGGGCATCGAAGAAGACGAATTGGCGCGATCGCAAGCGTTCTACCAGTTTTACCATTGCTACCTTAGAGCCATCGGGGATGCGGAAAAACATCGACTCGCCAATAAACGCGCCGCCAATAACGATGCCTAAAATGCCACCTGCTAAGCGATCGCCTTGCCAAGTTTCAAAGCTGTGTGCCCAACCTGCGGCGTGTAGTGCTTGGTAAATTTCTTTGAGTTCTGGGGAAATCCAGGTGGTATCGCGATCGGCACAGCCCTCTACCACTGCGCTAAAGTCTTGGTTCACAGCTACGGTAAAGCGCTCTTGATTCAAGACTCGTTGCAGCGATCGCGGATAGCGGAATCGTTCATCTAGCGGAATCATCGTGCGTTGGCGACTAGAGTACCAATCCAACGCGCCTGACTCATCCGCCATCAAAAAATAGCCCTGAGCATATCCCTGAACAATCGTGGGAACATCAAAGGGTAAGGATTTCGACGCCATCCTCAGTTACAGCTATAGTGTGTTCAAATTGGGCGGATAGCTTGCGGTCTTTAGTGACAGCCGTCCAGTTATCGTCCAATACTTCGACTTCCCAAGTTCCCTCGTTGATCATGGGTTCAATCGTGAACACCATGCCTGCTCGTAGCTTTTTACCTGTGCCCCGCTTGCCATAGTGAGGAATAAACGGTTCGGCATGAAAGACTCGATGCACACCATGCCCAGTAAAGTCTTGCACAACCGAAAAACCTTCGGCTTCGGCATATTCCTGAATCGCGGCCCCAATATCTCCGACTCGCGCATCTGGCTTGACTTCAGCAATGCCTCTTCTTAAGCATTCCTCGGTCACTTCAACCAGCTTCTTGGCTAAAGGTGATGGCTGACCGACAAAGAAGGTTCTAGAAGTGTCTCCATAAAAACCATCCAAGATGGGGGTGACATCAATGTTGATGATGTCACCTTCTTTCAAAATCTGCTTGGCGTTGGGGATACCGTGACAAACCACATGGTTGACACTGGTACAGATTGACTTGGGAAAGCCATGGTAACCCAGGGGCGCACTTTTAGCTCTACGCGCTTGAGTCCAACGCTCCGCTTCGTCATTAATTTCCAAGGTGCTAACGCCGGGGCGCACCATCGGTTCTAGATGACTCAGCAACTCAGCCCCTAAGTGTCCAGCCTGACGCATTTTGTCGATCTCACGATGTGAGAGTAGTACCAGTGGTTCTTTCCCCATTGTCTTTAATCCCCTTGTTGTCTTAGCCGAACTGAATGGTTGTTGCAGTTTGTTCAGAGGCTCTAATCCAGTGTTGGGGTAGCGGTATAGTGGTTAGAGAAACTGTCTGTTTTCCTAGAAGCATCCTAGTCGAGCTGAGCTAGCTTCACCCCAGACTGCCTTCAAACAGTTGTCACTTTGCTAGGCCAATGGCTGAACCAATTCCCCCCATCACCTTACCTCCTGCCGAAAACCCTCAGCAGGAAGGAGAATGGCTAAAAAATGTTTTGTGTCAGTGGCTTGACCACGAATTTATCCCTGAAGCCATCAATCAGCAGATTGCTGAACGAGCCACTCAAGTTTTTGTGCGGCAGCGGATGGAAGGCGAAAATGACCTAGGGTCGCTCGTCATTGCCATCGTTACCGAAATGCAAGCATTTGATTTTTCTAAAAGCTTTTACAGTGAATTTGCCGTGGCAAATGCTGTTAGCGACCTGCTCTTAGATAGCTTAGGAATCGATCGCTGTTGCGGTCAATAGAACTAATTGTGGCTAAGTAGATCTTGGATTTTGGATTTTGGATAGAAATTTCTCACTAATCCAAAACCTAAAATCCAAAATCTGTTTACCAGCTAGACTTGACCACTCCGGGCAGCAGACCTTCGTGGGCCATTTCCCGGAACACGTGACGAGACAAACCAAAGTCGCCATAGTAGCCTCTAGGACGACCTGTCACCCAGCAGCGATTCCGCAAGCGAGTGGGAGCACTGTTACGAGGTAACTGTTGAATTTTGCGATGAATTTCAAGCTTTGCTTGTTGGGTAGTCGCTTGGGAAAACTGTTCTTGTAGCTCTTCCCGTTTTTGAGCGTACTTGTCAACCAACTTCTGGCGACGCTTTTCCCGCTCAATCATGCTTTTCTTAGCCATGAATTGCCTAGTTTCTCTCAAATAAAGACAGCATTTTCTATTCTATCTGATTCAACAGACCCTGATCTACCCTAATGTTGATTCGATCAAATTTGCGGGGCTGTGAGTAAGGGCGGTTGCAGAGTCGCGATATCTACTTTGCTGGGGTCAGTGGAGGGGCAGAGGTCGGCTAGAAGGCAGCGATCGCAAGCAGGGTTACGAGCATTGCAAACTGCCCGCCCATGATAAATGATCCGAATCGACCAATTTTCCCAATCGGGTTGCGGCAGCAGCTTCATCAAGTCCCGCTCAATATGAATGGGATCGGTGTGCTTGGTGAGTCCTAACCGCTGGGTGAGCCGCTTGACATGAGTATCGACCGTGACCCCAACATGAATCCCATAGGCGTGAGCTAAGACGACGTTGGCGGTTTTACGAGCCACTCCAGGAAGTTTCAGCAAGTCTTCCATTAACTTGGGCACTTGACCTTTAAATTCAGTTTGAATTAAATAGCAAGCGGCCCGAATGTTTTTGGCTTTGTTTCGGTAGAACCCAGTCGATCGCACTAAAGTTTCTAGTTCCAGTGGGTCAGCAGCAGCTAGCGCCTCAGCATCTGGAAAGCGACGAAATAATTCCGGTGTGACTTGGTTGACTCGCTCATCGGTGCATTGAGCCGAAAGAATCGTCGCTACCAAGAGCTGCACCGGAGTTTCGTAGTTGAGGGTGCAAGGGGCTTCTGGGTAGAGTCGCTTGAGCCGAATCAAAATTTCCAGAGCCCGTTGCTTTTTGGCAGAGAGCTTGCGCGTAATACTCATGAAGTCGCAGGGTGACAGACTTGTTCTGCTCTAGGGCTGCAATAGCTTTTGAACATCGATTAGGTTGACGGTATCCCGAATAATCAAGAAGATGCCTAAGCCTAGCAAGAGCATTAGCCCCGTTTGCATCACCCCATCTTGAATCCTGGTCGGTAAGGGTTTGCCTCGCAGTCCTTCAATCAGCAAAAATGCCAACTGGCCGCCATCTAGGGCAGGTAAGGGCAGGATATTGATGATGGCGAGGTTGATGCTGATCAGAGCAGCAAATTGAAATAAATTGGCTGCGTCTGAACGAGCAATATTGGCACCTAGGGCTACGATCGCCACTGGGCCAGAAACTTGCTCTGCGGTCTCACCAAAGTTGCGAATTAACTGGCCAAAACCTTGCACCGTCAAAACTACGATGCGTTGAAATTCACGCGCACCCGTGCTAAAGGCTTCCAAAATATTAGTGGCCCGACGGCGCTTCAACTCAGCATTGGGCGCGAGTTGGACTCCAATGCGACCTTTTCCTTCTGGGCTTAGGTCAGGCTTGACGCTCAAGGACAACGTTTCACCGCTGCGTTGCACGGTGATGGGGAGCGCTTCATTGGGGTGAGTTTGGATCTCTTCCATCAAGATCTGGATGGCTTGCTTAGAAGCATTCAGTTCGCGATTGTTGACGCTCAGGATGATATCTCCGGGTTTGATGCCTGCTTTTGCTGCTGCTGAACTCACTTCTGCGGCAACTTTGGGCACTGCTACTCCTGGTTGGTAGTTAAACTCTGGAGTACCCACTGCGGCGACCTGACCGACCAGCAAGAAGTAAGCAAAAATGAGATTGGCAATTACGCCCGCACTAATCACGATCGCCCGATCGAGTACGGGGCGATTTCGCAGCAAGTTCGGGTCTTCCGGGGGAATTTCACTCTCCGGATCATCATCCGGAAAGCCGACAAACCCACCCAAGGGAAACGCCCGAATGGCATATTCAGTTTCTGGCCCTTGATATTTCCACAGAACGGGACCAAACCCTAAGGAAAAGCGATTCACGTGGATGCCTTGAGCCCGCGCTGCGGTGAAGTGACCCAACTCATGGACCACAATCAAGAGTGCTAAGACTGCGATCGCCGCCAAAACTGACATAGATTTAAGACCCGAAAAACGTCTGTTAGATATCTTTACTATTCTAAGATGCCTGAATCGTTGACGCCGACTTCATCTTAGAGAACCTCTCGCCGGAGGTAGGTTTGTAACACTTCGGGTAGACGGACTGTACCGTCTGGTTGCTGGTAATTTTCTAGGACTGCGGCCATCGTCCGTCCGACCGCTAATCCAGAGCCATTTAGGGTGTGAACCAGTTGGGTACCCTTTTGACCTGCCTCCTTAAAGCGAATATTGCCGCGTCGGGCTTGGAAATCTAGGAAGTTAGAGCAGCTAGAGATTTCACGATATTTACCCGAAGCTGGCAACCAGACTTCTAGGTCGTAGCACTTGGCGGCTCCAAACCCTAAGTCCCCAGTGCAAAGCTCAATCACTCGATAAGGTAGCTTCAGCGCTTGCAAGATCGCCTCGGCATTTTGCACCAGAGCTTGATGCTCCTGCTCTGACGTGCTGGGATGCACCAGTTTCACCAATTCCACTTTGTTAAATTGGTGCAGACGAATTAAGCCGCGTGTGTCCCGCCCATAGCTGCCTGCCTCCCGACGAAAGCAAGGTGTGTAAGCACAGTGATGGATGGGTAATTGCTCCGCCGCCAGAATTTCATCGCGGTAGAGGTTGGTCACAGGAACTTCGGCTGTGGGAGCTAGCCAAAGATCATCTGACTCGCACTTGAAACTCTCTTCAGCAAACTTGGGCAGTTGTCCTGTAGCGGTCAGCGATTCGCTATTGATCAAGAACGGCGGAATTACCTCTAGATAACCCGCTTCAGTTTGGCGATCGAGCATGAACTGAATCAAAGCCCGCTCCAATGCAGCTCCAGCCCCAATCAATGTCACGAAACGGCTTTGCGCTACTTTAGTCGATCGCTCGGTGTTGAGAATGCCCAGTTTTTCGCCGATCTCCCAGTGGGGCAAAATTTCAGGGTTCTGAGGCTTGTATTCGTCACCCCAACGCCGCACTTCGACGTTTTCTTCTTCGCTCTGGCCCACGGGGGTAGAGTCGCTGGGCAAGTTGGGCAGGGTGAGTAGCAACGATTCAATCTGAGCTTTCAGTTCTTTTTCCTGCGGCTCTAAATTGCTGAGCTTGATCTTGATTTGGTTGCCTTCTTCCCGCAATTCTTGAATTTCTGAACCTTTGGGGTCGCTGCCCGCCTTGATTTTTTGTCCGACGAGTTTGCCAATTTCGTTGCCACGAGCCTGAAGCTGCGATCGCTCCTTCTCAATTTCCCGTTGTTGTTGATCCAATTGCAGAATCGGCTGAATGTCAAAACTGCCCGATCGGCGATTCAGGCGTTCTTGGACTGCTTGTGGATTTTCCCGGATCTGCTTCAGATCAAGCACAAATCTTCCTCAAAATCTTGATTAATACTTCGGCAATAGATCAAGATATACCGTTTATTGGGCTTCTCTTTAAGTCTTGTAGAGCTAACCTAACCCCAGCCCCTTCCCTACAGGGAAGGGGAGCCAAATTCAAAGCCCCTCTCTGCTTCGGAGAGAGGTTTGGGGAGAGGTCTCAAGATTAAGGCACGTCAAACGGAATCAATGCTTCTTCTGGGACGTAGCTGTGGTAGCGGCCTCCATCGGAGAGCACTAGTACTACCCTTAGCGACCAGTCTGGTTTAGCAGGTAAGTCGGCCCAAGGCACTGCCAATTCCAAGCACTTGTCGATCCTAACTTGGGCACGGCTAGGACGGGGATGCCATTGGTAATGCTCTCCAGCTTGCTGAAACCAGAGGGATTCAGTCATTAAATTGATGCTGAGATGGTCGTGAAACAAATAATTTAAGGGTGCCTCATCAGGTAAGTCTGCAATCGGTGCTGGGCTGTTGTGCATGGTTTGGTTGGCATAAAACCACAGCAAATTCAGTTCTGGCGATCGCCCAATACCAGCCTGCATTCCAACCTGGAAGTCTAGCCGCAAGTAGAAATTTAAGTGATCAACCCCATACCAAAGACGCTGCATGGCGCTGCTGCGGTGCATTGTGCCTCTGGCTCCCCCCACTTCAATCCGACCCGCTTTATCCCAATCTTGCTCATCGCCTTGCCCATCAATAACTGGGTGGATAAAGCCCTGAGGACGGTGATCGCCTTGCGCCTCATGGATCTCAATGGGACGGTACAAGTGGGACGGCACTGGCTCATCCAGAGCTTGGTAAATGGCACACAAGTGTTCGCGGAAGAGTTGGTCAAAAATGGCGTCTTGATTGGATGAATGCCCCTCGCCAAACCACCAAAACCAATCTGAGCCTTCAGCGGCGTAAAGCGCTTCCCATGCGGCGGGGTTGCTTTCCTCGGTGGCTTCAGGGTGGTTGGCTAGCACTTGGCGAGCTTCGGTGAGCAGATCCCAAGCCCGGTTTTTCGCGGGGTCACCAATCCAAGTCGTGAAGCTACCGTCTACCCAAGAGCCGCTGTGGAGCTGAGCCGCTGGTATGGTCTCCGTGGGCGGGAATTTCTCGACAAACTCAGAAACCGTGACCAATTTAATGTCTTGGTCGTTACTCAGGGTTTGATAGAAGGCTTCTAAGAATGGCTTGCCATCTTGTTGATAGAACTCCCAGCAGTTTTCGCCATCCAAAGCGATCGTGACCAGCCAAGGTTTTTCTAGAGCTGTGCTGCCACTCGATTGGCGTTTCTTCAGCGATCGCGCGATCGCCTCCAAGTGCCCCACCAGATCAGCGGCGGCCCGCTTCGGCTCCATAGCGCTGTAAGTAAAGCCAATCAAGTCAGACAAACGGTGGTCTCTGAATACGATCGCCAAGTCACCATTTGGAGTTTCTAGGCGATATGGTCGGTACAAGAGTTCTGGCTCATGGACGTTGCCCATACCATCGCGATGGAAGAAGTGCTTCAGTGTCCAACCCAATACAGCTTCATCGGAGCACAACCAGTTAAATCCTTGCTTAGCCACATGAGGCAAAATCTCTGGACTGACCGACTGCTCGGAGGGCCATAACCCACGGGGAGCTTGCCCAAAGCGATCGAGATACAAATCCCAGGATTTCTGTAAATGGCGTGGAATATCTTCAGCCCACTGGAATCGCTGCTCTGGCAACTTCATATTGGAAACTGCCACTCGTCCAGCATCGGTGTCGGCTAGCAAAGGCAGAATCGGGTGAGTGTAGGGCGAAGTCGTTACTTCTAACTGCCCTGCTTCCTGCATTTTGCGGTGCTGCGGAATAATGCGGCTGAGAATTTCGCGTTGCTTGGAGTAAATGCGCTGGCGATCGCCAATGGTAAAGTTGCGGCCCTGCTTCAGCCATTGAGCAATATCCGGGTCATCCCAAAACAGGGGGTCAATCCAAGCTAAATTGTGCCAAGCTAGCAGGTCACTATAGTCTTGCAAGCCCCAGTTTTCTAGACACCATGCCTCCCCTTGCTCCTGCCGCTGACCGTATAGCTCAGCATAGCGGGGATGGGGATCGATCAACGTATGGTGGTTGGCATCAAAAAAATGCCCCACAATAAATTCTTTTTGCTCCCGCGTCAGTTGCTCTGTGGGCAACAAAGCGGCGGAGAGATAAGGATCAAATGCCTGTCCTGCCACATAATCTTCAATTTGCAGAATCAGCGACGGCACTAAATTAACCGTTTGATGCAGCTTGGGGTAGCGCTCCAGCAGTAGTACTAGATCGAGATAATCTTTCGTACCATGCAATCGCACCCAAGGTAGACGGTACTGCCCCGCCACTCGCGACTTGTACAACGGCTGATGCTGATGCCAGATGAAAGCGACGTAGAGAGGATAAGTCATAGGAATTGTGAGGAAGCTCTTACCATAAAAAATAAACAGGGAAAATCGATTCACTTTCCCTGCTTAATCACTTTATGCACAGCGTAAAAGAACAGTAAACGTCAGTAACGTTTCCTTACATGACTTGTTCAACGTCAGCAATTTCTGGAATAAACTCCCGCAAGCGCCGCTCAATACCCATGCGAAGCGTCATGGTAGAACTGGGGCAAGAGCCACAAGCGCCTTGAAGCCGTAGCTTGACAACTGGCCCATCAATATCGACAAGTTCGACGTTGCCGCCATCTGAGATCAAGTAGGGACGCAGTTCATCCAGTACTTTTTCTACGTTTTCTGAGGTTAACGCTAGAGTTTCAGCCATAGTCTCCCTTTCGCAGTCTGTCTAATTGCAGCTGTATTGATCTTAGGTTTATCCTAACGCTACAAAGGTAAAGACCGCACAGGAGCGCCTAGCTCTAGCAGAAAATTCTTGCTTGGTAGGTTTATTAGGGTAATCGCTCTACCAAGATGTCTACGGACTCATTCAAAGGAGTCGTGCTCATAATCGGTTCTTGAAATAGAGGGACATCAAAGGTGACCGTTGAGCCTAATCCTTCACCCAAGCTGTAGAAGTTGACGACTCCACCCATTGCTTCGACCAATCGCTGCGAAATGGCGAGTCCTAAACCTGTACCCCCATATTGGCGGGTGCGGGAACCGTCTACCTGACTAAAGGATTGGAACAATTTATCTTGTTTGTCGAGAGAAACCCCAATGCCTGTGTCGGCCACCCGAATCTTGACCATTCCGGGCCGTTCATTATTTTGCACTGTAATTTTCTTCTTCACCACTTCAGCGCTGATGGTAATGCCGCCTTCATGGGTGAATTTGATCGCATTACCCACTAAGTTCAGCATCACTTGCAGCAAGCGCTGATAGTTACCTTCCAAAATAATTTGGTCGTAAGTAGGAGGTAAGCTGATTTCGAAATTTAGGTTTTTCTGTTGGGCTTGAATTTGTCTTTGCGAAAAGTTTTCGACTGCGGCCAGCAGTTCGTTGAGGTTGACAGGGCTTAACTCTAGCTGCATCTTGCCAGCCTCGATTCTGGCAATGTCGAGGATGTCATTGATCACTTGCATCAAATGAATGGCACAGTGATAAGCTTCCTCGATAAATTCGTGCTGCTCTTGTGGATCATCGACCATGTCATCCATCACCAGCTTGAGGAAGCCGATCATGCCATTTAGCGGAGTCCGGAGTTCATGGGATGTATTGGCTAAGAACTCACTTTTGAGACGCGATGCTTCTGCTGCTTGTTGACTGGCTTCTTCTAGCTCGCGATGTTTCTGGACTAAATCTTCGTTGACTTTTTGAAGCTGGGTGGCTAAATTCTGACTCGCTGCAAATAGTGTGGCGTGGGCGATCGCGGTACCCACTTGGTCAGCCAGCTCTCGCACTAGGTCAATTTCAGCTTCGCTCCACATCCGAGGGCGATCGCACTGATACAAGCAAATTAAACCGTTTGGCTGGTCTTGGTAGCAGGTGGCGACCATTAAAATGGATTGCTTTGGCCCCTCTAGAACTTGCGCTGTGGAACAGTTGCCCGCGTGACTTGCCTCTTGACCGCTATAAGCGCCATTGAAGATATGCATTGTATTGGCGCTTTGCTCTAACAAAATTGGCTCTAGTAGAGTCAGCGCCTGCTTAAAGTGAACTTCCTCAGCAATTTTTAGGGTTTGTCCTAGCATGGCGGGAGCGGAGTCCTGGCAAAATTCTGCCACCACTTGCACAGCAGAACTGCCGCCTTCGTAAGGACAGATGATGCAACGACTCACGCCTAAAGCTTTGCCCAGACCACTCACCGTTTGCTGCCAAATCGTTTCTAGGTCAAGGGTACGCCGGATATTCCAGGCGATTTGGGTGAGTAATTTTTGATAGCGATCGGAATTAGGGGCCTGGTAGTGGGGTGGGTCTATTTCGACAGTGACTGCCTGATCCCGGCCAGAAGTAGAGAGTCGTTTACCCATCACCAAAGCGGTTGTAGCGATGCCGCTGGGAGTGAGGATAGGACTTACAATTAAGTCGAACAATAGATACTGATCGCCAAAGCGAAACGGATAGGTAAAGCGATCGGGGGTTAAATAGTCTAAAACTCGTCGTACCCTTCCTAAATAAGGATTGAGCGCCGCTGGTCCAAATCCTTCTCCTAGACCACGACCTACCAGTTGCTCTGGTGTAAGCCCAAAGTGCTCAGCTTCCTGCCAATAAAACGAAAGGTATTCCCCTGTTACCGTCTGGGTAAATACCAATTCAGACCCTAGCCCCTGCAAATATTCAGGGTTATCAGTAGCAGGTACTAATTCTGTTAGTTCCGTTAATGAAAATTTAGAGTCGGCGGAAGAGGTCATTAGTAATAGGATGCGAAACTGCGAAGGGTGCGGATAGGGAAGCACTTCTGGAGGCTTAATGACTAAGCTTATTGAGGCTTCGCGATCGCCTAGAAGTCCTTAGGACAAGGTAGATGCAACCAGCAGATGTCGAGAACCCCAAAAAACTGTTCGCTACGTGGTAGAAACAACAACTACTACGAGTAAAGGCAGAAAATTGCTGGTATGACTGACATATACACTGATATATACGCAGTTATCCCAGTTCAACCGTTCAATTAACTTCAATTAAGCTTTAAGCTTTGATGTAACACGTTTCTTATTGTTATAGATTAATCATTCCATTCGCCTCTAGGCGGCACTGGAGGATTTCTAGGCAGTGTTCGAGACAGCTCTTGGTCTGAGGAAGATTCCCCCCTCAACCATTGACGCACTGCTGTCTCAATTACCTTGCTGGGTTCATTGGTGAGATGCTGGATTTGATCGAGCAATTCTGGGTCTAAATGAATTGCAATCTCAACCTTATCTGACGATCGGGGGGAAGGACTAGCCTGCTCACTCATAGTAATGACAGAGATCTTCAGTGGATCAAGGGCGAGGAAATCTGAAAAGGTGGTGACTCTGAGTAATTTCACCTACAAAGCACACTCAAAACGTTTTTTGAAGGATCAAAACCCATCTGAGTCATCAAAAGTTTTAGGACAGGGATTGAGTTCCCTACGTGCATTGTACATGCTGCCTTCTAATCCCGTGGAATATCTGCATCTAGGCCCAATCTAGGCCCAATCTAAGCCCAGTGTCCTAGCTCTACTCGGAGTTGGGTTGAGCGAATCTAGCCTGTAAGAGGGGCTGTGCCTGTAGTTGCTGTTTGAGCTGGGTAATTGAGCCTAGAATCCTCGCGCTTTCAGGACGGGGAGTATGTCAAAATGCATTAAAGAGCTCTGCTAAATTCACTCCTCGACTGGCCCTATCCCTGGCCCTATGCCAAGGCCAACTGAAGCAGTTAAATCGTTTTCTGAGTTATTTTATCCTGCCTGTTATCTTCAATCCTGCCTGTTAATTGAGCCAGCTATATGACCGACGTGCCTGTTTCTCGCATTCGTAATTTTTCGATCATTGCCCATATTGACCACGGAAAATCTACCCTCGCGGATCGCCTGCTACAAACAACTGGCACTGTTAGTGATCGGGATATGAAGGCCCAGTTTCTCGACAGTATGGATCTAGAGCGCGAGCGTGGAATTACCATTAAGCTCCAGGCAGCGCGGATGAACTACAAAGCCCGCGATGGTGAGCAGTACGTCCTTAACTTGATTGATACGCCGGGGCACGTAGATTTTTCTTACGAGGTGTCGCGATCGCTCGCAGCTTGTGAAGGTGCGTTATTAGTGGTGGATGCCTCGCAGGGCGTAGAAGCGCAAACCCTAGCCAACGTCTACTTAGCTTTAGAACATAATCTAGAAATTATTCCAGTCCTAAACAAAATCGATTTGCCTGGTGCTGACCCTGAGCGAGTCAAGCAGGAAATTGAAGAAGTCGTAGGGCTTGACTGTAGTGGGGCAATTTTGGCCTCGGCTAAGGAAGGTCTGGGCATTGATGAAATTTTGGAGTCGATCGTACATTTGGTGCCACCGCCGAAAGACACCATTAATGATCGCTTGCGAGCTTTGATTTTTGATAGTTACTACGATAGCTATCGGGGTGTGATCGTTTATTTCCGGGTCATGGATGGCACGGTGAAAAAAGGCGATCGCATCCGGCTGATGGCTTCAAAAAAAGAGTACCAAATCGATGAACTAGGCGTACTCTCTCCCACCCAAGTCCAAGTCGATGAGTTGCACGCTGGAGAGGTTGGCTACCTGGCAGCGGCGATCAAAGCGGTCGAAGATGCGCGGGTCGGGGACACGATTACTCAAGCCAACGCCTCGGCAACGGAGCCTCTCCCTGGCTACACAGAAGCTAAGCCGATGGTGTTTTGTGGCATGTTCCCGGTAGACGCAGACCAGTACGAAGATTTGCGGGAAGCGCTAGAAAAACTCAAGCTCAATGACGCGGCGCTTTATTATGAGCCGGAAACCTCTAGCGCTATGGGGTTTGGGTTTCGTTGTGGCTTCCTTGGCTTGTTGCACATGGAAATTGTGCAAGAACGCTTGGAACGGGAATACAACCTGAACTTGATTATTACGGCTCCCTCGGTAATCTACCGGGTCACGACGATTAAAGGTGAAGTGACTCTCGTGGATAATCCGAGTCGTTTACCAGGGCCACAAGAGCGCGAAAAAATTGAGGAGCCTTACGTCCAAGTAGATATGATCACGCCGGAAGAGTACGTCGGCACTCTGATGGAGTTGAGTCAGACGCGACGGGGGGTATTCAAAGACATGAAATACCTCACTAAAGGCCGTACGACGCTGATTTATGAGTTGCCTTTGGCTGAGGTGGTGACTGACTTCTTTGATCAGATGAAGTCGCGATCGCGTGGTTACGCCAGCATGGAATACCACCTAATTGAATATCAAGAAAATCCGCTGGTGCGCCTAGACATCATGATTAACGGCGATCCAGTAGACTCATTGGCTACGATTGTCCACCGTGACAAAGCTTACGGAGTCGGGCGCGTGTTAGTAGAAAAGCTTAAAGAGCTGATCCCTCGGCATCAGTTCAAGATTCCTCTACAGGCGGCCATTGGTTCAAAAGTCATCGCGAGTGAAAGCATCCCTGCATTACGTAAGGACGTATTGGCGAAATGCTATGGCGGCGATATTAGCCGGAAGAAGAAACTGCTACAAAAGCAAGCCAAGGGTAAAAAGCGCATGAAGGCTATTGGTACTGTAGATGTACCCCAAGAAGCGTTTATGGCTGTTTTGCGCCTCGACCAGCCCTAACTCGGCCTACTATCTAGCTAACTGCTCTCTTGCTAAGTTGAGGAGCTTAAAACCAACTTAAGGTTTGTTGCGCTCTAGCTCAAAAGTATCCTGTGGGAAAACTGCGAGCTGGAGCGCCTCTTTTTATTGTGCGGCTAGCAATAGCTCCGGATGCCAGTACCAGCGATCGCGAACTTTGATTAGTATTAGTTGGTGCTAATTGGTATCAAAACTGGCTAGTGGTGAATTTGATCCAGTGCGGTTAAATTATCTTGAGTTTAGCCCCCAGTGAGGACTAGATTTGGTTTTAAACCTAATTGCGTGAATGTAACTTTGCTGATTCAGTATTGTTGGTTTTTATGGCTTAGTATCAAATTTAGCTCAAAACTTTTGAGTTGATTTTTGCCTGGTTGAGCTGACTGCGAGAACTATCAAAAACAGCCGCGATCGCTCTCTGCTACTAACTTTCAAGGCGCTAGGATAATTCATTTAGTGAAAGTCAGTCTTAGCCTAGGCTAATTTTCATCATTGCAGCATTGCTATTAAGTTTTGGTGAATTCTACAGTTTCGGTTCTGACTTTGCCGAGAATTTCTGTTAATTTTTTAGACAAATCAGCGCAAATACGACGGAGTTGGACAAGACAAAAATCTCAGGTCACTTTAGAAGGCCGCTCTTAACCCTAAAGACTGGCTCAACATTCTAGAAACCCTAAATCCTCCTTCATCGTCTGTTTTCCAGTTGACTCAACATTGGGTTGTAATATAGGTCAGCCCTTTTCAAATATCTGTAGCTCTAGATTATGAGAATTTTAGTCACAGGTGGTGCTGGATTTATCGGTTCACATCTGATAGATCGATTGATGACGGAAGGACACGAAGTTCTTTGCATCGACAACTTCTATACCGGACATAAACGGAATCTGTTGAAATGGTTAAATCACCCTTATTTCGAGTTGATTCGCCATGACATCACCGAACCTATTTCCTTAGAAGTAGACCAGATCTATCACCTAGCCTGTCCAGCCTCACCAGTGCACTATCAGTACAACCCAGTCAAAACCATCAAAACTAATGTGATGGGTACTCTGAATATGCTGGGTTTGGCTAAACGAGTCAAAGCGAGATTCTTCCTCGCTTCTACTTCTGAGGTCTATGGTGATCCAGAGCAGCATCCTCAAACTGAGGAATACCGAGGGAATGTCAACCCTATTGGGATTCGTAGCTGCTATGACGAGGGTAAGCGGGTTGCAGAAACCTTAGCTTTTGATTACCACCGCCAAAATGATGTTGAAATTCGCGTGGCTCGAATCTTCAATACCTACGGCCCCAGAATGCTGGAAAACGACGGTCGGGTTGTGAGCAATCTTGTCGTTCAAGCTTTGCGAGGGAATCCTCTAACTGTCTATGGAGATGGCTCTCAGACTCGAAGCTTTTGCTACGTCTCAGATTTAGTAGACGGATTCATTCGTTTAATGAACGGTGAGCATACAGGTCCCGTTAATTTGGGGAACCCTGATGAGTACACCATCTTGCAGTTGGCTCAGGCTGTGCAGCAAATGGTGGCTCCAGATGTTGCAATTCGGTTTGAACCATTACCTCAGGACGATCCTCGTCGTCGTAAGCCTGATATCACTAAAGCTAAAACTTGGCTGGGATGGCAGCCTACCGTTCCCTTGCAGGATGGCTTGCGGTTAACTGTGGAAGATTTTCGGGCTCGGATTACCAGTCCAAACCCGGATAGCAATCCGTCCGTCGATGATGTAACTGGCTCTCCTGCCATGTTGAAGACGTTCTAGAGCGTTCCCTGCCTCGTTCCGATTTCCTGACCTTTCATTTGCCCCTTTTCGAGGACTCACCCTATGCGCGTTTGTGTCATTGGTACTGGATACGTTGGCCTAGTAACTGGAGTCTGCTTGGCTCACATTGGACATGATGTGATCTGCGTTGACAACAACGAAGAGAAAGTCAAACTGATGCAGGCTGGTCAATCTCCCATCTTTGAACCAGGGCTGTCAGACTTGATGCAGTCTTCAATTCAACGTGGAAAGATTCAATTCACAACTGACTTGGGTGCAGGCGTTAATCACGGAGAAATTCTTTTCATTGCAGTGGGTACGCCACCGTTGCCGACGGGTGAAAGTGACACTCGCTATGTAGAAGCGGTCGCTCGTGGTATTGGTAGCCATCTGAACGGCGGCTATAAGGTGATTGTGAACAAGTCCACTGTACCCATTGGCTCAGGTGACTGGGTCAGAATGATTGTGCTCGATGGCATTGCTGAGCGTCAGCAAGCTTTGGTAGGAGCAGGTGGTGCTGTGACTGAGGAAAACCTCGGTGCTCAGTTTGATGTGGTCAGCAACCCTGAATTCTTGCGCGAAGGTTCGGCTGTATACGACACCTTTAATCCTGACCGGATTGTTTTAGGCAGCAACAGCTCTAAGGCGATCGCGATGATGCAGGAACTCTACACCCCCATTACAGAGCGCCAATTTGCTGAGGACAAGTCCTTGCCCCCAGTGCCCGTGGTTGCTACAGACATCAGCTCGGCAGAGATGGTGAAGTATGCCTCTAACGCTTTCCTAGCCACTAAGATCAGCTTTATCAACGAAGTTGCCAATATCTGCGATCGCGTTGGTGCGGATGTGGTGCAAGTCGCTAAAGGCATTGGTCTGGACTCCCGGATTGGCAGCAAGTTCTTGCAAGCGGGGATTGGTTGGGGTGGTTCCTGCTTCCCCAAAGATGTCTCAGCACTGATTCATACTGCTGATGACTATGGCTACGAAGCTCACTTGCTCAAGGCTGCGGTCAGCGTTAACCAGCGCCAACGCTTGATTGCTCTGGAAAAACTCCAGCAAGTCCTCAAAATTTTGAAAGGCAAAACGGTTGGTTTGTTGGGTCTGACCTTCAAGCCCGATACAGACGATATGCGAGATGCGCCTGCTCTAGACTTGATTGAGCACCTAACTCGTTTGGGTACCAAAGTGAAAGCTTACGACCCCATTGTTTCCCAAACTGGTTTGCGTCATGGTCTATCCAACGTGCTAGTGGAGACTGATCCTGAGCGCTTGGCCGATGGTTGTGATGCGTTGGTGTTGGTGACTGACTGGCAGCAATTCCGCACCCTTGACTATGGCAAAATGGCGAAGTTGATGAACAACCCCGTTATGATTGACGGTCGTAACTTCTTGGAAGAAGAAATCTTGGAGCGGGCTGGTTTCCGCTACCTGGGTGTGGGTAGATAGACTCTCCAGGGACGCTTGGTTTGATTTAGACTGGCGAATTCTCAGAAATTGACAATGCTCTAGGATTTGCACCCTTTCCACTGGTTTCTCCAGGGAGGGGTGCATTTTTTATGGATTTTTGCGGAGCGATTGCTAAGCGGTCAAACCCTAGAACTTAAGTTTGGCTTAAAGTAGGGGCTTGGCTTGAGCGTAAGTAGCCAAATCGAGCTGAGCGAGGCGATCGTAAGCTTGGGCAATAGCGCGATCGCCTCGCAAAAAACCCGTGTTGGCTCCCGGACAGATAAAGTTGAGAGTTTGAGGCGTAAATTGCTCTAGGAGTTGTCGAATGCTCCGCAATTGGCGGGGCCAATGGAAAGTTTTGGCAATCCGCAACGGTACAGGTTCCCCCTGAGCACTAGGAATTAAGTGCCGCCCAGAGAACAGCACCCCCCCATAGGCTGGATGGTAAAGGCAAGCAGAGCCTGGAGAGTGGCCCGGTGTCCAAAGCGCTTGAGCCTCTGAATAAAACGTAAAAGTTTCACGAAACTGAGTTGGATTTAACCCTGGCAGTAAATAGGCTTCTTGTTCTTGAACTACAATTTCGCATCCCAAAGCAGCCTGGATTTCGCTCACATGCTTGCTGATCCCACCTCGATGCGTAATAAACAGCCAGCGGACGCTACCTTGAGCTTGTAAGAATAGCAAGTTGGCTTCATTCCAAGCAGGGCAATCGATCAGGATATTGGCATCATTTCCTACAATGAAATAAGCAGTTCCGCCCAAAGTATCTCGGTTGGGGGGGAAGGCATACAGGGTGTGAGGCTGTCCATCCAAGACAACACGAGGCTGCTTCGATAGGGAGCTTTGTGGCTCTGGCATAGTCGTGGTTTAGCTTCTATGGTAGTTCTGGTAAATTTCGCAGTTCTTGTAGATTGAGAATACGCTGACACCAGGTCGTCAGACATGTCTAACAGGCTAGTGGGCCTCTTACCTATCTTGCATAGTAGTTTGAAGGGGGCCAAAGCTACCTAAACTACTCATAAAGTCTAATTGGTAAGCAGGCTGGTGATAATGTTGCTACTGGTCGTGGAACTGTTCAAGACATCTCTAAAGACCAATTGAGATTAATAGCATGACTTTTTGGTTGCTCTCACTCGTATTCTTGCTTGGCTTCATCACCTACTTGGTTGTGCAGCGCAATGTCGTTAGCATTACTCGGACACCTGTCTGGATTTTATGGCTAGTGATGATGACTCCTGCCCTGATTTGGAGCACCTGGACACTGGTTTACGGTGAGAATAATCCGCCACCGCCTATTTTAGTGATCGGACCTTTTGTCACTTGTACTCTTTTGTATTGGTTGCTCATTCGCCTAGGGCGCATCCCTAATTCATCTAGTAATGCCGCTGAGGCTACTAACCAAACCGTCGTGCAAGCAGCAAAGCATTCCTTGAAGGCTGACCCAACAGCTACTGAAACCCAAACGGTGGTCAAGCCGATTAATAAAGAGGAAGAAGCAAGTTTACAAAGCTGCTTTCCTTGGTCAGTCTACTATGTTCAGAACATTGAGTACCGTCCTCAGGCAGTGATTTGTCGCGGTCAGTTGCGCACTACACCCGACGCAGCCTATCAGACGATTCGGGACAATATTGAAGCTCAATTTGGCGATCGCTTCTT
The DNA here is from genome assembly GCF_030409055.1 of Trichocoleus desertorum NBK24. Lineage (GTDB taxonomy): Bacteria > Cyanobacteriota > Cyanobacteriia > FACHB-46 > FACHB-46 > Trichocoleus > Trichocoleus desertorum_B. Next base: position 559,038 of record NZ_CP116619.1, on the reverse strand, counting down.
GGTGATGCTGCAAGAAGGAGCTAATGGCAAGCCTTTTTTTGCCCTGGTGCCAAACTCCCAGAGTCAACAGGCCGATCAATCGAAGCAAGAACCCCTCACGCGACCCGGATTAGCGTTGGGATTATTGGTTGCCACATTTTTTACCACTACCCTAGCGGGAATTGAGATTGCTGGAGTCTCTGTCACTTCGCTCTCACAGTTGTTTGCTGAGCCGAAATTATTTTTGGCAGGGTTTCCCTATGCCTTGGCTTTAATGACAATTTTGGGGATTCATGAGTCAGGTCACTATTGGACGGCTCGCTTCTACAAAGTGCGGGCGACGCTGCCTTATTTCATTCCCATCCCTTTCTTCCTGGGTACATTTGGCGCGTTTATCCAAATCCGCTCCCCGATTCCTAATCGTAAGGCTTTGTTTGATCTAGGCATTTCAGGCCCGATGACTGGCTTGATCATCACTCTGCCTATCTTGATTTGGGGGCTGATGCACTCTACAACTGTGCCTGCCACTGACCAACTTGGCCTCAACTTTAATGCGTTGAATCCCAGTACCTCGTTTTTGCTCGCACTTTTAAGTAAATTGGCCTTGGGTGCTGCCTTAACTGCTGAAACTGCTATTAAGCTGCATCCTGTGGCGATCGCAGGCTGCTTGGGTTTAATTGTTACAGCGCTTAACTTAATGCCTGTGGGACAGCTTGATGGCGGTCATGTGGTGCATGCTATGTTTGGTCAACGCACTGGAGCCTTGATTGGGCAAGTGACGCGGCTTTTGGTTTTAGGACTGTCTCTCGTGCAACCGGATTTCTTTCTCTGGGCGGTGCTGCTATTTTTTATGCCAGTAGTAGATGCACCCGCACTCAACGACGTGAGTGAACTCGACAATCGGCGAGATTTGCTGGGATTGTTTACCTTAGGCCTGCTGTTAATTATTATTTTGCCTGCCCCCAGAATTGTGACTCAAATCCTAGGTTTTTAGGACATACTGCTGGGAGTCTGACTTGATGGAATCAGGAAGGAACGTGGCCGATGACTCAAGATGTTAGACAGTGGCTATCCGAAATTAAGGCACTGCAACAACAATTAGCTGAAACAGAACGAGAACGAGATGCGGCCTACACCAGTGCGACTAACTGGCGTCGGCTCTACGAAACAGAAGCTCAACAGCGACGCACCGAGGCGAACCTAGCTCAACAGGCGATCGCAGATTTGCAAATTGAAATTCAGCAGCTGCGAGGTGGCATTGTTCTGGAAGTGGACTCGTCTCGCTCGGCCACAGAAATTGCTCAAGTCATTGATCAGATCCAGTCTCCCGCTGAGCTGCGTGGAAAACTGGTGCAACTCCTACAGGAACAAGGGCGGCTACAAGCTGAGGTGGAGCAATTAATTCAGGCGTTACAACTGGAGCAGGCTAATCATGCTCAAACTCGTAAGAGTTTAACCACTGCCTTGGGCGATACCATTGACCTGCTCACTAAAGAGAGAGCTGTTCAGCACATAGACAAAAGCGCCAGCAGTCTCACGAATGCTGGCGCTTCGACCATTGCTGAAAGTGGAGAGGTTGCTAGAAACCCATCGCTTGAGCTACCGCCGCTAAATCAGGCGCAATTCCCTGTTTAAACTGATTGGCGCTGTGTTTAATCGCTGAGTCTGGATCTTTCAAGCCGTTGCCTGTGAGGACACAAACGACTGTGGCTCCCGTAGGAATTTGATCCTTAACCTTCAACATGCCCGCCACCGACGCGGCACTGGCAGGTTCACAGAAAATCCCTTCTTGGGAAGCCAAGAGACGATAAGCTTCCAAGATTTCCTCATCTGTAACTGGGTTGAAAGCACCTTGGCTGGCATCTTTGACCGCGATCGCTTTTTCCCAGTTAGCTGGATTGCCAATCCGGATGGCGGTGGCTATGGTTTCGGGATGCTGAATTGGAATGCCGGAGATCAAAGGGGCAGCACCTGCGGCCTGGAAACCCATCATGCGGGGCAGGCGATCGCAACGACCTTCTTGGTGATACTGACAAAAGCCCATCCAGTAAGCGGAGATATTACCCGCATTTCCGACTGGGATGCAGAGCCAATCGGGGGCGTTACCCAACACATCCACAATTTCGAAGGCAGCAGTTTTCTGCCCTTCTAGGCGATAAGGGTTAACCGAGTTCACCAAAGTAACAGGGTGAGTTGCGGCCATTTCTCGCACAATTTCTAAGGCTTGATCAAAGTTGCCCTGAATGGCTAGCACTTCCGCACCATACAGTAAAGCCTGTGCAAGTTTGCCCAAGGCGACATAGCCATCTGGAATTAAGACAAAGGCGCGCATTCCGCCTCGACGGGCATAGGCTGCCGCTGCGGCTGAAGTGTTACCCGTGCTGGCACAAATGACAGCTTTCGCCCCCGCTTCTTTGGCTTTGGAAATTGCCAAAGTCATACCGCGATCTTTGAAACTTCCGGTGGGGTTAAGACCGTCATATTTTACGAACACCTGGACTTGTCTACCAATCTGCTCTGCGATCGCAGGGACAGGAATGAGGGGAGTATTGCCCTCATGTAGCGTTACCACAGGGGTCTGGTCGGTAACGGGTAGATAGGGTCGGTAGGCTTCAATCAGACCTGGCCAACTTACGGCCTTTGGTGCAGATCCAAGAGCAGAGGAATTAGCGGAGGACAGGCTTAGAGTCACAGTGGTCAGCTATGTGGGTTCCAAAAAAACTGAAAAATTGAAGTAAACCTTAGTGTATCGCGATCGGCAAACTTCTCTAAACTTTCAGTGTGCCCACCTGAGCTTGGGCCTGAACTTATAAGGGCCAAACTCAAATATCGATACATTCCTTCACCTTAGCTCATTAATCCAGTAAAATAATCAAATGGTGTGAGTAAGCAAAAATGACTAGTCAACTACTGATCTCGACAAGTGCATCCAACTCATCAAGTGCTCCTAGCCGTCTAGAACCCGGTGAACCTGCTATCAGTAACCCAGCCGTCTCGGAAGCCAGAAATCGTTTAATGGAATCAATGAAAAAATCTGCTTACCAGGTTGACCACCAAGTTAGAGTTCTGACCTTGCAAGCAGAGGCAGACGCTTTACTTCAACAATTACAAGTTTTGAAACAACAACGTTTGACACCAGAATTGGCTTCAACCCGACACTCCTAAAGAGTAATTACAGCGCCCTCTCGTCCTTTAGTCCCTGCTTTCAAGGTTGGGAGCAGGGACATTTAGTAGGAACATTAACTAACTTTAGATCTTCTCAGTTAAGTCAGTAGCTAAGTCAGTGGTGACAGATGAACTGACTTGGCCTTGCGATCGCTACGAACTTTAGTGAGGCTGAATGAGGCGAGGAAGTTAGGGACTGCTGCGGGCTTGCCGATGGCTCATTATGAGAAATTGAACCACTATCTGTAAAAAACTTAATATTTGAATTCAATCTTGTGGTACAAAGGACTGTTACTGAGGCTTGTAGCTGGAGTAACACTCTAGTTCACAGCACTCATTTCTGCTGCCAAGTTTTTCTATACATCAATCGACCCAACTGCTTAAAAAACACAACCTGCTACCTTTCACTAGCAGGTTTTTAAGTGTGAACCCAGATATCACTGCTCATTGGAGAAAGCTCATTTCTTTATGACTGTATCGACCGTAAAGCCTGAGAATTTAGAGTTTGATGCACCTGCTTCAGCTCTACGTCTAAAAGATATTTTGAAAACCTTGCCGAAAGAATGTTTTCAAAAAAATAGCCGCAAGGCGTGGTCTGCTGCCTTATTCAGCGTTGCTGTCGTGGCTCTAGGTTATTGGGGTTTAGCGGTTGCCCCTTGGTTTCTCCTGCCTGTGCTCTGGATTTTTACAGGGACGGGGTTAACTGGCTTTTTCGTGATCGGGCATGACTGCGGACATCGCTCTTTTGCCAAGCGTCGCTGGGTCAACGATTTGGTGGGTCATTTATTTATGATGCCGCTGATTTATCCCTTCCATAGCTGGCGCATTCTTCACAACTTCCATCACACCCATACCAATAAGCTCGATATCGATAATGCTTGGCAACCTTTCCAGCCAGAGTACTACGATAGCTTGCCACGCTCGCTTCAGAAGGGCTATGAGGGGCTGCGGGGCCGTTTTTGGTGGATGGCGTCAATCGTGCATTGGGCAGGTATCCACTTCACTCTGGCAGAGTTTCAACCTAAGGATCACCGCAAAGTTAAGTTGTCTGTGACGGTTGTGTTGCTTTTTGCCGCGATCGCCTTTCCGACCCTAATTGTAACCACTGGAATTTGGGGCTTTGTCAAGTTTTGGCTGATGCCTTGGTTGGTCTACCATTTCTGGATGAGCACTTTCACGCTCGTGCATCATACTGCGCCAGATATTGCGTTTTATCCTGAAGACCAATGGAATGCGGCTGATTCTCAGCTTTCTGGTACGGTGCATTGCAATTACCCCGGTTGGGTAGAGTCTCTCTGCCATGACATTAATGTGCATGTGCCGCACCATATTTCCACCGCGATTCCGTCCTACAACTTACGGATGGCTTATCGAAGTTTGCAGGAAAACTGGGGCGATCGCTTATACAGAGAGTGCAACTTTTCTTGGGCGTTGATGAAAGAGATTACGAATCGGTGCCACTTGTATCACTCTGAGACTTGCTATCGCTCGTTTACCGACTATCGCCAAGGTCAATAGTCATCGTTGTTCTGCTGAAATTTACGTTTTTTTATCTAACAGAAGTTTCAGCCGTTAGAATTAAGGCTATTCTGTGTAATCAGATTGCATAGATTTCAGCAAGGTTGGTGAAGGAGTGGGCATGAACAAATTGCAGCAACTGGTAAGTTTCACGGCCACGGCTCTAGTCTTAGTCGGCTGTGCTGGGGGCGATCGCACAGTTCAGCAAAGTCCCACTCCTGCTTCTCCCTCTGTTGCTAGCTCTACTCAACCTACTAGCCCTAAGCCGATCGCCCAACAGAATTTTTCTAAACCTGTGGTGCCCCCCGTTCCTGTAACGAGAACGGTACCTGTCCCAGGCTTAGTGCAACCTACCAATGCAACTGCGCGTTTGCCGCAAATCGCTTCAGGTCGTCGTGACCCCTTTGCTGCTGTCGTCGCTTCTCCAGTGGTTGTACCAGGTGCTGCTAATTCCAATAGTGCGAGCAGACCTGTGCCCCAAGTTGCCCCGGTGCCTAGAGTGGTAACAACCGCTGCACCTCAGCCCGCACCAAGCCAGCCCGCTCCCGCTCCAGTTATTGCGGTGGCTCCTCTACCCCAATTGCAGCCTACTTCCTCTGACTTCTCGACCATTCCCTTGCCTCCGCCTCCCCCATTCTCTGGTGTGGCTCCCGTATCGCCTACCAGCGTGACCGATACGATAGAAGTTACAGGGGTCGTGCAAGTGGGACAGAAGGTGAGCGCTATTATCAAAGTGCCACAAGAGTCTAGTGGCCGCTATGTCAGTGAAGGTGACTATTTAGCGGGTGGCATTTTAGTCAAGCGGATTGAGCTGGGCACCCGTGAGCAACCGATTGTGGTGCTAGAGCAAAACGGAGTTGAGATCGTCAAAGCTGTGGGTAGTGCGGGCAATACAGTTGCTCGTGCATTCTAAGCGCCTAGGCGGAGACTATAACCAATTCTGATGTCTAGAATGGGGAGGAGCTTTGCTTGAACCCAGTCTCTAGGTAGGTGTGCATGGCTATGAAGCGATCGCCTCAGTCAACTCTTTTCCGAAATTTGGACTATCAAGAGGTTTATACCTGCCCTATTTGCCGTCATGGCGAGATTGCAGGGATGACCTTGATGGATGCGTTTGCTTGTAATTTTTGCCGCCACATCTTCACGGCTAACCTGCCTGAACAATCGGTGCAAGTGGTCGATAACTCCCACCCTTTAGCTTGGCGCTGGAACGGGCAAACTTGGCGAGCGGTGCATCAAGGGAATGCTGACCAAACTATTTTAATTTGGTTGATTGGGCTGATTTTGGTAGTTTTTCCATCGGCTTTAGTAGGGTTGGCCTCTTATATGTTTCCACCCCTCGATGACAGTCCCTCTAGTTCTGTGCCTTTCTTGTGGGCTGGTTTGACCTTTTCGTTGCACTTTATTTTGGTGGCTTGGTTGGTGGCAGAGCATCACCAGTTTCCCCTATACGTAGCTTGCAAGGTGCGACTGCAAGGACTTACCCATCGGTCCTAGGGTGTTCTCCCTACTCAAATTGCTGTTTCTTGGTAGACCAACGTTGGAGACGGTAGCCTGTAGTGCCATCGATCACAAGGGCGGGGATGCCGCCATCGCCTAAGTCTGCGATCGCTAGCAACGACTGTTGGGCAGTCCCATCAAACTCGTTGTAGAGCATAGTGCCCGTATCCGAAATAATTAGGGTTCGCGATCGCGCAGAACTAGGTTGCTGGGAGGTTGGCTGGTCAAGTTGCAGACTAGCGAGGGTTGCTGGATCGAGGGTAAACACCGCTTCAGGTTGTTGATTGCCAGTCAGATCAATTTGTTGAACTTGCCAACTGCCAATTTCGCTTTGCTGAAGCAAGCTCGTAGGGGTAGCCGTAACCCCGGTTGGTAACTGATTGCTTTGCTCTAACTCAGCTCCTAACGCTTGCAAGATAGGAATGGCGAGCTTGGGTTGCTGTTGATTGAGGTCTGCCAAAGTGGTAACTGTGGGGGCTGCCCACTGCAAGGCCGTGCTCGTGAGGGCTAAAGGATTGGGTAGTGGTTGCCCAGAAGTGGGGGTAGGTAGCGGATCGCCAGCCGCCAGAATACGTAATGTGCCGTCTTGAAGTTGGACAGCTTTGGCCGTGGCGAAGATGGTGTTTTGTTGAGCTGTATCAGTCCAGACCAAGATTTGTATTTGTGGATCGGTGGTGAGGCCGAGCAAATTCCACAATGGCTCTGCGCCGTCTGTTTTAGAGAATTTGAGGTCCGAAAAGTCAGAACGTCGCCAGCTCTTGCCATCGTAAAAACCAGTCACTTGCACTTCGTACCAGATTTGCCCAGGCTCTAGCTTCAAACTTGAGTTTTGTAGTTGCCACCAATCTGCCGGATTGATTTGCTTAAGTGGCTCCGCTGTACCGACGACTTGGCTGGGGTGGGTGCTAGGAGGAATGGTATCCGAGAAGTTGGGGTCGAGGCGATCGAGGAGTTTGCTGATACGAGCGATCGCGGTTGAGTTGGTTTGAGGTTGTTTCTTTAACCAAGCGATCGCCGCTGCTTTGTCTTTTTTCGCCCCTACAATTAAAGCACCCCAAGCTTTAGCGTCTGTTTGAGCTGGATCAACTTTAAGCGCTGCTTCGACTCGATTCCACAGGCGATCGGCATCTCCCTTTAAAAGAGAGGCGACCTCCTGGCTGTTATCCACCGATGCTTGAAACACGGATAAGGCTCTGGCCCACCGACCATCGATTAAATTTGTGAGTACTTGTTGGCTAGGGCTAGCCCAAGACTTCTCTGCTTGGGCTTGGGTTGCTTCCGCATGGAGCCGTACAAAATCCATCTCAGCTTGAGCTGCATTAGACCAAAGCTCAGGGTTAGACTCACTGGCTTGTTGAAGGGATTTAAACCAGGCTAAAGCTGGAGACCATAAGCCACTCCGGGCTAGGGTCATAATTTTGCTGTAGGTTGCCGTATCGAAGGCGGGTTCACTGAGCGAAATAGCTTCTAGCTGAATGGGGTCAGGCAAGAATTGCCGTGGCTGCACTTGGTAGACCTGAAATTGTGGTTCTAGTCCGACGGTTTGGTCTACCACTAATTCTGGGGTGTCTCCACTAGTAATGGCTTTCCAGGCAGGAGGTTGTCCTGTCGGACTCGTCCATTCCAGCATCCAGCCTAAATATTCTCGCTCAGGGTTGTAGTGAGCCACACGGCCATAAGCAACGGTGTCGTCTCCCCGCACTAACTCGCCGCTCAGCAATAGCCACACGCCTTTGGTGGGAACTTTGCCCTCAAATCGCTGAATTTTTGTCAGGGGGAGCGATCGCGCTGATCCTTGGTTCTCGGAGTTGGCATCCACTAGCGGAGCGATCGCAAAGGATTCTTCTGGCCCTGCGACAGCTATCTGACTGGCTAGCCAATAGGACTGCTCTTGCTTAGGGTATCGCCAAGCATCTACCACGGGTCGATAGACTCTGAGTTCTACAATGTGCTCACAATTGTTTTGGGTGGAGCCTAAGGTGTTTGTGGCTTGGCAGAGGGGTCGCCGCGCTAAAACGGGAATCAAAAGGTCGGTAGCGCTTGAAGTCTGGTTGGCCCCCTTGACTTCCTTACCGAGGGAGACAGGCTCGGCGACAATGCGACCCGATTGACGAATACTAGTACGGATTTCGGCAAGAGTTTGGAAGGACTCTTGGCTAGCAACTGGAATGCGGGTCCAAGCGGGTAGATACTGATTTAAACCGACGATCGCATCTGGATCAACGATCAAGAGAATGGCTACCCAGGCCCCCCCCACGGTTAGCCCCGCAGCCCCACACAAAAGCAGAAATGCTCCCAACACCGAGAGCCAAGCATGAGACTGAGCCTTGGCAGGTGGTTGAGCGGGGTGCGGAACCTTAGGTAGGTCAGCACTAGCGATTGGTTTGGGGGTCGCTAGCTTGCGGGGTGGAAAGAATTTCTTCTGGGCTTTGAGCGCAGTCTTATCTGGTTTAGTTCCCATTCCAGCCTTGAGTCAGCCATCAAAAATCTTTAATCACAGGGTTCACAGCTTAGCTTCCTGCGTACTGATCCATACGAGGTTCGCTGGCCTTGTCCGGTGAAATCACGCTGTCGATGCCTTGTTAGGGATGGGCCTATTAGTCATAGCCTATTAATGGGGCGATCGCGACGTCACTCTAGCGAAGTTGGAACTAACTGTACCGTTAATTCCCTTTAGTTCAACAGGAATTTAAGCGCTTTTGCCAAAATCTTTAGAATCTTAAGCCTGTAGCAAGGCTTGTTCGTAAAGCTGGCCCGCTCGTTCCCAGGTGTAGTCGGTTTCGATCATCGATCGCGCGTTTTGCGATAATTCGACCCGCAAGACAGAATTCTCAAACAACTGGCTAATGGCACTGACGTATTCGGTCACGGAATTAGCCCGTAACGCTCGCAGAGGCACATTAGGGCCATCGACGGTTAAGCCTTCTAAACCGCGATCGCTGGCAACAATTGGCACCCCAGCAGCCATGGCCTCCAACGTTTTATTTTTAATCCCAAACCCTGTTCGCATAGAAATGACACAAGCCGTTGCTTGATGCAGATAATCTGCCATCGAAGGTACTTGTCCAGTTACGGTGACGCCAAGGCGATCGCTGAGGACTCTTACTTCTGGCGCAGGACGGCTTCCAACTAAAACCAAGGTTGTATCTGGGTAACGCTGCTGAACGATTGGCAAGACCTCTAAGCTGAGAAATCGAGCTGCATCAATGTTAGCCAGGTTATCCATTGCGCCAATAAAGATGAGTTGATGGCCACCTGGATCAGCAGTACGCTGCGGAAATGCCACTAAATCGACCCCGTTGGTAACCACTTGGAACTGCGCTCCTGGATTGAATGTCTGCAATTGCTGTCGATCTTCTTCTGTTGTGACCACAATCCGATCGAACTTAGTACAGTAGCGGCGTTCATACCGCTTCAACAAGGGTAAGTTCAAGCGATCGCGCCAAAGCTTCTCTGCTGTTTTGGTTTGTACCTGGTTCAGACAAGTGCCGTACACCGAACTGTGCACATTCACAACCGTCCGTACTTGCTCCTGGAATTCTGGTTTGACGTAAATTTCGTTAACGCTATGTTCGCAAGTTATGACTTCGCACTTACCAGCCTGCACATGCTGATCGATCCACTCTTGCATGGGTCGCGAATAGGCCGATAAGACACTGGGGGGTGTTCCTTGGTTCACAAAAGTTGCAAACCGTTGTAGTTTCGCGATCGCCCCAGGCTGTAACTTTGCTTCTGAGGGACGTGGAAACACAACCAACTCTGAAACCCACTGTCGCAACCCTTCAATTTCCGCATCTGTGACTTCTTTGCCACGTTGAGTCACTAAGGTAATGTCGTGGTTCTGAGCGAGGTATTTTAGCAGGTTAAAGGTTCTCACTTGAGTTCCCCCACGAGTAGGTGGATAGGGGAAGGTCGTAGAGAGCATCAAGATATTCATAAAGGCAAAGGATAACTAAGAAACGAGTTCTAACCGTGTGTTACAGGTAAGAAATTACTATAACCATTCAATCTCTGTGGCTTGCTCAGATAACTTAGCTGCTTGTTGACCCGCTGTTCTGGCTCTGGCGCAATAAACCCCGATGGGAGTACTAATGAGATCGATCGCGGGAGCTTTGCCAAGGAGCGTTTTGCCAGTTTTGATCGGCAGTTCTTTCAGGAACCAGCGGCTGAGCAAATAGACAGATTCCTGCCAGGTGTGTTTCCGGGTTAAGCCAACCCCATAGAGTTCGTGTAAGTAGCGATTGGATCGGCCATAGCGTTGCCACTGGCTTTTGAGGTCTTTCAGCGTAGCGCGGTGACGATGCTGCACGATCGCCTGCTCCGCAAAATAAAGCTGCCATTCTGTCTGTTTTTGGATGCGCCAGCAAATATCCGCGTCTCCCCCCGTAGTCATGTAAGGCCGAAAGAGTCCTACCTGCTCTAGGGCTTGGCGTCTAATTGCTAAGTTGGCGGTTTGGCCGTAGGGGCAGAAGGGGTGAGCTAAGGTGTCTTTCTGGCTCAGTAGGTTGCGGCTGTCGGCGTAGCGCTCTAGCAAGGTGGTGCCAGGAAGGGCGACTATCTCACCTACGACTAGGCCAGTGGCTGAGTCGGCAAAGGGAGGCAACAATAACTCTAACCAGTTAGGTTGGGGGCGGCAGTCGGCATCGGTGAAGACAAAAATTTCCCCGATCGCTGCTCGAATTGCCGTATTACGAGCAGCATAGGCGCTTTGAATCTTGGCTTCAGTGAGGTGGTGCAGGTTCAACCCTTCTGCTTGGGCGGACTCAGCGGCTTGCTTCAAGATTTCGGCGGTGCGGTCTTGGCTGGCATTATCAACCAGGAGATACTCTACTCGGTCTTTGGGGTAGGTCTGAGCCTGGAGACAAGCCAAGAGTTCGGGTAAATCAGTTTCGCCGTTGTAGATTGGAATGACAACGGAAACCTGAGGCAAGAAAGTGTCTGGTTGCGGGCTATCCATTGCTTGATTTTCTCTAGAATCTTTATACAGATTCCCTGATCTTTATAAAATTCATATAGCAGGCTCGATCCAGATTTTAATCGGAGCGATACCATCAATATCGAAGTGGCAGTTTTTAGACTGAATCTTCACCCAAGTTTTGACAATTAGGGATGCAAATTTAAGACATTTTGAGGGGCGATTCCCAGTTACAGCGTTTTCTAGTAATCAACCAATGCCTAAAGTTAGTGTTTGCATTCCTACTTATAACCGAGCCAATCTGCTCCCCTATGCGGTCAATAGTGTTCTTCATCAAACTTACACAGATTTTGAGTTGCTGATTTGTGACGATGGCTCCACCGATGCAACTCCTGAAGTGGTGAGCCAGTGGGATGATTCGCGAATTCGTTACATTCGCCATCCTGTCAATATTAAGCGCAGCAAAAACATGCGCTCCGGATTTGAGGCAGCTTGCGGCAACTATTTCATCAAGTTTGACGACGATGATGCGCTAACGCCGGAGTTTTTGGCCAAAACGGTTGCGGTTTTAGACGCGAACCCAGATGTAGATTTTGTCTGCACGAATCATTGGATCATTAATCCAGCAGGCGATCGCGAAGAAGCAGCAACCCAGGCTAATGCTGCGAAGTGGGGCAAGGACAAGTTGCCAACGGGTATCATTCCCAACTTAGTTCACGAAACCTTTTTGCGCCAAAGCTTGCAGGTGGGTTCGACGCTGTTTCGCAAAGCTTGCTTGGATGAAGTGGATTTCATGCGCTTTGAAGCGGATGGCTGTGAGGATTTTGATTTGTTGGTGCGGTTGGCGATCGCCGGGAAGCAGGGCTACTTTCTGCCAGAGTATTTGATGGAATATCGTATGCATGGGGGCCAAAATAGCTTGCGGCAGAGTATCCATTTCTTGAGAGCCAAGTTGTTTTGCCTCAACAGCTATCACTTTGATGAGCGTGATCTGGAGCGGCAGCGGATCAAAAGAGCAGCAGGCTTGAAGCAAGATCTCGCTTTGAGGTTAATTGAAAAAGGGGACACGGCGGAAGGTCGCCAACTTTTGCAAGAGGCGAATCAAGTTTTGGGTACTTCTAACCGCGCTAAAGCAGGTTTGGTGCTCTCGTACCTACCAGAAAGTTTGCGCCAAGTCGCGTTTAATTTATTCCGCCAAGTGCGAACCAAAGACTACGCGGAACAGGTACGTCAGGTGCAACCTTCCAGCTGAATTTGAGGGACGACAAAATTGGGGGGTTAGAGCGATCGCCCACTCAACCCAAACAAACTCGTAGCGTGTGTTAGGCGTAGCCGTAACGCATGGCTAAACGTAATGACTTAAGTTCTGATTAAACAACGTAAAAATGGTTAAAGAATTTTGCAAACTGTACTTAGCCTGTTGAAGTGAAGATAATAATTGGTAATGCTCACTAGAGAAGTAAATTTTTAACGTAACTTTCACTACCTCATATCAGGTCATTCTCTTTGATTGAAGATTATTTTTTTCCTGTAGGTACAGCCAGTAGTTACTTTAGAACAGAGAGCGAATTAACAAGCTGGCTGGTTCAGAATTTAAACATTTTCGAACCATACTATCCTGGTCTGAAACTTGTTAGCCAGGAGAAGTGTTTGCCTTATGGAAGGGCTGATTTGTGGTGTCAAACAAAAAGTGGCACTATTGTCGCTATTGAAAATCAGTTAGGTAATGCTGATGCCGATCATATTTGTCGGCTAGTGTCTTATGTTATGGGTGGTCATGCTCATGCCGGAGCCTTAATATGCGCAGACCTCACCAATCCTCAATCTCATCTAATTCAAGCACTCAATCAATCACAACTGGAACTTTGGGTATTCAAGCTAGATATGATTACTAAAAATCTCAAGATTTTAAGTTCACCTAGTTCATATACGCCAGAGATACAGCCTTTAAAAAATCAAGCCTACAGAATATTTCAGGAGATAGACCAAAAAAGACTCTGCTACGAACTGAATTTTGACAACAAACAAGAGCATATCGATGTACTATGGGGCGCTCTCCTATTGGTTCGTATTCAGCCGTATGGAGAAAAATGTAAGCTGACAACAGCTTTTCAGCCCTCACCTTCTACGCATCTAAGGATAGTTAGTAAATGCTTTGAGTCAGCGAACATTCAAGTTCTTGAATGCTTGCATCATGACATATCAGTTGTCATTGTCAGAGATGCAAACATGAGCCAAGCACTAAACTACCTCAATAGCCTCTGTGAAGCAATGCAAAACCTATAGCAGGATTAAATTAAAATCATGGGTTACATAATTTCAACTATCAACATGAAGGGAGGTGTTGGTAAAACTACTCTCACAGTAAATCTCGCTACTTGCTTGGCAAGAGATTTTGATAAACGGGTTTTAGTGGTTGATTTAGATGCTCAAATTAATGCAACTTTAAGTCTAATTTCTCCTCCAGATTTTACTGACCTTCGAAAGGCAGATAGAACACTAAGAAATTTAATAGAAAAAGAAATTAAATCAGACAAAAGTTATGATTTTTCGATTAGAGATGTAATCAGGAATAATGTGTGTGCAGTGAATGGATTAGATCTACTGCCTGGTGATTTAGAGTTGTATAACGACTTCGAGATTTCTGAAAAGCTTCATTATCAATCAGTTCGTGAATATCAAAATAGTTTTGAGAAGATGTGGAATATCTTTGAACATAGATTAGTGAGTAAAATTCTAAGTCCTGTTCTTGAGGAATATGATTTCATTTTCTTGGATTGTGCTCCTGGCTATCATCTCCTAACTCGTAGTAGCATTGCTGCAAGTAACTTCTATCTGCTTCCTGCAAAGCCGGAACCATTGTCCGTGATTGGGATTCAACTACTAGAGCGAAGGATTAAAAGATTCAGAAAAGAGCACCCTGAGATTTTATCGAAACTACATCTTTTGGGAATAGTTTTTACAATGTCAGGTGGACCAGCAGGAAAATTCTATCAACAAGTTATTCAACGAGTAACTAACGATTTCGGCTCAGAAAATATATTTAGAACCGAAATTCCCATGAATGTCGATATTTCTAGAGCAGGAGATAGGTTTCAGCCTGTTGTATTGCTTACTCCAAACTCATCAGGAGCTAAGGCATTTAGTATCCTTACAAAAGAATTTTTGCAGAAAATAGCAATCTCTACTGGTATTGCTAAACCTCAATCTGAATCAACACTAGCTGATCTTGACTAGCATATGAGTAATTCAACTGTGACTACGCCTCTGGAAGCCATGCAAGCTTTGGTTAGTATTCATGAATCCCTTGAGAAACTTAGCCATCTTGACCTTGACGGTTTAAATTCTCTAGAGTCAGCAGCTTTTCAAGCCTATTACCAACTAGTAAGACAGAAAATGCTTAATCAAGATGCAGGATTTCTGCCATCCATCACTGCATCAAAGTCAGAAACATTAGTTCCTACTGCTGATAAGGCTCCTGGTGTTGATGGAGTTAATGCCAGTGTTCTTCCTGCTCTAGAAGAGAAAAGTAAGGCAAAGCCTGCCAAAAAATCTTCTACGGCCCGTACCAAGTCTACAACTAACAAAAAAACAAAGGCTGCTATTGCTAGTCCATCTCAAGATCCTTACGATCAAGTCAAAACTATGTTTGACGAAATCTAGTTGGAATGATTGCTAGATTTCGCCGAAACGTTGACGCTATTCGGTTTGAAGAAATGTAATTAGCTGCGCTTGAAGAGAGAGGTGAAGCGGTCTTTGACGTTGGCGATCGCGGACTGGAACGCATTGGCAACTGCTTGCTCAGGCTTCACGGCAACTTGGATGGGTTCGTCGCTAAATTCCTTCAAGCGATAGCCGTATTCTAGATTTGCTTGATTTTTGCGGAGGATGGGGAACAGGCGGAATGCACCTTCGCGCAAATCTTTCTCGCTGTCGTAGATTGCCATATTGATTTGGCTGCTACGCTTCACCGCGATCGAGCCGACCGGATACCACTGCTTCTTACCCTGAATTCGCATATAGATATTGAATTCAGGCACCCCATCAGTCTTCATTTTGTCGTACTGCTTCGAAGCTTCAGTCCGCTTGACTGCCTTCTTAGAAACAGACTTTTTTGGGGTTTCTGCCTTACCAAATCCACCAGTCGTCACGGCGATCGCTCCTTGCTTTCTTAAGGAAAGTTTACAGTATTTTCAGAAAGCAGAGAACTAGCGAGAGCGCGGATACCCACCCGATCCCCATTACGCTAAGATGCAGTTTCCAGCGATTGTAAAATCAGGTGTAAATCGCCAGCGATCGAGTATTCTTAGGGGTCGGAGTGGCGATCGCAACTACCAAAGATTCCCCCTGAGTAAAGTTTAAAATTTGGTGCCACTACGCTTATGATCTGGACTGCATGTTATGTCGTAGGTGCCTAACCCCCTAGCCCACCCTGGCTGGGTCATGCATCACCCTTGAGAGGACGCAACGAATGGGATTTATCATCGCAACTGCAAACATGAAAGGTGGCGTGGGCAAAACGACCCTCACCATCAACTTAGCCACTGCCCTGGCCAAAAATCATGGCAAGCGAGTTTTAATTGTCGATCTCGATACCCAAATCAGCGCCACCCTCAGTCTCATGGCCCCTGGTGACTTCGCCAAACTCCGCAACAATAAGCGCACCCTGCGGCATTTAGTGCATCGCGCTATTTACAGCGACAAACAACTGCCTAATCTCATCCCCGAAGCCATCCAAGCCTACATGTGTAATGTTAAGGGGTTGGATTTATTGCCCGGAGACATCGATTTATACGATGAATTTTTAGTCTCCGAAATGCTGTTTGAAAAAGCCACAAAAGACAGTACCAAAAACTTTGAACAAGTTTGGAATAACTTTGAAAAAGGACTAATTTCAAGTATTCTGCAACCTGTTCTTAAAGACTACGATTTCATTATTCTTGACTGCGCTCCTGGCTACAATCTTTTGACTCGTAGCGCTCTCTTAGCTAGTGACTTCTACGTCCTGCCTGCCAAGCCCGAACCCCTCTCCCTAATCGGGATTCAACTCCTAGAACGACGCCTTGCCAAACTGCGAGAAACCCACAAGGAAGGTACGCCAGTCAAAATCCAACTACTGGGCATTACTTTCATGCTCTCTGGCAACATACTCACGAGTCGCTATTACAGCCAAGTCATGAAACGGGTGAATGAAGACTATAGCGAGGCCAAAATCTTCAAAACCCGGATTCCTGTAGATGTGAATGTTTCCAAGGCTGTTGATTCATTTACACCTGTAGTCCTGAGCAATCCTGGCTCATCGGGTGCTAAAGCTTTTGCAGGACTGGCCCAAGAGTTTCTACAAAAACTTACCGTTGCCGCTCGCATTGACCAAAAGCCCAACAAGTTTGCTCTCGCTGACATGGAATAAGGCTTAGTCTGACTTCCCCCCTTAATGCGGGGGCTTGGAGGGAAGCAGCTATGCTGATGTTTCTGCAGGTTGCTTTTCTTGAGCGGTTTCGCGCACTCGCAACGCTACTTCTTGCCCGTAGGTGAGTTCCAAAATGTGACCGTCTGGACTCTCGACAAACGCCCAATAACCAATCGGCGCACCCGCATCCGCAGGGCCATTGTTGAGGCATCCGTCTTGTCGCGCTAACTCACACAGGCGATCGACTTCTTCTCGGCTTTCGCAGGCGACTCCCAGGTGAGCGGGGGGTAAGAGTTTGTGCTCAACTTCGGGTTCTTGCAGTAGCACAATGACGAAGGGTCGGGTGTGGTCGGTGAGCCAAGCCACTTTTTCCCCAGTTTTGGGGTCGGTGCGCCGATGGACAGCTTCCATGTTGGCGTATTTGGCATAGAAGGCGATCGTGGCGTCAAGGTCGGTGACGGGTAGAGCCACATGGGTGAATCCAATATCAGTCATAGTGAGTTCAGAGCTTTAGGCGTTACTTCACCACTATGGCTTGCAAGCCTATTAGCCGTTATCTTCTGGGAGATAGAACTATGGGCGATCGCTAAAGAAGAACCTCTCCCCCAGCCCCTCTCCTACGAGGCGAGGGGAATAGAAAGGAAGCATCTACAGTTTTAATCTACGGCTAGGCTCCTCCTTCCCTTGCAGGGAAGGGGGCTGGGGGGTTAGGTCTAGAATTTCCCTTCTAACGCAGGCTCACACCGTTCACACAACAGCGAATGAGCTGCTGATTCACCAACATGAACCGAGTAGTTCCAGCAGCGATCGCATTTTTCGCCGTCGGCTTTCACCACACCAATGCCCAGCGCATCCGATTGGGAGCTGTACTGCAAGCCTTCTAGGGCGGCGGGGGAGTCGAGCAGTTCTACCTGGGAGACAATGAACAGGTAGCGCAGTTCGTCTACGCCGTTACCGTTGAGGCTGGTGGCTGGGTTCATGGTTTGGAGCTGTTGGCGTAGCTCTAAGTCGGGCACGTAGAGCAGCAGCTTGGCTTCTAGGGAGGAGCCGACCATTTTTTCGGCACGGGCTTTCTCCAGCACTCGGTTAACTTCAGCCCGGATTTGCCGCAGGGCAGGCCAGGATTTGGCGAGGGCTTCTACTTCCCAGCGACCTTCCAGATGCACCCAGCCTGCCTCAAATACTGATTTGTACGGGGTGGCGTAGGGTAGGAATTGCCAGATATCCTCGGCCATGTGGGAGAGCACAGGCGCGATCGCTCTGGCGAGGTTTTCCAGGATGATCCGCAACACCGTTTGGCAACTGCGACGACGGAGGGCATCGGGCGCGCTGATGTATAGGCGGTCTTTGGCGATGTCTAAGTAGAAGTTGGATAAATCTACGACGCAGAAGTTTTGTACCGTCTGGAAGAAACGGAAGAACTGGAAGCTCTTGAAGGCTTCGGTGATTTCGTTGAAAACTTCGCAGGAGCGATGCAGCATGTAGCGATCGAGTTCTGGTAAGTCTTCGTAGGCAACCGAATCTTTGGCAGGATCAAAGTCGTGCAGGTTGCCGATCAAAAAGCGGGCGGTGTTGCGGATCTTGCGATACACATCCGACATTTGCTTCAGAATGTTTTTGCCGATTAGTACGTCGGAGGAGTAATCGACGGACGACACCCACAGGCGCAGCACGTCGGAGCCGTAGGGAGGTTCTTCTTTTTGGTTCTTGCCGCCGTTGATCACGATCATTGGGTCTACGACGTTGCCCATCGACTTACTCATCTTGCGGCCTTGCTCATCCAAGACAAAGCCGTGGGTTAAGACGGTGTTGTAGGGAGCAACGCCATTAGCAGCAACACTGGTGAGCAGGCTGGACTGGAACCAACCCCGGTGCTGGTCGGAGCCTTCCAGGTACATGTTGGCGGGGTAGCACAGTTCCTCGCGCTGCTTCGCGACTGCGGCCCAAGAGGAGCCAGAGTCGAACCACACGTCCATCGTATCGGTGCCTTTGCGGTAGCTGCGACCGTTGTTGCGGTAGGTTTCTGGCAGCAATTCCTCAACTGGGAGTTCCCACCAAGCATCGGAGCCTTTCTCGGCAAAGATGGCTTGGACATGGGCGATCGTTTCTTCGGTGAGCAACGGTTCGCCATTCGCTTCGTCGTAGAACACGGGGATCGGTACGCCCCAATTCCGTTGACGAGAGATGCACCAATCCGATCGCTCGGCCACCATTGAGGTGATACGGTTTTCGCCTTGGGCGGGAATCCACTTCACAGTGGCGATCGCTTCTAGGGCGGCTTCCCGGAACCCAGATACCGAGGCAAACCACTGTTCAGTAGCCCGGAAGATAGTCGGCTTTTTGGTTCGCCAGTCGTAGGGGTACTTGTGGACGTAGGGTTCTTCTTTGAGAAGGGAACCTGCGGCTTGCAAGGCATCGATCACGGCTTGGTTGCCAGGGCCGAGGACGTTTAAGCCTGCAAATGGGCCTGCTTCTTCGGTGAAGTCGCCATTGTCGTCTACAGGTGCGAAGACGGATAAGCCGTAGCGCAAGCCCACTTGATAGTCATCTTGACCGTGACCGGGGGCAGTGTGAACCAAGCCTGTACCGGATTCGGTTGTGACGTAATCGCCCCCCACCACGATCGGGCTTTCGCGATCGAACAAGGGATGGCGATAGGTGGAATGCTCCAGTTCTTTGCCTTTGAGGGTGGCCTTGACGGTGAGGTTGGTGCCTAAGACTTCTGAGAGACGTTCTACCAACTCGGCAGCGACGATCAGGTATTTGGTGTCGGGGAGGCGATCGCTAGTCCCCACTTCTACCACCGCGTAGTTTAGCTTTGGGTTGACGCTGACGGCCATGTTTGCGGGGATCGTCCAAGGAGTTGTGGTCCAGATGGCGACCTTCAAATCTGGCAGATACGGCCCAAAAGCTTCCTGAGCGGTGTCAGACAACCCAGTCATGGGGAAAGCGGCGTACAAGCTGCGAGAGGTGTGGCCTTCGGGATACTCCAGTTCTGCTTCCGCCAACGCTGTTTTAGAGCTGGGACTCCAGTAGACAGGCTTGCGACCCCGGTAGATGTGGCCTTTCAACACCATTTGCCCAAACACACCAATCTGAGCCGCTTCATAAGCAGGTGTAAGGGTCAAATACGGATGCTCCCAATCGCCCCAGATACCATAGCGCTTGAAGGATTGGCGCTGGTCATCTACGGTGGCGATCGCAAAATCTCTGGCTTTGTGGCGCAGATCCAAGGGCGTTAGCTTTTGCCGCTCGTCTGGTTTCATGGTTTGCAGAACTTTTAGTTCAATCGGCAAACCATGACAATCCCAACCAGGAACATAACGAACTTTGCGCCCTTGGAGCAGGTGAAACTTATTGATAATATCCTTCAGAATCTTGTTGAGGGCGTGACCAATGTGCAGCGAACCATTGGCGTAAGGAGGCCCATCATGCAGAATAAACAGCTCACCTGGATTGTTCTGCGACAGGTGCTCATAAATCTGGTGCTCTGCCCAAAACTGTTGCAGCTCTGGTTCGCGTTTGACAGCATTGGCGCGCATGTCAAAGTTGGTTTTGGGCAGATTGACGGTGTTTTTATAAGTTCCTGATTCTGTCACAGTCGGAAGCCAACGAAGGATAAAGGTCAAGTCTTGCTTCGACCATTATCCTTGACAAGCTCCCGATGCTTCAAGTTTAGTTATCAGGATTTTCGGATGACTCCTGATTTTTGTCCTCAAAGAATGGATTAGGCGCTTTTAACTCTGGAGTGTCCTCCGATGCCTCTTCGGACGCTGCGATCGCTTCCTCTACCGTCTCAGGCTCAACCAGCGTGAACGTTGCAGGTTCAATCGGAGGCGCATTGAGATCTACCTCTTCTTGCTGGCGCTCAATGGGGTCACCGAGGCCAATAGGTTCGGCAGGTGGAGCTAAGTCAATTTCGGCTGCATCTACTGCGATCGCTTCAGTGGGCACAAAGGGATCGCCGAGTGGGTTTTCCACTACTTGATCGCCTGTAGTCGCTCGTTCCACTGCTTCAGGAGTGGCTTGATCTTCTGGGATCGATGCGGCTACGTCGCCAGAAGGGGCGAAAGCAGTCGGTACCACTACCTGATCTAGAGCTTCTGGAGTCACTTCTGCGGCGTTGTTGAGCAGTTGCTCTTCCTCGCTAACACTTAGCAGTTCTGCATTAGTGATCTCAGGATTAGTAATCTCAGGGGTTGCTGAGCTTTCTGTCATGCTTGGGCCTGGTGACTCTAGCAGCAGAGTCGGCTCATCATCACTCAATGAAGTTGTTTGGGGAGTTGTTTGACTCGTTGGTGTTGCGGCTGTAGCAGTGGGATCAGCCATTTCGTCCGCAAGCTCATCACTAATATCTGTATCCGTTCCAGGACCAGATTTAGGCGGATGATTTAGCTCCATCATGGGTCGGCTGGGTTTCTTTTTGCCAACCTGGGCGATCGCCTCCTTTGCTGTGTTGAAGATGCCCGATATTGAAGCTAGGGGGTTAGAAGTTTGAGCCGATTGGCCCCCACTGGGCTTGGATTCCGCTACGACTTCTGTTGGGATCGCTGATCCCGAAGATGCTCCGGAACTCGAACTTCCCTGCGCCCGGTCTTTCACGTTATTGAAGAGACGAGTCGCTTGGTCTTTGAGTTGCGTCACGTTTTCTGAGGAAGACAAGCCGATCAGCTTTTCTCGAACTTGCTGAGTGGTGCCTCGCAGGGCGGCTGGCGTTGCCTGGGTAGGCAGTTGAGTTTTTTGATCCGGTGGGGTGAGATCCCAGCGCATTCTTAGGGTTTGCCAACTAAACCAACCGAGGAGGGCGACGCTTGCCGTCTGACCCAGTAGGACACCTCCGGTGATTCGTCCCGCACAGACCCATAGCACTAGGGCATAAAACAGAGCAACGCCGCTCCAGATAAAATCACTTTTGCGATGAACTTCTGGAAAGAAGAAAGCGGCCATATAAAGAGCAAAGCTGCCAAGTGCGACAGCCAATGCCAGGATGTATGCAAGCATCGTGCACTCCCTACTGCATCTGACGACTACTCATTCAATCTACTGCCTTAATGTCTCTTGTCTCTGACATATTGAATGGTTGGGAAGGCTGAATTGCGCTTAACGGCTGTCTGTAAAGGTGACAGGGCGATCGCGCTACCGTAACAATTTTTAGCGATCGCCAGAGTTTTATAAAGGATTTCTAGGGTCAAAACCCAAATTTCTTTCTCCCGACAGACCTAATTCGTCAATTTCTCTGCCTTTTGAAGAAGCTCTTAATTTCTTCTTCCAAGACAACCTAAAGGGATCGGGCTACCCTGAAAAGGAATCGAAAGCCCTATACATGCAGAGTTGGTAGAGAGTGTTATGACCCAGCAGAGCTTTGGTCTCATTGGTTTAGCGGTTATGGGTGAGAACCTAGCCCTCAACGTTGAACGTAATGGTTTTCCGATTGCCGTTTATAACCGAACCCCAGACAAAACCGATGTCTTCATGGCACAGCGGGCACAGGGTAAGCAAGTCAAAGCTGCCTATTCCATTGAAGACTTTGTGGCTTCCCTAGAACGGCCCCGAAAAATTTTAATTATGGTGAAAGCAGGGGCTCCGGTCGATGCTGTGATTAATCAGCTGAGACCCCTGCTAGAGGCTGGTGACATCATTATTGATGGGGGCAACTCTTACTATGAGGATACGGAGCGGCGCACCAAGGAATTAGAAGCTTCTGGACTTCATTTTGTGGGTATGGGAGTCAGCGGTGGCGAAGAAGGAGCCCTCAATGGCCCCAGTTTGATGCCAGGTAGCTCTAAAGCGGCCTATGATGAACTCGCTCCCATTTGGACCAAGATTGCGGCCCAAGTGGATGATGGCCCTTGCGTGACCTACATTGGACCTGGTGGGGCAGGGCACTACGTCAAGATGGTGCACAACGGCATTGAGTACGGCGATATGCAGTTGATTGCCGAAGCCTATGACTTGCTGAAGAACACTTTAGGCTTAAATCACACCCAGTTGCATGAAGTGTTTGCTGAGTGGAATACCACTGAAGAACTTGATTCTTATCTAATTGAAATCACAGCCGACATCTTCAGAAAAATTGACCCAGACACAGGCAATGCCCTAGTTGATGTGGTTCTAGATGCCGCTGCCCAGAAAGGGACGGGTCGCTGGACGGTTGCCAGTGCTTTAGAGCTAGGGGTTTCCATCCCCACTATGATTGCTGCTGTGAATGCCCGAATTACCTCTTCTCAAAAGGAAGAACGGGTTGCTGCTTCCAAGGTGTTGACAGGGCCGACGGGTAAGTATGAAGGCGATACCAAAGCCTTCATTGGTAAAATCCGGGATGCTTTGTACTGCTCCAAAATCTGCTCCTATGCTCAGGGCATGGAGTTGTTGAGTGTTGCCTCCAGAGACTTTAATTACGGCCTGAACTTAGGCGAAATTGCTCGGATCTGGAAAGGCGGTTGCATCATTCGGGCTCGCTTCTTGAATAAGATTAAGCAAGCCTTTGATGAGAACCCTAGCCTACCTAATTTGCTACTAGCTCCAGAGTTTAAGCAAACCATTTTGGATCGGCAAGAAGCTTGGCGTGAAGTGGTAATTCAAGCGGCTAGATTGGGGATTCCGGTGCCCGCTTTTAGTGCTTCGCTTGACTACTTTGACAGCTACCGTCGCGATCGCTTGCCCCAGAACCTAACTCAGGCCCAGCGCGATTACTTTGGTGCCCATACCTACCTGCGAGTAGACAAGCCAGGAGTCTTCCACACTGATTGGACTCCAGTAGCTCAGGAATCTACCCAGACTTCCACGCCCGAAGTTCCTCTAGATGGCAAAGAGCCAGGAACGGTGGCACCGGAAGAAGTAAAAACTCAGGAAGCCCAAACGCAGCGTTAACCAGCGTTAAAGTTCGGCTCCTCTCAATCTTATGCCTCCACTAGGGGGCATTTTTTGCACTCTTGGTGCTTTGGCTCTTGGTGCTTTGTATTACTGGGGGCTAATGATCTTTGCCATTTTGAAGCGCTCTAGCTCTATGCCTTTACGGGTTACGACTTCGGTTTCTGTGATGTGATATCCCATTTTTAAGAAAAAGAACTTGGAGATGCGACTGGCTTCGGTATGCAAATGTTCTACGCTTTTGTGCATTGCGTGGTTTTCTAGTTTTAAGTAGATCTCAGTGGCATACCCTTGACGCGCCGCTTGGCTGGCTGTGTAGAGAAAAGCAATATGATTGAGCGGATTTAATTGCCCAAAAGCGACTAATTGCCCCTCTGCTTCAGTAACTAGTGTCAGTCCCTGCTGGAGCATCTGCCGGAATTCCTCAATGTTGTCAGGATAAGCAGACCAGGCGGCTACTTGCTCAGCGTTATAGGCCGTAGAACCAATGCCAAGCACAGAGTCTTGGTAAATCGCCGCGATCGCCTCAGCGTCGGCAGCTTGATAAGGACGAATAAACATAGTTTTTAGATCTAGATTAAGCTCTGCCCAGAGAGAGATTTACTTGTTAGTTTTAACGAACTACAAGGGAAAGGCCACTAGTTCGGCACAAGCAATTCGGCACAGCTAATTCATTACAAGTATCCAGCACAAGTAATTCGGCACAGTTGGAATGGTGATCGAAAACCCCAGCGGCAATTCTGAAGAAGTTTTTGTCTTTCCAACATCCTTTGCCCAACAACGGCTATGGTTTCTGGAGCAACTTGCTCCCAATACCTGCCTCTATAATGTGCCGACTGTCTTTCGCCTGACTGGGGCGCTCAATGTAGTGGTTTTAGAGCAGAGCTTTAACGAGCTGGTGCGTCGTCATGAGACGTTGCGAACAACTTTTGTGGTGATTGACGGAGAACCCGCCCAGGCGATCGCTCCTCGCCTCAGTATTTCCTTACCTGTGATTGATCTTCAGCATTGCTTGGTTGCAGAGCAATATGAAGAAGCGCAGAGAATGATTCGCACAGAAATGCAACGGCCTTTTAGTTTGTCCCAAGGGCCGCTAATCCGGTTGGTGCTATTTCGCTTAGCTCCCGCAGAACATATCCTTTTGATCAATCTACACCACATTATTTTTGATGAGTGGTCTAGTGGCATCTTAATTCGAGAACTAGGGGCTTTGTATACGGCTTTGAGTGCAGGTCAAGATTCTCCATTGCCAGAGTTGTCGATTCAGTATGCAGATTTTGCCCATTGGCAGCGGGAATGGTTACAGGGAGAAATTTTAGCGTCACAATTGGCTTACTGGCGGCAACAGTTGCGAGAGGTGCCTGTGCTGGATCTCCCGACCGATCGCCCGCGTCCTAATCTGCCTACTTATCGGGGGGCGCTGCATCAGGTAGAACTTCCCCAAAGCTTAGCTGAAGCGCTCAATGCCCTAAGCCAAGACACAGGCACTACCCTATTTATGACCTTGTTGGCAGCGTTTCAGACGTTGCTTCATCGCTATACAGGGCAGACAGATATTGCCATCGGCTCACCCATTGCCAATCGCAATCGCAGTGAACTGGAGAGTTTAATTGGGTTTTTTGCCAACACTTTAGTGTTGCGGGGAGATCTGTCTGGTAATCCTACTTTTATGGAACTGCTAGAGCGATCGCGACAGATGACTCTGGCCGCCTATGCTCATCAAGATGTGCCGTTTGAGAAGTTGGTTGAGGAATTGCACCCTGTCCGTAACCCTAGCTATAACCCCTTGTTTCAAGTGGTGTTTGCGCTGCAAAATGCGCCGATGACACAGCTAGAGTTGCCAGGGTTGACGCTGGACGCCATTGAGTTCGACACCCGCAGCAGTCGCTTCGATTTGGAGCTGTATCTGTGGGAATGTGGGGAGAATTTTCGGGGCTTGTGGGGGCAAGGTTGGCAAAACTCCACAGGTTTGCGGGGAGTAGTAGTCTACAACACAGATCTATTTCAACCGGAGACAATTGCTCGCTTCATGCGATCGCTACAAACTCTTTTGGAGGCGATTGTCGCTAATCCTCATCAGCGTTTGGCAGACTTACCTGTATTAACTGCGGCTGAGCAACAACAGATATTGCAGACTTGGAACCAGACGGATACAGCCTATCCCAAATCTCAATGTATTCATCAATTATTTGAAGCGCAAGTAGAGAAGTCACCTGATGCGATCGCGATTTCCGCACACGTTGTGAACGCAGTTCAATTTGGTGAAAAACAATTTACTTATCAAGCCTTAAACCAAGGCAGTAATCAATTAGCCCGCTATTTACAGAAACTAGGAGTTGGGGCAACAACGTTGGTAGGTGTTTGCCTCGATCGCTCCTCTGAAATGGTGGCAGCTCTCCTTGGTATCCTCAAAGTAGGGGGAGCTTATGTACCGCTAGATCCGACATATCCTTCAGAACGACTCTGCTTTATGATCGAGGATGCTCAAGTCCCTGTATTGCTAACTCAAGCGCAATATCGAGAGCAGTTTCGAGATTGTTCCGCCCAAGTGATTTGCCTAGGTCAGGAGTGGGCAGCGATCGCCCAGGAGATTGAAGAGAATCTCCCTAACCCAGTGACTTCGGAAGATTTGGCTTATGTGGTTTATACATCTGGCTCTACAGGCCAGCCCAAGGGGGTGACTGTGCCCCATCGCGCCGTAAATCGGCTGGTATGTGATACCAACTATATCCAGATTTATCCCGGCGATCGCGTGGCTCAAGTCTCTAATGTCTCTTTTGATGCCGCTACGTTTGAGATTTGGGGTGCCCTGCTAAATGGGGCGCAACTCGTTGGGATTGAGCGAGAAGTATCCTTGTCTCCGCTGAAGTTTGCAGCAGTTCTAGCCCAGCAGCAAATCGATATCCTATTTTTGACCACGGCTCTGTTTAACCAAGTGGCCAGCGAAGTTCCGACTGCATTTCGTAGATTGCGATACCTATTGTTTGGCGGAGAAGTTGCCGATTTGCAATGGGTGCGGGCTGTACTTCAATCAGGCGCACCAAAACACTTGTTGCATGTTTACGGGCCGACAGAAAGCACCACGTTTGCCTCTTGGTACGAGATCCAGGAACTGCCAGAAGTTGCCACTCTCCCCATTGGTCGTCCGGTTGGCAATACCCAGCTTTATATCCTCGATACCCAACTTCAACCAGTACCAATTGGCGCAAAAGGTGAACTATACATTGGTGGCGATGGATTAGCTCAAGGATATTTAAATCAACCAAAACTGACTGCTGAACGTTTTATTTCTCCCACCCTACGGGAACGCCAAAGGCATACATCCCTCCTCCCTCCTCCCTCCTCCCTCATCCTTCCTCCTTCATCTCTCATTCCTCCTCCTTTATACAAAACTGGAGATCTCGCTCGCTACCATTCAGATGGCAATATTGAATTTCTTGGTCGTACTGACAATCAAGTGAAGTTGCGAGGCTTTCGGATTGAGTTGGGAGAAGTTGAAACAGCCTTGCAACAACATCCACAGGTGCAAGCAGCGATCGCCCTCCTTCAATCATCCGACACTGACGGTCGATCTTTGGTGGCTTATATTGTGCCTAGCCAGAAGCCCGCTCCTACTACTTCAGAACTGCGGAGTTTTTTGAAGGCGAAGTTGCCAGAGTATATGATTCCAAGTGCGATCGCAGTTTTGGAGACTTTGCCGCTCACTCCTAACGGTAAAGTCGATCGACGGGCGTTGCCTCCTGTAAGTTTAGCGTCAGTCGTTGGGATCAGTGCGACTCAAGCCCCACAAACGGAGATTGAACAAAAGCTGGCGGCGATCTGGATGCGGCTTTTAGGGCTTTCGCAGGTTGGAATTCATGACAATTTCTTTGAGTTGGGAGGGCACTCGCTGCTAGCAACTCAACTCATGTCTCGCCTCCGGGATAGTTTGCAGGTTGAAGTGCCGTTGCGTAGTTTGTTTGAGGCTCCTACGATCGCGGGCTTAGCTGAACAGATAGAAACGCTCAGTTGGGTTGGGCGGAGACAGGAAGTTTCTAGCGCTGTAGCAGTGGGACGTGAGGAGGTGGAGTTTTGACAACGGCTGAGTTTTTAGCTTATCTGCGGCAATTAGATATTCAGGTGTGGTTAGAGGGAGCCAATCTACGCTGTAGTGCCCCGGAAGGAGTCTTGACCCCCGAATTGCGAACCGCGATCGCTCAACGCAAGCCAGAGTTGCTGCACTGGTTAAATCAAGCTCATGCCTCTGCCTATCAAACTGCACCTGAACTAAAGCCAGTTTCCCGCATTCAACCACTACCGCTCTCCTTTGCCCAACAGCGATTGTGGTTTCTCGATCAACTGGTGCCAGAAAATCCTTTCTACAACATGCCTTCAGCCGTGCGACTGAGTGGGCATTTGCATCTAAGGGCGCTGGAACAAGCTTTTGCGGCAGTGGTGCAACGGCATGAAACGCTCCGAACTCGCTTTGTTAAAGTAGATGGTCAACCGACACAGATCATCTCGCCTACTTTGCCGCTGTCTATTCCAGTCAACGATCTGCAAGCGCTTGAGCCCTCGGCGCAAGAGGTGACCGTTCGGCAAATCGCCACAGCAGAAGCACATTCTCCCTTTGATCTCACGGTTAGTCCGTTGCTGCGCGTGAAGTTATTGCAGCTAGAGGCGACAGAATATCTACTACTGCTCAATCTGCATCACATTATTTCGGATGGCTGGTCGCTGGGGGTGCTGATGCGAGAGCTAGGAGCGCTCTATACAGCTTTTGCGGAGGAGAAGCCTTCTCCTTTACCAGAGCTGCCAATTCAGTATGCAGATTTTGCTCACTGGCAGCGGCAGTGTCTACAGGGAGAGCTGCTGGAGTCGCAACTATCTTACTGGCGGCAGCAGCTACAAAATCTGCCAGCGCTGAATCTCCCAACCGACCATCCTCGCCCAACCACCCAAAGTTATAAAGGTGCGATCGCTCCCTTATCGCTATCCCCCCAACTCACTCAAGCCTTAGAAGAACTGAGCCAAGAGGCGGGAACGACCCTCTTCATGACACTTTTGGCTGCGTTCCAAACTCTACTTTTCCGCTACACAGGGCAGACTGATGTTGCCGTAGGTTCTCCGATTGCCAACCGTAACCGTAGTGAGATCGAGGGATTGATTGGTTTTTTCGTCAATAGCTTAGTATTACGAACCGATCTCTCTGGTAATCCGACGTTTCGGGAGTTGCTGGAGCGATCGCGGGAGGTTGCATTAGCCGCCTACGCCCATCAAGATGTGCCGTTTGAAAAGCTGGTTGAAGAACTACATCCAGAGCGAGACTTGAGCCGCAATCCATTGTTTCAGGTCGCCTTTGCCCTCCAGAATGCACCGATGGCACCGCTAGACCTCCCTGGCTTGACGCTATCTCCTTGGAAACTGGATGTTGGCACTGCTCGGTTTGATCTGGAGTTCCATATATGGGAGCAAGCGGAAGGGCTGAGTGGTCTCTGGGATACCCCAAGGGAGGGGTTGAGTGGCTTTGTGGCATACAGTACCGAGCTGTTTGAGCCAACTACCATCACGCGAATGATTGGGCATTTTCAAACGCTGCTAGAGGGAATTGTTGCCAATCCAGACCAACGACTTGCCTATCTGCCCATCCTCAATGCTGCTGAACAGCATCAACTACTAGTCGAGTGGAATCAAACTCAGGTGGAGTACAACAAGGATGTTTGTATTCATCACCTATTTGCTGCCCAAGCTGAAAAAACACCTGATGCGATCGCGGTTGCCGCACCCTCTTGGAACGCAATTTCCGTATCTCTCACGGATGCGCCTGTGTTTGCTGCTCAGCAACTAACCTATCAAGAATTGGATCAACGAGCCAATCAACTCGCACACTATTTACAGCAAGTAGGAGTAGGGTCAGAAACCCTCGTTGGCATCTGTGTCGATCGCTCTCTTGATACTGTAATTGCCATCTCGGGCGTATGGAAGGCGGGGGGTGCTTATGTGCCGCTCGATCCGGAGTATCCTCGCGATCGCCTCCAGTTTATGTTGCAAGATGCTCAGGTTTCGGTGTTGCTGACGCAGCGATCGCATGTGGAATTGTTTGACATCTCCCCATTCTCCTTGCAAAAGGGGGGTGATCAACCCATTTCGAGAGAGGATCAGACGCTTCAAGTCATCTGTCTAGATCGAGATCAGGAGTTAATTGCACAGCAGAAGCAGTCAGCTCCCACTAGTGCTGTGACAGCTGATCAGTTGGCTTATGTGATCTACACCTCTGGCTCAACCGGGATACCTAAAGGGGTGATGGTAGAGCATCGAGGGCTTTGTAATGTCGTGGCAGCGCAGCAGCACTTGAATTTGCCGCTGGGGAGTCGGGTGTTGCAATTTAGCGCTTGGAGCTTCGATGCTTCCATCTTTGAGATGCTGATGGCACTGGGTGCTGGGGGTATGCTCTACATTGTGCCCCAGTCAGCGCGATTGCCTGGGATAGAACTGGTTCAATTCCTCCAAACCCAGAATATTGCTGCCGCGATTTTGCCGCCTGCGGTCTTGGCCCTGTTGCCAGAAAGTGACCTGCCGATGTTGCAAACAGTGATTTCGGGTGGAGAAGCTTGTAGCGGTGGAATTGTGAGCAAATGGGCGAGAGGACGACGGTTTTTTAATGCCTATGGCCCTACAGAAACCACGATTTGGGCAACAGTGGCCGAACTGACTCACAAAGCTGACAGCCTCGAAAAGCCCCACATTGGTCGTCCTGTGGCGAACACCCAAACTTATGTTTTGGATACTTATCAACAGCCTGTGCCGATTGGTGTAGTTGGTGAGTTATACATTGGTGGGGACGGAGTAGCTAGGGGATATCTCAACCGACCAGAGTTAACTGCTGAGCGTTTCATTTCTCTCCCACTCCTCTCTCCTAATCCCTCTCCCCTAACCCCTCTTTACAAAACTGGAGATCTCGCTCGTTATCGACCCGATGGCACCTTAGAATTCATCGGTCGAGCAGATGAACAGGTTAAGGTTCGGGGTTTCCGGATGGAGTTGGGTGAGATTGAGGCTGTTTTGCAGCAGCATCCTTTAGTGAACGGAGCGATCGCCACAGTTCATGAACTAGCAGGAGATCAACGATTGACCGCTTACATCTCCCTCCATCACCATGAAGGAGAAGTAGCGATCGCCCAGCAACTACAGCAGGAGCAAGTAGAGCATTGGCAAACTCTCTATGAGCAAACCTATGCCCAGCCTAGTAATTCGGTTGATCCGACGTTCAACATCGTGGGTTGGAATAGCAGCTATACGGGGCAACCCATTCCAGTTGAACAGATGCGAGAATGGGTCGATCGCCGAGTGGAGCAGATTCTTACCCTGAAACCTCAGCGAGTTCTAGAAATTGGTTGTGGAACGGGATTACTGCTATTTCAGCTTGCGCCTCACTGCCTCGAATACTGGGGCACAGATTTTTCTCAAGCCTCCCTTAAGGCGATTCGGCAACAGCTAAATCAGCAACCGTTGCCGCCAATAAAGCTATTGCAGCGCTCAGCTAACGACTTTAGGGATATAGAGCCAGATAGATTTGATCTGATTGTGCTCAATTCGGTGGTGCAATACTTCCCAAGTGTGGATTATTTGCTGCAAGTCTTGGAGGGAGCACTACAAGTTTTGGCTCCAGGCGGTTCTCTCTTTGTTGGGGATGTGCGGAATTTAGCTTT
The DNA here is from genome assembly GCF_030409055.1 of Trichocoleus desertorum NBK24. GTDB lineage: Bacteria > Cyanobacteriota > Cyanobacteriia > FACHB-46 > FACHB-46 > Trichocoleus > Trichocoleus desertorum_B. The sequence continues at coordinate 527,993 of NZ_CP116619.1, read as the reverse complement.
GTTGTCTACTTTTCATGCTTCTGTGCAGATGTATCAGGCTAGCCCTGCATTAGAGCGATCGCAGCTCCAGCAACGGGTTCAGCGGGCCATGTTTGAGGAACCAGAACTGGTGATTGATCCAGCCTTCTTTCAGGCGTTGCGATCGCATTTTCCGCAAATCGAGGAAGTACAGATTCAGCTCACTCGTGGTCAGGCTGATAATGAGATGACCCAGTTTCGCTACAACGTTGTTCTGCACAAAAGTAACGAAACTCAGGAGGTGCAGGATACACAGCCGTTTATCTCTACAGGTTCGGATGACTTTGAGTGGAACTGGACGAATGAGCCAACCGTCGCGATGATTCGCCAGCATTTGATTGCAGCACAACCGGAGAGATTGGCAATTAAGGGTGTACCAAATGCTCGTGTGGTTACGGCAGTGACAACGGCGGCTTGGTTAGCAGAGGCAGAATCACCCAAAACTGTGGGACACATGCGAACAGCCCTAGATCAACTGGCAGAATCTGGAATCGATCCAGAAGCTTGGTGGGGTTTGGAACAAGATCTGCCTTATCACGTAAAGGTGAGCTGGTCCGCAGTTGGGAGCGATCGCTATGATGTGTGCTTGCAACATAAAGACTTCAAGCCACAAAGACAGAGGCTTAGATCTGAGGCGATCGCCCCTGCTCGTCCTTGGTCTACTTACGCCAATCAACCGCTGCAAAGGCAGTTAGCGAGACGACTAGTGCCCCAGCTCCGAAATTATCTAGAGCAAAAGCTGCCAGACTATATGGTGCCTGCTGCTTTTGTCGTGTTAGAAACTCTCCCGCTTACTCCCAGCGGCAAAATTGATCGTCGGGCTCTCCCTGTTCCCGTTCCAGTAGAGTCAACGCAAGGATATGTGGCACCGCGATCGCCGATGGAAGCAAAATTAGTCTCTATTTGGTCAGAACTGCTAGGTGTCAAGCGAGTGGGTCTGCACGATAATTTCTTTGAGCTGGGAGGACATTCTCTTCTCGCGACTCAACTGACTTCGCGGATTCGGGATGCTTTTGCGGTAGAACTCCCTCTGCGTCATTTATTTGAATCTCCGACTATTGCTCAACTGGCTCAGCAAATTGACAGTTTGCAGGTGAGCCAACCCCAGTCGTCTATTCCTGCCATTGTTCCACTCTCTAGAGACGCATATCGGCGATCGCGATCGTCTTTGAATCAGAATTAAGGGAGATAAGAGGTGGTAGCTAGTAACAGCCAGGAAGAAGTGTTTATCTTTCCGGCGTCATTTGCTCAGCAGCGATTGTGGTTTCTCTATCAGCTCGTACCAGAGAATCCTTTTTATAATGTCTCGGCTGCAATTCGCTTGCAAGGAGATTTGCATTTAGGAGCCTTAGGGCAAACGCTTCAGGAGATTGGGCAGCGCCATGAAGTTCTCCGAACTACCTTTGCCGTGGTGGAGGGAGAACTGGCTCAAATCATTAGCCCTAGTTTCCAGTTATCTTTACCTGTAGTAGATTTACAAGCAACTCCTGCGATCGCCCGCACCGAAGCAGCCCAGCGAATTGCCCAAGAGTCAGCCCGACGCTGCTTTGATCTCACAAAAGGGCCATTGTTTCAGGCGCAATTATTGCAACTCGATGCAACGGACTATATCTTATTGCTGAATTTCCATCATATTGTGGCAGATGGTTGGTCGATCGCGGTATTGATTCGAGAGTTGACGACGCTCTATCCTGCTTTTCTCAAACGCCAACCCTCTCCTTTGCCAGAGTTACCCATTCAGTATGCCGACTTCGCCCATTGGCAGCGGGAGTATCTGCAAGGCAAGGTACTGGCATCGCAGCTCTCTTATTGGCGGCAACAGCTTCAAGATCTCCCGGAATTGCAGTTACCTACCGACCACCCTCGTCCAGTCACGCCTAGCTACCGAGGAACTGCCCAACAACTAGAGCTATCACCTGAACTAACCTCAGCTTTAGAGAGCTTGAGCGATCGCGCGGGCGTGTCTCTCTTTATGACGCTGCTCGCTGCATTTCAGACCTTGTTGTACCGTTATACAGGGCAAACAGATATTGTGGTGGGTTCAGCGATCGCCAATCGCAACCTCACTGAACTAGAGAACTTGATTGGATTCTTCGTCAACAGTTTAGTGTTACGGATTGATCTCTCTGATCATCCTACCTTTGCCGAGTTATTAGAACGAGTTCGTCAGATGACCTTGGCTGCCTATGCTCATCAAGAGGTGCCTTTTGAGAAGTTGGTTGAGGAGTTGCAACCCGCACGCGACTTGAGCCGAAACCCGCTCTTTCAAGTGGTATTTACGCTCCAAAATACTCCAGTCGCTAAGTTAGACCTACCCGGACTAGTTCTTAGTAGCTTACCTCTGGAAACAGAGACGGCTCGCGTTGATCTGGAATTTCATGTTTATAAATCTCTCGATCGGCTTGCTTGTACCGCCATCTACAGCACTGATTTGTTCGAGCCAGCTACTATTTCTCGCCTACTAGGGCACTTCCAAACATTGCTGGCAGGAGTTGTCGTTAATCCGAAACAACAGCTTGCTCAGCTACCGATTCTGTCCTCAAGAGAACGTCAGCAGTTGCAGGAGTGGAGTCAGATTTTAACTTGCGAGGTCGCTCCTCTCGGTGCTCACCAATGGTTTGAAGCCCAAGTTAGGCAAATTCCAGATGCCGTTGCTCTGACCTACCGAAACCAGCACCTTACCTATCAAGAACTTAATCAGCGGGCGAATCAATTGGCTCACCACTTGCAACAGTTGGGTGTAGGAGCAGAAGTTTTGGTAGGTCTCTGTGTCGATCGCTCTCCAGAAATGGTGATTAGTCTGTTAGCCATTTGGAAGGCGGGTGGTGCTTATTTGCCGCTTGACCCTACCTACCCTCGCGATCGCTTGCAGTTCATGCTGGCTGATGCGGAAGTCAAGATTTTAGTCACGCAATCTTCTCATTTGCATCTATTTGATAGTGAGTTGTTACAGGTTGTTTGCCTAGATCAGGAGCAGAGAGCGATCGCATCACAAAGCCCAGCCAACCTGGTTAATCAGATTACAGCTCACAATTTGGCTTATGTCATCTACACTTCGGGTTCTACAGGTCAGCCTAAAGGTGTCTTAGTCGAACATCGAGGGCTGAGCAACCTGGTAGAAGCGCAAAGACAAATCTTCCATCCCAAGCTTGGTAGCCACATTCTGCAATTTGCCTCCCTCAGCTTCGATGCTGCCATCTTCGAGATCCTGATGGCTTTGACAAACGGAGCTACCCTCTACCTGGCTCCTCAGACATCTTTGCTGCCTGGACTAGATCTACTCCAATTTCTCCGCCATCACGCTATTACCCATGTCACCCTGCCTCCTAGTGTTTTATCTGTTTTGCCCGCTGGATCTCTGCCCGCTCTGCAAGTTCTGATCTCGGCAGGAGAAGCTTGTTCTAGTAGCATTGTTAAACGTTGGGCGCAAGGAAGACGTTTCTTTAATGCTTATGGCCCCACCGAAGCGACTATTTGGGCTAGTGTTGCCGAGTTAACGGTAGATAACGCTAAACCTAGCATCGGTCGTCCGATCGCCAATACTCAAATCTACATCCTAGATACTCATCTCCAACCTGTTCCCATTGGTGTCGTGGGTGAGTTGTATATTGCTGGCATTGGTGTTGCCCGTGGCTACCTCAATCGCCCCGATCTAACTGCTGAGCGTTTTATTTCTCCCTCGCTCCTCACCCCACACTCCTCACCCCACACTCCTCTCCACAAAACTGGCGATCGCGCTCGGTATCTCCCTGATGGCAATATTGAGTTTTTGGGGCGGACTGATACCCAGATGAAGCTGCGAGGTTTTCGAGTTGAGTTGGGTGAAATTGAGGCTGTCCTTCAGCAACATCCTGCGGTTCAAGTAGCAGTCGCGATCGCTCGCCAGGATACCTCCCGTGAGCAATGTTTAGTCGCTTATATTGTTCCTTGTCAACAACAGTCTGTTGGAACAGGTGAGTTGCGAGAGTTTTTGCGATCGCGTCTCCCTCACTACCTAATTCCCTCAACATTAGTTTTGTTAGACAAGCTGCCGCTCACGCCGAATGGAAAAGTGGATCGTGCTGCTTTGCCAATGCCCGAACTCAGCAACTCTAGACAGAAGGTGGCGATCGTTGCTCCTCGTACCCTTACAGAAGAGCGACTGGTACAGATTTGGTCAGCAGTGCTGAACTTGGAGCAGGTTGGGATTGATGACAATTTCTTTGCCCTAGGAGGAGACTCATTTTTGGCGCTACGCCTGATCGAGCAAGTTCAACAGCAATTTGAGCAATCCTTACCTTTATCGACGCTGTTTTTAGCTCCGACAGTCGAGCAACTAGCAAAGCAATTATCAAGTCCAGAACTTCCAGCCTGGTCTCCTCTTGTGCCACTGCAACCTGTGGGTGCTAAACCTCCCTTTTTCTGTATCCATCCTGTGATGGGAATGGTGCTGCCTTATGCCGAGCTAGCGCGTCACTTAGGAACTGACCAACCCTTCTATGGCCTGCAACCTTTCGGGTTAGATGGTCAACATCCGCCGCTCAAAAGTATTGAGGAGATGGCGAGTCATTATATCCAGGCGATCCGAGCCATGCAGCCGCGAGGCCCTTATTATCTGGGGGGATGGTCATTCGGAGGGCTGGTAGCGTTTGAAATGGCTCAACAACTGCGGCAAGCAGGTCATGAAGTGGCGCTGCTCGCATTACTCGATACCCTCGCTCCTATTCCTAGTAATCAACCGTCTCCCTGGGAGAGTTGGCGATTCCTCATCACCACTGTCCTAAAATCGCTCCCCTCATTTGGGCTGGACTACTTCCGTCTCCTAATATCTTTAGTGGCAACTGGTGGGGCAAGGCGATCGCGCTTCAAACAAATTCGATCAAAGATTATTGGAGTTGCCCCCTCTAGACTCCCTGCCAACTCACGACTTCGACTCCTAAAAGAATTGGCGCTAAGCCCCATGCTCCGCATCTTTTATGCCAATAGTTGCGCGGTACAGCGTTATGTTCCTCAGATTTATTCTGGTTCAATTACCCTGTTCAAAAGTTCACAACCACAAAGTCAAGCTTGGAAAGACAAGGCTTTGGGCTGGCACAACTTAACGACGACCGAGACGAAAATTCATGTCATTCCTGGCGATCATTTCTCAGTTTTGAAGCAGCCTTATGTACGGATTTTGGCTGAACAATTACGTGGTTACTTCAAGGAAGAGTGATTAGAGTAAGCTTGTTAGCGCTTTTTGGTTTTAAGCTGTAGCCAACATTAAAGAAACTGATACAAACCCTTAACCTATTTAATTAAGAATAACTATTTGCTGGAATTCAAGTAATTTCAAAAGCTGGCTTGAAACTAAGAATTCAGATTAGAATAACTTTGGGCTTCAGCGATTAGACTTGATAAATTTATCTGGAAAAAGGTATCCGGGGATACATGAATATAGATCGGTTTATCAAGGAAATTAAACTGTTTAGGCAGTCCAGTAGCAATCTCGCTGACAGTCAAATCCCAGAACACTTAGATCACTTACTGACTCATGAACAACTCCTTACAGCCCTAGAAGAACTACAGGTTGCCGAGGAGGAGCTGCAACAACAAAATGAAGCGCTGCAAATTAGCCGTAACTTACTCGATGAGGAACGCCGACGGTACCAGGAGCTGTTTGAATTTGCTCCGGACAGTTATATTGTCACAGATGCCAATGGTCAAATTCAGGAAGCTAACCAAGCTGCGATCGCGCTGCTCAATTTACCTAAAGAGTTTCTCATTGGTAAACCTCTAGTGATTTTTGTTGACGAATTAGAGCGAAGATCTTTTCGTTTCAAGTTGCTACAACTGCGGCAGGAATATGGGCCGCAGGAGTTGGAGATGCGCCTGCAACCTCGTAAAGCGCCATCCTTAGATATGTCTGTAACAGTGGCGTTGGTTCGAGACTCGCAGGGAAAGGTAATCGCGTTACGCTGGCAGTTGCGTGATGTTACTGCTCGCAAAGAGGCTGAAAGACAGATCAAAAAGCTGAATGCAGAACTAATGCAGCGATCGCTCTTTGAAGCCACCTTAAAACGCATTCAGGACAAAGTGCGAGAGAGCTTGGATGAAAGCCAGATTTTGCAAACAGTGGTGCGGGAGTTAACCTTCGCGCTGCACCTGCTCTCCTGTGATACCGCTGTGTATGACCTGAAAAGGGAAACTTCTACCATTCGCTATCAATATACCGCCTCTGGAGTTGTAATGCCTTCTGCGGCAGGGCAAGTGGTGACAATGGCAGCATTTCCTGAAGGTTACAGTCGGCTTCAGCGAGGTCAAACTTTTCAATTTTGCGAAGTGACGGCCCACCCCGCTCGAAATCGAGTAGCGATTCTAGCTTGTCCTATCGCTGATCATGAGGGTGTCATTGGTGACCTTTGGTGCTTTAGCGAGGGAGAGCGAGCCTTTCAGGAAGCCGAGATTTATCTGGTGCAACAGGTCGCTAGCCAATGCGCTATTGCTATTCGTCAGGCTCGGCTCTACCAAACAGCTCAAGCTCAGGTTAAGGAGCTAGCAAAACTCAATTTGCTCAAGGATGATTTTCTGAGTACGGTTTCTCACGAACTCCGCACTCCTTTAACAAACATTAGAATGGCATCTCAACTACTCCAGACTGCCACGACCCCTGAACAACGGGAGAAATATCTTAAAATTTTGCAGAAAGAATGCGATCGCGAAGCTGCTTTGATTAATGACCTCCTAGACTTGCAGCGTTTAGAGAGTAATCTTTACAACAACTTTGTGCCAGAGGCGATCGATCTTTCTACCTGGCTTCCCAACCTGATCGCGTCCCTGCAACTGAAGGCTAAAGCGCACCAACAAAGCCTTCAGTTAGATCTCCCTGCATCATTGCCAGTTTTTGTGGTTGATCAAGGTAGCTTAGAGCGGTTGCTAATAGAACTCTTGCATAACGCCCATAAGTACACAGCAGCAGATGGAGAGATTATTCTGCAAGTCCGAGCAACTGATGCCATGACTAGCTTTATAGTGCGGAATCAGGCAGAAATTTCTCCTGAGCAACTACCTCGAATCTTCGAAAAGTTTTACCGTATTCCTTATGGTGACCCTTGGAGGCAAGGAGGGACAGGATTAGGATTATCTTTGGTAAAGGGTCTAGTGGAGCAGCTCCAAGGCACGCTGGAGGTGGAGAGTGGAGGTGGTTGGACAACCTTTACGGTGCAACTGCCCAATCACCCCAGGGGGAAACATTAATCGCTGCTCATACTTCTCTCGGATAGTTTTTTCTCGGTGAGTTCTGCTAAATCGGGTGTAGCGATGAAGCCAAAGTAGGTTGCGATCGCAGCGGTGGAAGCATGCAGCCAAACGTCATTACCAAAAATGGGAATAAAGCCCAAAGTGGATTGAGTGGCAGGAAATAGCCCCAGGATAGTTAGCAGCCCGTAGAAGAGGGCCAATGCTCCACTGTAGAGACGGGAACTGCCTAAGGAGATAGAAGCCAGAATTCCTAGAAACCCTACGCTCAGGTGAACAATGTTGTGTAGGGTATTGATGGGGAATAAACCCAGTAGATACCCATATCCGGTTGTAAAGCCGAGATTTGCTGCATCAGCTGATACTGTAGGGTCTTTCACTAAGGCTGGGATAAATCCCATGATGCCGATTAGTAGAAAGAGGATGCCTATAACTAAGGCAAAATACTGTCCTGGTTTCCGAGATTTCATTATCGAGATTCCTGTTGTCTAAAACTGTGGTTCAACTAGTTTAAAGAGACGCAAAATTTGCTAATCCTTAACGGTTAAGTCTAATCACCAAATACCTGTCGATCTTCTTCCTAGGGCTTGTTCGAATGTATCAAGGCACTGTGTTAAACAACACGCCTCGGATATTTCATAGATGAAAGATGTACAGGAGGATGATGAGTCTTAACCCTGACCATCAGTGACGATGAGCTTTCGCAGCAAAACTTCGATCGCCTTTTGCTTCTGAGGGTCTGCGCCTTGGGCATAAGCTACCTGGAATGGCACCTCTATATCTGGCTGTACGCCTCTCCCTTCTAGCCGCTCTCCATTGACCAAAACATCTACTACTGCTAAGTAGAGCAAGCTGCCATCTTGCATTAAAAAAGCGCGACCTCCCACCACTGCTCCTGGGGTTTTGCTACCAATCACAGGCCCAATGTTGTACTGCTGGAAGCCATAGGCCAAAATCTCTTTGCCACTCCTAGAGCCTTGGTTTACCAACATGACCACTGGTTTGCGCCAGCGATAATCTAGATCTGTTTTAGTGCCATTCCGCTCGATTTGAGTCAGCGTTGGAGACTTGCCAGTAAAGAAGTTGAGGTATTCTGGAACAGCTCCGCCCCAACCATCGCGCAAATCTAAGATCAAGGCATCTGCGGTTCTTAAATCGCCATAAATTAGCGATCGCTCTAGTTCCTCTTGGTAGCGATCGCCCGCATAAGACCAAATATGCACATAGCCGATTCGCTTACCACCTTGCTCAATCACCTCAGCACTCGATCGCATCGCTTCTAGAAAGAGCTGCGTAGGATCGAGCTGCTTGGGAGTGACGGCAATCGTTTGGATGCTGTTTGCGTCTGGGGTGCGCTCAATCGAGATGTTTACTGCCTGACCTACCTTTCCTACAAAAGATTGAATCGGTTGATATGGCTTGCCTTCAACACTCAGCAAGCGATCGCCCACTCGCAGTCCTGCGCTCTCGGCTGGGCTGCCATCTAAAATAGCGCTAACAAAAGTTTGGCCGTTAATATCTTGGGTGAAAATACCAATGCCGGGATATTCCACTTTGCCGTCTGGAAAGAACTTTCTCAGTTGTCGCCACAAAGCATCAGATTTAAAGATGCCTAAGAGTTGGTAGTAGGCTGGCTCTGAGTTGGTATAGAAACGAGTATGGGATGTTTGCAACTCGGACAGCATTTGATTAATAATCTCAGCGGTTGCCTCCGTAGAGCGGGCTTGGGCTATTAAGGGTCTGTACTTGCTGCGAGTCGCTTTCCAGTCTATGCCATTAAACTTTGGATCAAAAAAGTTTTCATTTACGGTTTGCCAAACTTGCTCAAATACAGCGCTTTGGGGTTTTGCCAGTTTTGAAACGGCTGGAAAGACCAGTGAGGAGACTAAAAGCAGCCCTGCTAGACTAGCCACGAGCCAAACCAACCAACGGTTTAAGTTTTTGAACGGTTTTTTGGTAAAGCTAAACATTGGGAAAAAGAACTTCCACAAATATCGTTAGTATTGCCTGCCTCAAGCGATCGCAGCTCAAATCAGTTGGAAACGCTTTCCTTTAAAGATAGTAGAGAATACGTACTAACCCCGCTTTTGGATCGAGTTTATGAGCAAGCGAATTCTTCTGGTAGAAGATAACGAAATTCATCGTCTGTTCACGGAAGACTTCTTGGAGTCGCGAGGCTATCAAGTCTTGAGTCTCTGTGATGGGATCAATTTTTTGGAGACGGTTACAGAATTCCAGCCTGACTTACTGCTCCTAGATCTCAAACTGCCTCAAGTCGATGGCTTCACCTTGCTACAAGAACTTCAGCGATCGCAATGGCATGCTCTACCTGTGGTGGTCGTGACCGCCTATGCCTTTCATCGGGAGAAACAGAGAGCTTTAAGGATGGGGGTGCGATCCTATTTAACCAAGCCGATTCGGTTGGAAGCAATGGCTCAAGCGATCGAAGCTGAACTGAGCCTTAATTAACACTCAAATATGAGCTATCTATAGGCATAAAACGAAGCCTATCTAAAGGTGGGAATAGGAATACTCTCTGAACGTTACTTTAGATACAAGACAAGCAACTTTAAATGAAGATAAGTTGTATACATGTTTATATTCCTCAACGAGAGTCTTTAACTGTGGGTTAGAGGCTCTTTTACTGTTCTCCTCTAACTATTTACAAACCAATGTAAAGCAGAGGTTCTAAAAGGAAGCCCAAAGGAAAGCCCAGTTAGGTAAGACTAAGCTTAGTGATGGAGATTGTAGAAATAGCCCATCCCAATATCACTATCTTTTTTATAGGTAAAATATTTGAGGCTATGATGTTGTCTCCAGGTGTCAAATCTTCTGTTCGTAAGGCCGTGATTCCTGCTGCTGGCTTTGGTACACGCCTCTTTCCGGCGACTAAAGCAGTCAAAAAGGAGATGTTTCCGATCATTGATTCTGAGGGACGTGCCAAGCCTGTGATTTTAGCGATCGCGGAAGAAGCCCTTAGTGCTGGAATTGAGTCGGTGGGGATTGTGGTGCAACCCAGCGATCGCGACCTATTTGAAAATTTCTTCAAAACCTTGCCAGAAGGAGATTATCTCCAAAAGCTAGCTGCCAAGCAGAGTGGATATTTGGAGTATCTTCGTTCAGTCGGAGAGCGAGTTGCTATTTTGACCCAGGATACCCAGGAAGGCTTTGGTCATGCCGTCTTCTGTGCCAAAGACTGGGTAGGAGATGAACCTTTTCTGTTGCTCCTGGGAGATCATGTTTACAAATCTGACCAAGAAATTTCTTGTGCCGCTCAGATGTTAGAGGCGTTTGAGCGCTGTGGCAAAAGCGTTATTAGCTTGGAGATAACTCCAGCCACGGAGATTAGTCATAGAGGCTGTGTGACAGGCACCTGGCAAGAACCAAACGTGCTGCTAGAAGTGACTCGATTGGTAGAAAAGCCAGAGGTGAAGTATGCCGTTCAACACCTGCACATACCGGGTATGCCTCCTGATCAGCTCTTGTCGATCTTTGGCATGTATGTGCTCCTACCCCAGATTTTTGACAGTTTGGAAGAGCAAATTCGGCAGAATCTTCGCGATCGCAATGAGTTTCAGCTCACTTCCGGTTTAGAGCAGTTACGGCAAGAGTTGGGGATGATGGGATATCTGCTGAAAGGGCGATCGTTTGATACAGGTCTACCCGATGCCTATCGCCAAGCCTTGATTGAGTTTCGCCAAGCTTAGCGAGTGGGTAAAGGAAATTCAATGCTAAAAGTTGTTTGAGTCGCTTCACTGGCAACGTGAATCGTGGCTCCCAAACGCTCGATCCGTTTTTTTACTAAAGCTAATCCTAAGCCAGTGCCACTATGCTTCCACGGATCATTGTTGGGGATGCGGTAGAACTTGTCGAAAATGCGATCGCACTCTTCTGCTGGAATCTCGACTCCAGAATTAGTCACATGTAACTGGATTCGTTCGGGCGTGGCATCCGCTGAGACCTTGATCTGCTCTCCCGGAGGCGTGTATTTACAGGCATTGCCAAGCAATTCAGACAAGACTCGCTCTAAATCAATCAGATCAGTTGTGAGAGCAGGGAGATCTTCCGGAATCTCTACTTGCAAATCCTGATCGTGGCTGCGAGCTCGCTCCAGAAAAGATTCTGCGACATGGGGCACCCAACTCGTGAGTTCAATTTTAGTGAGGAGGAGCGGCTCTGCTTCTGTATCGAGGCGAGATAGATCGAGTAGGTCATTCACCAAACTAATTTCTTGTTCGCATTCACTCTGCAAAACGGCGAGGTAGCGCTCCAAATCTTCTGCTTCTACAGTGGGTATCTTTATTTGCTCCAAAATTAGCTTTAGCATCTGAATCGCCATCTTGATATTAGAGATGGGCGTGCGTAACTCATGGGAGATGGTGCTTAAAAAGTCATCTTTGAGGCGATTGAGCTTCTCTAGGGCCGCGACTTGGGCTTGAGCTGCTTGATACAGCCGTGCTTGACGAATGGCGATCGCGCATTGGTTAGCTACTTGTTGCACCAGATGCACTTCTAAATCTCTAAAAACATAGTCTTTATCGTTAATTAAACGGAGATCCCCCAACACTCCTTGGTCATCTACGATCGCACAAGCTAACAGAGCTACTTTACCTTGAATGGGGTGTGGTGCTAGGTTGCAAAACTGGAGTGACTGCCCTTGTTGGAGTTGCTGATATTCCAGAGCGTCAGCCATCTCCAAAACATGGCCTTGCTCTGAAAACATAGAAGTAGTGTATTCATAAGCGATCGTGGCAGTTTGTTGCCCTAGGTCGTACAAAGTGGCTTGACAACGGTTGACCCCCAACACTAGAGCTAGCTCCTGCACCACAGTACCCAGGATTTGGGCTTCATCCAAACTGTCGCGCATCTTACTGGTAATGCGCTTGAGCATGGCATTGAAGTCGAGGGCTTGCTGCAACTGAGCGGTATATTGGCGTAGCGATCGCTCGGCTTGCTTGCGTTGAGTAATGTCGTGAAAAATGCAGTGAATTGCCGTGAGCTGATTGGCCTCAAAGCGGCTGCTCAACGTCCCTTCGACCGTGACTTCTCGCCCATCTTTGCTGAGAAAGGTGATTTCTAACGTCCGACTGGCAGGTTTGGCTTGTACCCAATAAATTGCTTCTAGCCATCGTCCCCGACTGTGAGGATGCACAATCTCAATCGCTAAGTGGTTGAGTTCGTCTTCGTTATAGCCCAAGGTATGCTTCCAGGCTGGATTAACGTAAAGCAACTCGCCTGTGGGAGACATGATGTGAATCAAATCATTGGCATAGTCTAGGAAGTCTTGCAGTCGGGCTTGGTTGCTGCGTAACTCGGCATTGAGAACTTCTAGTTGGGTAGCTTGGCGTTGAATCTCAGCCGTTTTTTGAAACAAGTCTACGAAGGCAGCAACTTTACTGAGGAGAATTTCTGGCTTGATCGGTTTGAACAGGTAATCGACTGCACCGACCGAATAGCCTTTGTAAACTAACTGGTCGCTATTATGAAAGGCCGTCATGAAAATAATGGGCACATGACGCGAGCGATCGCGGCTACGAATCAAGGTTGCTGTCTCAAATCCATCCATTCCTGGCATTTGAACATCCAGCAAAATGACGGCAAAATCTTGATGCAGCAGGCATTTTAAGGCTTCTTTGCCGGAAGAGGCTCGCACCAAATTCTGACCCAAGCTTGCCAGAATTCCTTCTAGTGCCAGCAGGTTTTCCGAGTGGTCATCGACCAAAAGAATATTAACTAGAGACTCGTTCTGCATGATCCTATTGCAACCCAGGGCAATAATCCAACAACCGCATAGCTGTGTATGGCTAACCTGCAAGGAGTTTTAGAGCCTTAAAATATCTGTGACAACTGACTCCCAGGTAGCTAAAGATAGCTAAATTGTCGGCTCCTTAGTTTAGTGACCCTAGTCTAATGCATGGTGCTACGAATCAATAGACTCAAGGAGTAGATAAACCCTACCCATACTAAGCGTTGGCGCAATGAGCAACGAATTATTTATCAAAGGAAAACTGGAAGGGACCGAGGGCAATGGAGGTGGATTTGGCAGCTTCTTGGACTGCTTCCTTAACCGTGGGTAAGTCCACAAAGCGAATGGGATGAGGTGAACTGAGCCTAATTTTGCCAGAAAGTTCTACTTCTTCACCCGCAGCCAATAACAAGTGCAAGCTATAGGAATCCTCTCGATTGAAGGGAATGAGAACCACATCAAGCGTGGGTTGAGGTTCTGCGAAGGTTAGGGGGGTGAGTTGCTTAACTTGGTGATCCCGATCGGGCGATCGCACTTCAACATGCACCATCCCATCCTCGGCATTGGGTTCATCTAAAGAAATTCCTAGCTTAAGTTCTTCAAAGTCTTGATGGCTTTGGTTCTCTAGATGAATCTGTACTACGCGCAAGTTGTTATAAGGGTATTCCTTAGAGCCATCCGAAACCCGAAGTTGGGCACGTGAGTACGACGAACCCAGGAGATCTTCAAACCTAGGGGGCGTTTCTACTCGTCGCGCGATCGTGGGTTTCCGATTCCGATAAGCCGAAATTGCTCCGTAGATCAGTGCCCCCAGTCCGCCACTACTGAGCAGAGCGCTCACGATGATGAGAATAGTCAGCCAATGGAGATTAAGTAGAAAATCTAACATCCTCTAAAATTCAGGTAACTATTCGTCAACGTTCACTTTAAGACCGGGATAAAAACCTGGGCCACTTCCATACCAGTCAAGTCGTGATCTGGTAGCGATCTGGGTGTTATTCGCGATCGCTCTTTGTCACGGCGTCGAAGCGGCCAGGATTTCGTGGATTTACAACATGGCTTCCATTTTGCAAGTATAGAATGCCTAAGCTTGGTAGGCTTCTGACGTAGGACTGGAGTTCCTATGAAGCTATCTTGTAAAGCTAACTACAACTTACGGCTGGGGGCTGGCTGTTTCCAAATGCCACTATAGGCTCGCCCAATGCTCCAGAAGAAGGTGATGACGATTAGGGCAAAGGCTTCAGGCCGCTTGAGTATTGCTTGAACCTCGGAGTCGCTGGCGATCGCCTGACTGGCATCAGTGACTGAGTGATCGGAGACTGAGTGATCGGAGACTGAGTGATCTGAGACTGAGTGATCTGAGACTGAGTGATCGGGGACGGAGTGATCTGGCTGCTCTAGTTTTGGCTCCGCGATCGCAGGTGCTCTGAGTTCAGATTCTTTGGGTTCTACTTCTTCAGACTCATCTTCAGGCTCATCTTTAAGCTTAGATTTCTCATCCAATAACTCTACTGACTCTACAGAAGTTTCTGCATCGAGTTTTGATTCGTCAGGCTCTGCTTCCGTTGCGGTTTCATCAGAGACAGACCCACCCGACTGAGGAGTAATTTCTGGTGTAGTAGCCTCTGATATAGCGGCTTCTGGCGTATGGGCTGCTGACGTAGCGGCTTCAGCAATATGGAGGGTCTCTGCTGTTCCAGTCGCTAACTCACTTAGCTGATCCTCTAGGACTGAGGTCGCCAGGAACGGTGCCATTAGCTCGTTACTAGCAGTTTTTGGTTCATGCTGCCCTTGCCCAGATTCCTCAGCAAAATGGTCAAACTGTGGTTGCAACTGGGGCTGTACCACACTCTGGTCTTCCGATTCATGCTGGGCCGACTGAGGTTCCTGATGGTCATCTAAAGCACGAATAGTTGATAGGAGTTTTTTGTGTTTGCGGGCCATGATTGCGGTTCTCAGAGTTGATTCTATTCGTCCCAACCCATAAGGGTGGTTGATAAAACTATTTTCCTCTGAAGATGCCCCCCTATCACATGTACTAACAGATAGACCTTGGATTGATCCCTAGGGTGATTCCAACAGATTTAGCCTATTTGTTGAACCCCGATTCAGCAGTTGCATGGAGTTGAATATAGCTCTTGAACATGAGTTAGGGCGATTTCAGTCAAGGTTGGAGGATCGCTACATCGCTACAGCCGCACTCCACTATTCAACTACTAGGATCAACTACTAAGAATTAGGAAAATTGGGCTTGGAGGAAAATAATTCGGTTTACAGTGGGGTTAAATACTCCGCTGCTCTCACGTTTGATATCGTCTCAACAGTTGTCCCCACATCGCTACAAGTCGGGAGAAAAAATTTATGTTTCGTAGAATTCTAGTTGCGATCGACCATTCCAGTATTAGTAAACAAGCCTTTGAACAAGCTTTAGCTTTAGCCAAACTGACAGAAGCTAACTTGATGTTGCTGCACGTCCTCTCCTATGAAGAAGAAGGAAGCCCTAGAATTCCGGTGCTTACAGGACTTGACTCTTATCCCGGCATGATCCGCACCCAGGCTCTAGAACTGTATCAACAACAGTGGCAAAACTATGAAAGCCAAGGGCGGACTATGCTGCGATCGCGTGCCCAAGAAGCGGCTGATGCAGGAGTGCGAGTGGAGTTTACTCAAAGCCCTGGCAGTCCGGGTCGCGCGATTTGTGACTTAGCTCAAACTTGGGGAGCAGATTTAGTTTTAGTCGGGCGTCGGGGAAGATCGGGCTGGAGCGAATTGTTTTTGGGCAGCGTCAGTAATTATGTGCTGCACCATGCTCCTTGTTCAGTACTCATTGCCCACAGAGCTGCGACGCACAACCCGGAAGCGAGTCCAGAAGCCAGTCCAGAAGCGGTATCCCCCGATCACGTAGAAGTGGTATCTTAAACTTTTGTTTTGAAATAGAAAATTGCTTGGTTAAGCGAGTCTAAATAGGCAGAGCCTAAGGGTGGGCGATCGCAGCTTTAAGGCGATCGCGGGGGCATCTCGTCTAAGCCAGAGGCTAGGAGCTGATCAATCACCTCAACGACTCCATCGCCCCGACTGCCTTGGGTCACCCAATGGGTTCGTGCTTTCACCTCTGGTAGTGCATTAGCCACTGCTACCGAAAGCCCACAAATGTCTAGAAAAGCGTGATCATTTTCTGCATCGCCAAACCCAATCACGTTTTGCAGAGATAGCTCCATGCGCTTGAGTGCGGCCTTCAGTCCTACTGCTTTATCTATCTCAGCAGGCAGAACCATTACCGCATCCTTATTCAAAATTATTTGTAACTCTAAACCTAAATCTTTAATTATTTCCCATACTGCTGCTTCATGGGGTTGCCACGTTGCAACAATCACGCGACCTACGATTAAAGGCTCAACTTGGCGCTTTTGGAGGGCTTGGATGAACGCTTCTGGCGGGCGATCGCCCAACAATTGCTCCTCGCGATTGCTAGGCCAGTACAGCAAAGCTCCGTTTTCTGCCACAATACAATCGAACCAGTCTATCTGCGGCAGCACTTGGAAGAGGTCGTCTAAATGTCTCCCTGTAACCAAAATTAGTTTGCGGCCAGACTTCCGGAGTCGTTGCAATGCAGCCAGAGTGGTTTCACTAACTTGACCATTCGTTGCTAGGGTGCCATCGTAATCTGAAGCAATTGCTAAATAACGCATTTTCCTCTACATCACTCGTAACTCAACTACGTAATTTGTGACAATAGTCTTGACGAAAGACAAGTTAGCTAATTATTGCTTAACTCAATCCTGTGCTAGCCTGAGAACAAGGATTATTTTCGGCTGTGTAATTCGTTTTGTTACAAGCGTTTCTCCGAATCTAACTCTCTGCACCTTTTGATTCTGGAGATGCTTCAACCGAATGGCCCAGATAATTCTGAATGAATATGAAGGAATTGAGGCAGCAATCCATCGATTCAAGCGGGAAGTTTCGCAGGTAAAAATTTTCCCCGATACAAAGCGGCATGGTCACTTAGAAACGCCTAGCGAAAAACACATAGGCAAAGCCATTGCCAAGCCTAGACAGCCGAAAAAATATTCTCGTCATTAAACTTAAGGCTCACTTTATCGATTCAGCACCGAGTCGCTCTAAAACTTCAGCCCTCACCGTTTTAAAGCTGGGCTTCAGAGCTGACATCAAAGCTGCAATCCGATACTCCTTCTCTTTGTAATCTCCTAGTACCTCCTAAAGACTCTTATGAATACCAAAGAACTTCAAAGCCGCTACTCTGCTGGTCAAAGAGACTTCAGAAACCTGAATCTGATGGCTGCGAATCTGAGAAATCTCAATTTCAGTGGAGCTAATTTTACTGGGGCCAATTTCAGAGGAGCTAACCTAACTAGCACCAATTTGAGTCAAGCCAATCTGACTGATGTCAATTTCACGGGAGCCAACTTAACCAAAACCAATCTAACCAGAGCCAACTTAAAGAACGCGAATCTGACTCATGTTGACCTCACAGACACAAATCTGAATCACGCTTACCTGTCTGATGCCATCATGCCTGATGGAGCTGGTGTGAAAGTAGGCTCTGGTAGTGGTGCTGTGGCTCTGTCTCAAGATGTGATGTAGCTATATATTAGCTAGCTTACTGATAACCTATTTGCGCCGAATTTTTACTCTAGGCAAATTTCTTCTTTGAGGAAAGTGGGTAAAGGCAACTCTTTGCCGCGCAGGTAGGCATCCAATTCTTCTTCAAATCGGCTCCAACTGGTCGCGATCGTACGCTTCAAGCGACAGGCTGGAGCTTTTTAGAAGAGGGTAGACATTGTTCAATCTAGATCTTTAGCGCCGGGTGTCACTCTTCAAACACATCCGTTTTTGTGCTCCTATCTTCAGCATTAGGCTCAGCATTAAAAAGTCTAGTTGGCTTTTCATCTTCATCCCAGGCTCCTAGGAGAGGGCTGCATGTACAGGGAGCTTCTGGCTTCAACTGTAGTGGGTTTTGCCGTCCGTGCTACAGCGCAGCTAGACAAACTGTTGATTGCTCATTGTGGACTCGCTCAAAGTCATAAATCACCAACGAGATCATCAATAAATCGTGGTCTTAAAGATTAGATGAAGTAGAGTTTCAGTAGTATTGCGGCTAAATAAGAGCCGTATTCCGCTAATTTTGTCTTGCTTATCCGAAGAGTGTGCCAAAACCGTAAAAGTCCCTACAGTTTTTATGAACGAAGTAGCAATTTAATAAATCTAGTCTAGTAGAAATCCTTAGAAGCTCTAGAATTGGGATCGCCCTTGGAGCTTCGCAAGAAGACAAACACTACAAAACAGATTTAGAGTTAGTGAGCTTTATCCAGATTTCAACTATAGTGGAAAGTCCTACAATTGAGGCTGAGTGGTAGTTCTGGAAGTGCGATCGCAATTTTTGCTCTCTAGTACCTTCAGTGGTACTGACTAAGTTTTATTTTTCTAGATGGGCACTTTTGCACTGTTCAAAACGTCTTCATAAAAGCTTTGTTGAATTAACTCTATCCTTGTCAGGCAGTGGTAAAGGTTACAAATGAGTGAAATCCGTGTAGCCCTAATTGAATCTCAAGACCTCAGTCGGTATGGGATGCAAGCGGCTTTAGGACAAAGTGATTTGATTACCGTTGTAGGTGAGGCAACCAAGGGCCGGGAAGGTCTAGAACTATTGCAGCAAACTCAGCCCGATCTAGTAATCATTGATCTGGATTTGCCTGATATTAGTGGAATTGAGGTAATTCAGCAGATTAAAAACCCAGATTCTGAAGCTGAACCCGCTGATCTTAAAGTTTTGATTTTTAGCACTCAAGCCGATGAAGAACTTGTCATGCGGGCCTTTGCCGCAGGTGCAGATTCCTACTGCTTAAAAGACAAAACTAATCACCAGGATTTGTTAGAGGCGATTGAGGCGACTTACCGAGGCAACTCTTGGCTAGATCCTGCGATCGCCCGAATTGTGCTGTCTCATTATCAGCAAACGATTGAGCAGGAGGCCAACGATTCCAACACGGCATCGGTGAACATTGAGTCGATTGATCCAGAAGTGGCACCCATTCTAGGCGCTGATCCGCTCACGAAACGGGAGTTGGAAATCCTGGAGTTAATTGTGGGGGGGAACAAAAATGAAGAGATTAGTCAAAAGCTCTATATCACTCTGGACACAGTAAAAACCCATGTTCGTAATATCCTCAACAAAATGGGAGCGAGCGATCGCACTCATGCAGCGGTTTTAGGGTTGCGCTCAGGGCTAATCAATTAAGCGATCGCGCGGTAAGTCTCTCCGACTTCACTTGTCAACATCACCTGATGTGCTGATCTCAGGTTTATGCCGAATGACGGGGTTGCCCCTCCGCAAGAAATAAATATACTTTTGTGAATATAACAAAACCCGTTTGATCAGCGAGGAGTAAAGATGTACATCGTACAAATTGCCTCTGAGTGCGCTCCAGTCATCAAAGCCGGAGGCTTGGGCGATGTGGTTTACGGACTCAGCCGCGAATTAGAAACGCGAGGACATTGCGTTGAGCTGATTCTGCCGAAGTATGATTGCATGCGCTATGACCACATTTGGGGCTTGCATGATGCCTACCGCGACCTTTGGGTGCCCTGGTATGGCGGTGCAATTCACTGCTCGGTTTACTGTGGCTGGGTGCACGGGCGCTTATGCTTCTTTATTGAGCCTCATTCTCGCGATGATTTCTTTAATCGCGGTTGCTACTATGGTTGCCACGACGACACCATGCGCTTTGCCTTTTTTAGCAAGGCCGCTCTAGAATTTTTGCAGCAAAGCAACAAGCGTCCCGATGTCATCCACTGCCATGACTGGCAAACTGGCTTAATTCCCGTCATGCTGTTTGAAAACTACAAGTATGAGATGGGACTCCAGCGGGTTTGTTACACCATCCATAACTTCAAGCACCAAGGCTTTGCTGGCAACGAGATTCTTTGGGCCACCGGACTCAACAACGAACCTTACTATTTCCAACCCCACCGTCTGCAAGATAACTTCAACCCCTTTGCCCTGAACTTAATGAAAGGGGGGATTGTTTATGCCAATGCTGTAACCACAGTTTCTCCTCACCATGCTTGGGAAGCGCGTCATACCGATGTCGGGTCTGGTCTAGGTCATACGTTGCATGTGCATCAGGATAAATTTACCGGAATTCTCAACGGGATTGATCTGGACTTCTGGAGTCCCGAAGGCGATCGCTATATTCCCTACCACTACACCAAGGACAACCTAGAAGGGAAAGCCCAGAACAAGAAAGCGTTGCGCGATCGCCTGTTGCTGCAAGATGTAGACAAACCAATCATTGCCTATATTGGTCGGCTGGATGCCCAGAAAGGGGTTCATCTGGTGCATCACGCTATCTACCACGCCATCGACAACGGTGCCCAATTTGTCTTGCTAGGCTCCGCTACCGAAGCTGGGATCAATGCTCACTTCCAGCATGAAAAGCGCTTCTTAAACGATCATCCAGATGTGCATTTGGAGCTGGGCTTTAACGAAGAACTGTCGCACCTGATCTACGCTGGGGCAGATATGATTTTGGTGCCGAGCAACTACGAACCCTGCGGCTTGACTCAGATGATTGGATTGAAGTACGGCACAGTCCCAATTGTCCGGAGTGTGGGCGGTCTGGTGAATACCGTGTTTGACCGCGACTACGACTCCAATCATCTGCCCGAAACGCGCAACGGTTATGTCTTCTATGACTCTGACTATCAAGCTCTAGAATCAACCATAAATCGGGCTTTGGGACTGTGGCGGGATTACCCCAAAGAGTTCCAACAACTCGTGAAGCAGGGGATGGAGTACGACTACTCTTGGAACCATCCGGGTAAGGATTACATCGAAATTTACGATCGCATCCGCCACAAACCGCCAGTCGCTGTATAGTTTCAGACCATTCTCTATCAACTAACTCTAGGGTGCACTGCGGTGTGCCCTAAAATGTTTTTAGACGCTTGATTTGCATGGGAAGCATGACCGAAATTGTTGTTGCCGCACTCTACAAATTTGTCAGCTTGCCAGATTTTGCTGAGAAAAAAGATGCGCTCTTGGCCTATTGTCTAGACCAAGATATTAAAGGCACTATTCTCCTCGCCCAAGAAGGCATCAATGGTACGATCGCCGGATCTCGTTCTGCGATCGCTGGCTTACTCTCCTTTTTGCGGGCTGATCCGCGCTTAGCCGATCTAGAGCACAAAGAGTCCTACACAGAGACTCCCCCGTTCGATCGGCTGAAAGTGCGATTAAAAAAAGAGATTGTACCTTTAGGTGTGCCTGAGGTTGACCCCAACCAGAAGGTGGGTATCTATGTCAGCCCGGAAGAGTGGAACGATCTCATTGCTGATCCAGATGTAGTGGTGATTGACACGCGCAATGACTATGAAGTGCAGATCGGCACCTTTCAAGGCGCTTGTAATCCCCAAACCGCTTCCTTTCGAGAATTCCCTGATTATGTCCGTCAGCACCTTGATCCCAACAAACATAAAAAAGTAGCGATGTTTTGTACGGGCGGAATTCGGTGTGAAAAAGCTTCCTCCTTTATGCTGGAAGAAGGTTTTGAGGAAGTCTACCACCTGAAAGGCGGCATCTTGAAATACTTAGAAGCAGTGCCAGCAGAAAAGAGCCTTTGGGAAGGGGAGTGTTTTGTGTTTGACCAACGGGTAGCGGTGCGTCATGGACTAGAACCGGGTTCTTATGATGTTTGCGTTGCCTGTGGCCGACCGATCTCAGAGGCAGATAAAGCTTCAGAAAAATACGAGAAGGGCATTTCTTGTCCTCATTGTTTTGAGAACCTGACGGAGGAAAAAAGAGCCCGCCAAATAGCCCGTCGAAGACAAGTTGAGCTAGCGAAGCAGCGTCATCAGGCTAGCGTTGAGACTTGAGTTTTAATAGTTTTCAGCCCTGCCAACTCACTTGGGAATCGAGAATAACTAGGGATACTTTTATGAAGGCGAAACATGCCATCAACCTACACAAGGGATTGACTGGATTTGTAGTTCTAGGTCTGATGTGGGCCTACCAAAACTTCACGATTGGCCCGTGGATCTATATAGCGCTCCACGGCACTTACGGTCTTCTCTGGTTACTCAAAGATCAGCTCTTTCCCGACAAGCAATGGGAGAAGAAGATTTCCGTAGGTCAAGGAATTTTTATTGGAATGATCCTAGTTTTGTACTGGATTGCTCCCTTCTTGCTCATTAGTCGCGGTGTTGTTCCCTCGGCTCCTCTGATTGCCGCAGCCGTAGCCTTAAATATCCTTGGTGTATTTCTCCACTATGGGAGTGATGCCCAGAAATACTTCACGTTGAAATATCACTCTGGTCTAATTACAGAAGGCTTTTTTGCCCGTTGCCGCAATACCAATTACTTAGGAGAAGTGCTCATCTACAGCTCGTTTGCCCTTTTAGCTCAGCACTGGCTACCTTTTGTGATTTTGGCTCTGTTTGGAGCAGGGTTGTTTCTCCCTAATATGCGGAAGAAGGATCAATCCCTATCGCGTTACTCAGAGTTCGCTGCGTACCAGGCGCGTTCTGGCTTGTTGCTGCCTCAATTTTTGCCATCAAAAAACTCAACTCCAGCCAGCTCAACTCCTAACTCACCTCAAAATAGCTAACCAGGCGATCGCCTAGGTAAATCATTACCAGTTACTGAAGTAGAAACAAGCGGCACTTTGGCTCCAGGATTTGGGTCTCTGTAAGATGTATCCCCTTGTATGAGACCCAATGAGGTGAATGTTTATGGGGCAGAAGCAGAATAATATCGCGATCGCTTTGTCTGGTCTAGCGTTATTTGGCTTGGGTGGCTATGGGTTATTTCTGGCTAGCAAGACAGCCTTATCTGCGTCCGACCTAGCTCAGGGCGTGGCACCTAACCCACAACCTGCTCCCCAGATTATTGTGGAGCCTCAAAGCGTCCGAGCCTTGCCAGGTCAGCTAGATACGGTGCCAATGTTTAACAGCAACAGCCCGGAGTGGGTCAAAACCGAAGGGATTCTGCTCTCTACCCTGCCTCCTAGCGGTAAGAAAACACCCGCAGCCCATCTCAACTTTCCCTTTCAGGGTCGCTTTGATTTATTTGTTCACCACCAGACCCATGAGCCTAAAGATCGCCAAACGTTCTATTTGGGGGTAATGCTACACAATCCCGGTTCGCAGCCGATTAAGGTAGATGTCTTGCAAGCTGCGACTTACCTGACTCAAGAAGCTCCTTACATCAAGCTGCCAACCTATGTAGACAACCCCAACAATACAGTTTATGCAGGTCCAGGCGATCGCGTGGTGACAGACATTCTTCAAGGTAAGCGCCAAGCGAGTTTTCCAGCCCAACTGGTCATTCCACCGAATCAAAGCCGAATGCTACTCAATCACCCAATGCCAGTGCGGGGTTTAGAAAAACCGATCAATGGGCGATCGGGTTACATGCGGCTGAGCAGTAGTGGCCAAGTTCACGCAGCTAGCCTGATCATGTTTGCTAAGAAAAACGCAGATGGGACTGAGCGTGCCCCCAACTTGGCTGAGTGGCAAGCCCTACTAGACCAAGGCAATCTCTCTGGCCCTCGTGACAAAGCCCCAACGCCACCTGATCAGGTGGGTGGACAGCTAATTTATGGTCGAGTTGCAGGAGTGGCCCAGGGATCGCGCTGGCAAGCTCAACTCAGCGATCGCCCTGGTGCTAAAAACTTAACCATTCCTGCTCCTGGGCAAGCGGTATCTTATGCCATCAGTACAGTGCGAGCAGGTCGCCTAGGGACTGAGCAAAGTCAAGCCGCTAAAATGCTGGTGCGCTACCCCGATACTGCTTATGAATCTCATGCCAACTATGGTGCGGAGTACAACTTAACCTTGCCGCTTTTTAACCCGACTCAGCAATCTCGGAAAGTGGCTTTAACTTTGGCGACTCCTTTAAAGGAAGATCGTCTCAGCCAAGGTGGATTGCGTTTCCGCCGACCTCCCTTTGATTTCCCTTTCTTTCGAGGTACTGTACGCTTGCGCTACTCAGATAACCAGGGGCAGCTCAAAACTCGTTATGTCCATTTGTGGCACCGCAAGGGACAAGTGTTAGAGCCATTAGAGACGATCACTCTGCCGCCCAACAGTAGCCGCTCTGTGCAGCTAGACTTGATTTACCCACCTGATTCCACTCCCCCTCAGGTACTCACTTTGAAAACTGAGCCTTAAGGTCTGTGTGGGTCATCTGGACAAAAAGACTCGACAAGAATTGACAATAAAGGTATATATTGGTTCGAGGCATTGCGAGATTCTACGGATGGGCTAGGACTCCTACATGAAACATCCTGCCACTCTCATCACTAGGCGATTGCAGAAAGTGCCGCTGCAAACGATTCTGGTCGCTCCTTTTGTCTTGCAAATTGCGATCGCCGTTGGGCTTACAGGTTGGTTGTCGTTACGCAATGGTCAAAACGCGGTTAATGATGTTGCTACTCAGCTACGGACTGAGGTCACGGCTCGAATTCAGCAGCATGTCACGACCTATTTAGAAACTCCTCATCTGGTCAACCGCATTAACGCTGATGCGATTCGGCTAGGACTGCTTAACGTTGAGGATATTCCCCGTTTAGAACGCTACTTTTGGCAACAGATGCAGCAGTTTAAGACGGTGAGCTACATCTCGTTGGGGACAGAGCAGGCAGAATACATTGGAGTCGAGCGCCTAGATAACGGTACCTTACAGATTGAAGTCTCCGATCGCACTACAGGCCGCAATTTTCAAACCTACGCTACGGATAGCCGAGGAAACCGCACCCGACTGTTGCAAACTAAACCCAATTACGATCCGCGTCAGCGGGATTGGTACAAAATCAGTGTGACAGCGGGCAAACCTGTTTGGACTGATATCTATACCTACTTCTCCACGCAAAAGCTCACGATCACGGCTGACCTGCCTTTGTACGACGCTCAAGGCAAATTGATTGGGGTGACGGCAGCTGATTTGGTGCTGTCTCAAATTGGCGAATTTCTGCGCAGCCTCAAGATTGGCAAAACGGGGCAAACCTTTATCATGGAGCGATCGGGGCTGTTGGTCGCAACTTCTCTGACCGACAAACCCTTTATCCTCAGTGCCGACGGTAAAACGCAGGAACGATTGGCTGCGACGGCTAGCCGTAATCAGTTGATTCGAGCCACAGCGCAGCACTTACAGCAACGCTTTGGTGATTTGCGGCAAATTCGCAATAGCCAACAGCTTGACTTTGAATTGGAGGGTAAACGCCAATTTCTGCAAGTGCTACCCCTACAGGATGGCCGAGGCTTAGATTGGCTGATCGTGGTGGTGGTGCCAGAAGCAGATTTCATGGAGCAGATCGAGGCCAACACGCGATCGACGATTTTGCTTTGCTTGGCAGCCTTAATTGCCGCGATCGCATTGGGCATTCTGACCTCGCGCTGGATTGTACAGCCAATTTTGCACCTGAGCCGAGCGGCTAAAGCTTTGTCCCAGGGGGAGTGGGAGCAAACAGTACCCGTGGAGCGAGAAGATGAATTGGGAGTTTTGGCCCGTGCGTTTCAAAACATGGCGGAGCAGTTACGGGCTTCCTTCGGGGTTCTGGAACAACGCAATGAAGAGTTGGAAGTGCGGGTGCAAGAGCGAACCGCAGATATTCGGGCGGCGAATGAGCAACTGCTAGTCGAAATTGCTGAGCGAAAGCGAATAGAAGATGCTTTACGGGTGTTTTTGCATGCGGTTTCTCATGACCTCCGCAACCCGGTGACAGGGATGTTGATGGTGTTGGGGAATTTGCTTAAGAGTGAATCGCTGTCCACTGAAAACTCCAACGGCTCTAGTAAGGCTGTGATTCCAGTGGCTCGGACTATTCTGGAGCGCATGGCTCAAAGTAGCGATCGCCAACTGTATTTGATTAACTCGCTGTTAGAAGTTCATGCCAGTGAAGTGGGCGGCATTGTTCTGCAAACCGAGCCTGTTGACTTAGGAAAACTGGTGGTAGATGTGCTGGTGGACTTTGAGCCTTTGCTGGACAAAAATCAAGCTAGTTTCACAACTCTCATTCCTCATAATTTGCCTGCCATTCCAGCCGATCCGTTGCAATTACGGCGAGTGGTGGAAAACTTGCTAGCCAATGCCTTGAAGCACAACCCACCCGGACTGAGCTTGAGTTTAAGTGTGGAACGGCAAGGCGACCTATTACTGTGTCGAGTCCAAGATAACGGAGCTGGCATTAAGCCAGAGGTGCGCGAGCACTTGTTTGAGCTGTATTCCCGTGGTCCTCAAACCCGTCGTTCTATGGGTTTGGGTTTGGGTTTGTATCTTTGTCGTCAAATTGTTGTGGCTCACGGGGGTGAGATGGGCGTAACCAGTGAGCTTGGATCTGGCTCAACTTTCTGGTTTACTTTACCCCTGGCACCTGTAGCAGCGACCACAAAATCACCTTGATGGGTGAGTCATGTGAGCGAGGTGCGATCGCCCTACCTCCACCTAGGATAAAACTATGGTGCTTTGAACCTAACAAGTTTGGGATCAGCTACACCTGCTCACAAGCCCATTCCGCAAAGAATCCCAAGAATCAGTCTTCTTACTAATACCTACTGGTTCAACCTCTCGCTAGCTTAAAGCAACGGCCTGTTGAAACAAGTCTCATCCGGGTTGAGGCATCCCCAAGCTGACTATTAGCCAGAGCTTGCTTGGGATTGCTCACCTCAAACTGTTGCAGACCAGTGCTGCCAAGCCACGGTCTATCTATTCCTATCTATTCGCTCGGTTGTCTTTGTATCTCCAAAATAAACTCTATAAGAATCCAGCTATGACTTCTGATGTGGACTACCTACAGGCTTTACGAAATTGCTGTCGTGATGAAGCAGCTTTCTCCCAATTGCAACAACTTCTCTCCGACCCTAGCTCCACTCAGAATCTATTGAAGCTGCAAGGAGCGGTAGGGCACCACAATCAGCCCGAAACTAAGTTCACTACTCCACAAGCGACAACAAATACCGCGCCAGAAGCATTACCAGAAGCATTAGATGAGACAGAGGAGTTGCTGCAAATTGCCTATGCTGAACTCCAGGAAGTGCGGCAGCTTCAAGCTGTACTGTTTCATGTGATGGAGCATGATCTGCGCCCTTTTCTCATGGGTGCTCTGATGGTGCTGAAAAACTTACTCAACCAAAATAGCGAAACAGTGACGATCGCTCGTTCTAGAGTGGAGCGGATGGTGCAAGCCAGCGATCGCCAATTGGGTGCCATTAGTGCCTTGCTCGAAACTTACGCTACAGCAGAGCAAACTGTGACGCTGCAAACGGAACCTGTAGAGTTCTCAACCCTTGGTCAAACTATCTTGCAGGATGTAGCACCCCTCTTGAGCACCAACCAAGCGAGTATTACAGCTCAGATTCCGGTGAGTTTGCCGCCCGTTCTGGCCGATGCTAACCAAATTCAACGGGTGATCTCACATTTGATGACGGCTACCTTGCAGCACAATCCACCTGGGTTGCATTTGACTCTAGCGTCTGAGGTTGAGCCTGGAATGCTACGCTGTACGCTCCAAGATGATGGATTGGGTTGGGAAGTTGGGGAATGCGATCGCTTTTTTGAATTGCAAGTGCGATCGCCTCATGCTTGCTGTTCTACGAGTTTGGGAGTGCAACTGCACCTGTGCCAGCAGATCATCCAAGCGCATGGGGGTGAAATTGGAGTGATCAATACCCAACCAGGTTCTATTATTTGGTTTACGCTGCCTCTCGCCACAACGGTTGCTTCTTGTAATTCCCCGACTCGACTAGCGAGTTAGTCTGAGGCTTAAACCAATCCAGACCGCAAAGCGACTACTGCGGCTTGCACGCGATCATCTACGGATAGCTTGTTCATGATGCCTCGAACATGAGTTTTGATCGTGTTGGGACTTAGGTAAAGCTTGGCAGCGATTTCAGGGTTGCTCAGTCCTTCTACCATTAGCTTCAAGACTTCCAGTTCGCGTTCAGACAGTTGACTAATGCCGCTGTTGAGCGTGGGAGGCTTGAGGTGATCGATCACGCGACGGGCAATTTGGGGATCGAGGTAGGTGGCTCCCTCTTGAGCTGCTGCGATCGCTGCTTGTAATCGGTCTACACTTGCACCCTTAATACAGTAGGCATCTGCTCCACTAGAGAGCGCCGCAATGATTTCTGTTTCTGCCGTGTGAGAGGTGAGCATGACCACCCTGACCTCAGGCAGTACCGCCTTAATTTTTTGGGTGGCAGCAATGCCATCAAGTCGGGGCAGACCAATGTCCATAATAATCAGGTCTGGCTTGAGTCTCAGTGCTGCCTCTACGCCTAAATAACCATCTTCTGCCTGTCCTACAACGATACATGTCGGGTCAGCTTGCAAGGACTGCTCCAAGCCTAACTGCATCATGGGGTCATCTTCAATAATCAAAACCCGTAGAGTTGACGATGCGGTAGTGGCATTCATAAATAGATCTTGTGACAATACAGCCCTAGTGTAAGCATCGGCTTCAATTTTGCACTTCCCCCTGTTGATTCACCTGACTGAGTGATGCTGGCCCAACAGAGCTGCCCTATAACGCCTTCGGTATTCTCAGCTCGCCTCAAGCAAGATGCTCCGGGTGTATTGACAGCCATACTCATAATGAGTACGCTTTAGGTAGCCACGGGGTGCAAAACTTCGCATCCGAAACAAGCTGAGGAGTTAAATTCATGTTGCCTAATCGAGAAGGCCAAAGAGTTCCTGATGTTACCTTCCGAGTGCGGCGGGACAATCAGTGGGTCGATATTACTACTGCTGATTTGTTTGCGGGTAAGACGGTGATTGTTTTTTCTTTACCCGGTGCATTCACCCCAACTTGTTCCTCCACTCATCTACCTGGCTACAACGAACTGGCCCCAACTTTTAAGAAAAATGGTGTAGACAGCATTCTCTGCCTTTCTGTCAATGATACGTTCGTGATGAATGAATGGGCTAAAGACCAAGAGGCCAGTAATATTACACTCATTCCAGATGGTAACGGCGAGTTTACCGAAGGCATGGGTATGTTAGTTGACAAGGCTGACCTGGGTTTCGGTAAGCGGTCTTGGCGCTATTCCATGCTGGTCAAGGATGGTGTCATTGAAAAGATGTTTATTGAGCCAGAGGAGCCAGGAGATCCTTTCAAGGTATCCGATGCCGATACGATGCTCAACTACATCAACCCCCAAGCTAAGAAGCCTGAATGCGTCTCCTTATTTACTAAAGAAGGTTGTCCTTTCTGTGCGCGTGCCAAAGAGATGTTGCAGGAGCGCGGACTTACTTATGAAGAAATTGTGGTGGGCAAAGATGCCACTACACGCTCATTACGAGCGATGGCTGGGGGAACTACTGTCCCTCAAGTATTTATTGATGGCAAATTAATTGGTGGGTCTGAGGCTTTAGCAGATTATTTGGGTGCTGCCTAGTTGCTCTCAATGGCTTGACTAGGGTGATTTAAGAGTAACGCGATCGCCAACTTTCATTTCTAGCATAAGACTTGAAACCTGGCGATCGCGTTTTGTGCTTAAGGTTGTGCTTAAAGACACTGGATAAAGCTCACTCAACTGCGATCGCCGCTTTGTTTTTTCGCAAAGATGTATTTGGAAATCAATTTTTATGGCTGATTCACCCAAGATTTTGGCTTTTGCGGGCAGTACCCGAACCAATTCTTACAACAAAACTCTGGTTAAAGTTGCAGCTACAGGCGCGCGGAATGCGGGCGCAGAAGTTACATTCCTAGATCTGCGCGATTTGCCGATGCCGCTTTATGATGAGGATCTGGAGGCGGCTGAAGGAACTCCTGCGAATGCTTTGAAATTCAAGGAGATCATGGTGGCTCATCAGGGGCTGCTGATTGCTTCTCCGGAATACAACAGTTCTATCTCTGGTGTACTCAAAAATGCGATCGACTGGGCTTCTCGCTCCGCTCCTGGTGAGCCTCCCCTAGCGGCCTTTACAGATAAAGTAGCTGCAATTATGAGTGCGTCTACGGGCGGTTTAGGGGGGCTGAGAGGCTTAGTTCATGTTCGCAGTATCCTGTCTAATATCCGAGTTTTGGTCATTCCCGATCAAATTGCGATCGCCAAGGCTCATGAAGCATTTAACCCAGATGGCAGCTTAAAAGATAGCCAACAACAGGACAGCGTTGAGCAACTCGGTGCTAAGGTTACTCATCTACTGCAAAAACTGCAAAGTTAAGGTAACAGCGGCTAAAAGAAGCTTCCATTAGAAAGAGGGATATGACGACACCATATCCCTCTTTTGGTTTAATAGATAATTTGCGACAAATTTTTAGAGTTGCTATTTTTATTTGAGCCAGCTAGAGCTGAGTAAAATTGCTAAAACTCCCAAAATGTGGCCGAAGCTCATCGCTCCTAAGAAGGTACCCACGCTCATATTGTTTAGTAGACCAGAGAAGGGGCCGAGAGGCATCTTAGGCCCAACTTTGGGAAAGCGGACGGTGCGGCTGGCAATAAACAGAGCCAGTAGGCAGCAACCAATCATGATAGGGGTGCCTTGCCAGTTCCATAAAGCAGTGGGGTCTTGGGACGTAGCAGCGGGGACTGCTGACAGCAACATAGAATGAATCAAGATGCTTTCTCCTACTTGGTGAGACAATGTATGAATATGATCAACATCAACCGGACGCTTTAGCCATCTACCTAATGTAGTTGAAGTAGGAAGTTGACTAATTTTGGGCCAGAATATCACTAGGATTCATAGTCCCGTTGTATTGGCGATCGCACCTCAGCCTGACGAAGGATTTATTATTGTCGTTAACAAAACTTAGCTTCCGTCTTTATATAGGCGTTACCTGGGCTTAGGGTGTTTAGGATGCGGGTGTGAGATTATTGTTTTGGACATCTCTTATGACATCTGCAAATACCAATACCGCGCAAACCCTGAAATCTTTTCAGCGCCTTGAGGTTGATCAACAAATTGCTGCCTTGGCTTACCTTTACACCGAGCTAGGAAATTCCATCTCTTTTCCAAGTTCCGGTGTGACTTCCTCTAACGAAATCAGCCAACTTGTGAAGCATGTCAAAGATCTGCGATCGGAAGACCAATTGCAATTTATCCGCGACGTGTTTTCTAGCCAACAGGCTGGTCACGATGAAGCTGCGCTTGACCCCCATCCCAGTAAGGCTTTATTGGAACTGATTCCTGGTGGCATCAAAGACCCTCTGAGCCAATATCAATCTCTAGACCAAAATGCTCGCTTGGCCTTCTGGTATCGCCTAGCTCAAGAGTTAGATAGAGACGCTATTTCGACAGCGGCTACTACACAACTGTCTCCTGGGGCTCAAGAGATTGTTTCTTCTCTCCAACCTCTAGAATTTAGTCAGCAAATTGACTTTCTACGTCAAATTGTTTAACGAGCTTGCCTGATTGCCCTTAAGTCAACTAGCCTAAATTAAACTGCGATCGCTTTGCCTTTAAGCTGTTTTAAGGGGAGGGCGATCGCTAACCTTTTTTGCTGGATTTAGTAAAGTTCCTATGGCTTCTAGTATGGCTTCTGGGCAATTGCGGTTGGTTTCTTACCTAGCTCCAAATATGTTTTGGTTTTACCAAGCGATCGCGGCTTATTTGGGGCGCAAGTTGGCAGTAGAGACAGAGATTAGCCAAGCCGAGTTTGACCCGCTAGAAGATCCGCTATTGCTGCATGACCAACTCGATCTTGCTTTTATCTGCGGTTTGCCGTTTATTCGTTACCACCGCTGCTATCCTCAACAACTCCAGGCGATCGCGGCTCCTGTAATGCAAGCTGTCCGCTACCATAGTCGTCCCATTTATTTCTCGGATGTGGTTGTGCCTGCTGCCAGTGATATCACCAGCTTTGCAGAATTAGCGGGTAAAACCCTGTGTTACAACGATTTGGGTTCCAATAGTGGCTATAACTTAGTGCGGCAAAAATTAAAGCAAGATGGATATCCTACAGATTTCTTCGGTCAAGTGCTAGCTTCTGGTTCTCACCAACGCTCGATGCGTTGGGTTGCAGAGGGGTTGGCAGATTGTGCCGCGATCGACAGCACTGTGTTAGAGCAGGAGTTACAAAGCTTTCCAGAGTTGAGCGAACATTTGCGGGTGATAGAGTCTCTTGGTCCTTGTCCTATCCCACCCATCGTTGCAGCTCAGCACCTTGGCACAGATCTACTCCAACAGCTACAGGCTGCTCTGCTCCAACCCGATCCAGAGTTGCAATTAGTTATGCAACAAGCCCAAATTCAGGGTTATGTAGCTGTGAAATCTGCTGATTATGAAGCGATCGCCCTTCAGTATGAAGCCACATTACAAGCTGGTTATGAAGTCATTGGCAGCGCATTTACCACTGCCCAGGCTAGCTCACTTTTGCAGTTAAACTCTGATGATCGTGGATAGCGGTGATTCTTGGCCCAGAAGTGCCGTTCTGCTGAAAGGAACGCTGCTTTCGGGAGAAGGCATGAATATCTTGATGTTTTTCAGCCTGCTTCAAGGCATCTGCATAAACTTGCTCAAACAACTCCCGCTGAGCATGACTTCCTCCGATCGCTCCTAGTCGGGATAATACTGGCCGCAGCAGAGCGATCGCTTGTTGCCAATCTTGCTGGGCATGAGCCACCATCCCTTGGGCCGCAGGCAATGCGATCTCTATCCAGGGCTGTTGTAGGGCGGGTTTAATCCGGTGAGCATGAGCCTCCATACTTTGCAGCATTTCTTGTACCCAATCCTGCTGATGGGTGCGAGCTAAGGCATAGACATAGTGCAAGTCTTGGAATGGGAGCGCGTGTTCATGAATTCGAGGAGAGAGATGACTCGCTAACTCTTGCCAACGAGTTCCACCAACCTCAACCCCGCGTAGCTCTAACCGTAGTAGCAGCGCGATCGCTCCTACCTGGTCTTTAGGAGAGTCTGGGCGCGATCGCCCCCAAACTTTCGTGTCGTAGAGACGCAGTACAGTAGAGAAATCCTGGCGTTCGAGATAATAGAGAGCAATATGCCACCAGTTGTGGGTATAGAGCATAGAATTGCAGTTTTCCCAGGTATCCGCCAAGCCCTCCATCCAAGCAATTCCTTCCTCGACGCGGCCTTGAGTTTCCAGCACATGAGCGACCGCATGATGTGCCCAAGGGTCATGGCGATTCATTTCGGTAGCTTTTCGTCCCATTACTTCTGCTTCTGAGAGGCGGTGGCACTGCTCCAGGCCAAAAGCAATCATGCCGTAAAGATAATGCAGATGGAGATGCCCAGAATTGGCAGGTAATACATTCTCAGCAATCTGAAGCAGCCCTGCCTGATCTCCCTGATAAAAGTAGTGGTACTGGCCTTGCTGCACCGAAAGGAGATCTTGTGGGTATTTAGTAGTAAGCAATTCATGGATAGCGATCGCTTGGTCAATATCGCCTCTCGCCCAAGCAACGACTGCCCTTACCCACTGTTGCTCTCGCCGCGTAGCTTTTGACTGATGTTGGATGGCAGCTCTGAGGTAAGGAGTGGCTTGCTCCCAGGCAGCAGCGCTCTCTTGAGAAAGATAGTAAGCTGCTGCGAAGGCATGGGCGATCGCACAAGCAGGATCCGCGCCCACGGCTTGGAGAATGGCAAATTCTGCTTGTCTACCGTAGCTGAGGGATTGATCAATAAATTGATCAATGGCTGCGATCGCCTCAGTCGAAGCGGTAGTAACATCCAGTCCTTGAGCATCCTTTAGCATCACTTATCCTTCTCAATTAAAAAAACAATTGCATCACCGTGAGTGAGGGTTCTGCTCACAAAACTCTCGTTTAGACGGCTATTTTTTGTGCAAGATGGCCTCATCGCTGAGGCATGCTGTCAAAAATTTATTAAAGTACAGTAACTTGGTCGAGATACCGTAATTCAATTTTCAATAGCAGTTTGGCATAGGAGGATTGGATATGGCAAGACCTAAATCCGGTTATCCTATCGGAATTTAGGTGTATTGCTTTGGATACTTGTTTTATGCCTCCTAGGTGTGCTGATAGCCTTCAGAGGAAAAACATAAAAATGCTCCCTTGACCAGAACCTGGAGGGAGCAGAATGGGATTAGATTGAAGTAAAAACTACTGACAGCAGAAACTCTAGTTTCGGCAAAAAAGAAACCTGGGAGTTTTCTGAA
This sequence comes from Trichocoleus desertorum NBK24, assembly GCF_030409055.1. Classification (GTDB taxonomy): domain Bacteria; phylum Cyanobacteriota; class Cyanobacteriia; order FACHB-46; family FACHB-46; genus Trichocoleus; species Trichocoleus desertorum_B. Next base: position 493,919 of record NZ_CP116619.1, on the reverse strand, counting down.
GTAGGTGGCGCATCTGGCCTAAACTCCCAGGTTTGACTCTAATGACACTGAATCGCTTTGAATAGACTACTGTGGCTGAATTAGATCCACTTCTGACCCAAGCCAGAAATTGCCGTAACGTTGTTTGGTAAACCAGGACACAAACGATTTGGCTTAGAGCTTTTTAACCACCGACAACTTCGCCACCGTTGGGATGTAGAATTTGCCCGGACATATAAGAGGAGTCGTCGGATGCGAGGAAGACATAACTGGGTGCAACTTCTTCTGGTTGTCCAGCCCGCTGCATCGGTACTTGAGCGCCAAAGCTCTTGACTTTGTCTTCTGGGAAAGTAGCAGGAATCAGAGGAGTCCAGATGGGGCCAGGGGCAACACCATTTACCCGAATGCCCTTCTCCACTAGAGACTGGGACAGAGAGCGGGTAAAGGCAACGATCGCGCCCTTGGTAGAAGAGTAATCTAGCAGTTGCTGATTACCTTTGTAAGCTGTGACCGAAGTGGTATTGATGATGGCACTACCTTCTTTGAGGTGAGGCAAGGCCGCTTTGGTCAAAAAGAACATGCTGAAGATATTAGTGCGGAAGGTGCGCTCCAGTTGCTCCGCCGTGATGTCTTCAATGCTTTGCTGGGGATGTTGTTCAGCTGCATTGTTTACCAGAATGTCGAGGTAGCCTAGTTGCTGCACCGTTTGTTGGACAGCTTCCTTGCAGAATTGCTCGTCGCCAATGTCACCCGCAAAGGTGATGCAGCGTCTGCCCTCTGCTTCGACTCGGCGCTTGGTATCTTCGGCATCTTGATGCTCATTAAGATAAACGAGTGCAACATCCGCGCCTTCTTTGGCGTAGAACACGGCTACAGCGCGACCAATGCCGCTATCTCCACCAGTAATCAGAGCGACTTTTCCTTGCAATTTGCCACTGCCCCGATATTTAGAATCATCAAACTGAGGTCTAGGAGTCATCTCAGATTCGATACCAGGCTGTTGATTTTGATGTTGGGGGGGTTGTAATTCTTTAGATTGACTCATTGCTGTTTCTCCCGGTTTTTGACGTATTTCTATCTATTAAAATTTTTAGAAGCCAACGAAAAGTAAGTTGAGAATCCGCTTTCTATCGCCGGATCTTACCCATTTTCTCAACTATTTAAACTCTTCTGGTTGTTTCCTAATCTCCCGCCTTTTAGCTCAGCGGGCATGTTCACTTTAGAACGCACTTTTAATTCGTTGTTGCTTCGTTGGAAGTAAATTCAAGTCTGTCCATAGGGGAGTTCTTATGAAATTTGACTGTGATACCTAACACTTCAAATAACTTGATAATTAATCAATTAGTTGTAGGTAGTTATAGTTTTAGATCGCTATTCAGCACAGGCGCTGTTTATGGGTTTATGGGTGCAGATATGCCTCGTGGCGGAATAACATTTTTACAACTTTGGATAGAGTAGGCTCTCTGCCCTCAGTGGAAGAAGACGTGAGCGATCGCCACTAAGCTGCTTAGTAGCAAAGGCTTTGGCAACAGTAATGGTTTGAACAATGGCTTGAATTCGCCGAAAGCTGATTAAACTTTTGCCAAATAAATCAAAGCGCTAACCAGAAGCATTTCTACATAATTTGAGTAGGTGAAATAATGAGCTTTAATCCGTTGGCTGAAAAAGGTATTCCTCTTGATCAACAGCTACGAAATTGGTCAGAGCTAAACGTTCAGCCCTACATCAAAGATCAAGTTGACCCTTATACTCGCACCCGTGTCATCACCATGAATGGCATTGAAACGGAAGGGATATTTTTCTCCCATCAATTTGCGCGTCATACCGCCGATCAAGACCTGCGGAGACAACTGGCTATGCTGCGTCGGATTGAGCAGCAGCAGCAAAAAGTGGTTAACTGGCTCACGCCTGGTAACGAATCTACCTTAGAAGTCACAATTGGCTATGAGCAGGTTGCGGTTGACCTCACTGCCTTTTTGGCTCGTCATGAACCTGATCCTTACCTCAAACAAGCATTTGAATTTGGTCTTTTGGAAGATTTTGACCATCTCTATCGCTATGCCAACTTGCTAGAAATGACTGAGGGCAAGAAAGCAGAAGAAGTAACAGGTCGCTTGACTGAAATTATGCCAGGACGACCAACCGTGGCAGAGCACCGCCATCCCTATGATGATGTGCGTAGACCCAGCGATCGCACTAAAGCTGATCCGCTCTCGCTCTTGCATGTGCTGACCTTGGTTGCCTCTGAGCAACAGACCATGAACTTCTATATGAACGTGGGTAATCGCCCCATGAGCCCACTTGCAAGAGGGCTTTACCTAGAAATCGCTCAAATTGAAGAACAGCATGTCACTCACTATGAATCTCTGCTCGACCCCAATGCTTCTTGGCTAGAGCAGGAAGTGCTACACCAGTACAACGAGTGCTATCTGTACTATTCCTTCATGCAGCAAGAGTCAGACCGACGCATTAAGCAAATATGGGAACTCCATTTGAACATGGAGATTGAGCACCTGCGGATTGCTTGCGATCTGCTGCGTCAGTATGAAAATCGCGATCCAGAAGAGTTCTTGCCCCAAAGCCTACCGGAAACGATGCGCTTTGAGGAAAATAAAGATTATATTCGGCAGGTCTTAGCCGATCAGGTGAATTTGACTACACAAGACACCGAGTTCATCCCCGTTGAGCAACTCCCTGAAGATGCCCGCTACTTCCAGTACCAAAAGACGGTTAACGCGGGTGGCGTACCCAGTGAGCAGGTCATTGAGGAGCATCAGCGTCAGATTGGTGGCGACTATCGCATGACCACAGAGGGAGCGCATCCATTAGCGGGTGCCAATCGCTAGACCTAACCCCCAGCCCCTTCCCTTTTGTTCCCTTTTGGGGAAGGGGAGCTTTAGATTTTATAAGTAGGAGAGGGCTTTATTCTTGGTCTACTTCAATGCGGGCGAGTCCTGTACCTGGGTAGTAGGTGCCTAAAATTTGGCGATAATCGTATCCTTCCTCCGCCAACTTCAGGGCTCCTAATTGGCTCATCCCCCGCCCTCCATGCGCGTCAATCACAATGTCATCTGAAGCGGCGTAGAGGGACTCGACAATGCCACCGCGATAACTAATAAATTCTCCAGCAGTTTCGTTCACAGCTTGATAAGTCCTGTCTGCTTCTTTTTCTGCACCTGCATAGACTTGGTACTGTTCATCATCTCCTATGTGATAAAAGTCAGTCGCAGGTTTGAAGTAGTAAGTCAAAGCATAGGAACGAGCCGCGATCGCCTGAGCTTTGAGTGCTGCCATCGGCCAGCTCGGTGAAACTTCCGCCCCGACCACGCTATAAAGATAGTCTCTTAACAGGACATTATTGACCGCCAGTAAACCACTGGGTCGTACCATTAGCAGCAAGCGTCCTCGGTACCAGCGATCGCCGACGTAGACTAGCCCTCCTTCTGTGGGTTCAATATAGACCACGCTGGGAAGCTGCCATGAATTTAAGGTGATTCCTGTCCCATCAAGCTGAGCGGTATAAGCGGACTCGGCAGGTAGCTCCCGCAGCACTTGACCATTGGTGTCTAGGATGACTCCGGGTGTCGAGGTGCCAATGGCTAAAGAATTGGCTTCTACTGCGATCGCCACCTGGATTTCTAACACGCTATCGATCGCAGTGGAGGTATTAGCGGCGGCCAATCGCTCTGCGGCACTGGCACTGATGGGCGCGGCACTAGACTGAGCAGGAGTGGTCTGCGGTTTGGCAGGAGCCTTAGACTTAGCCGTCGCTTGGGGTTTTGGTTTTGTGGCGGCAGTGGGAGTCTTTTGGGTGACTGGCTTGGTAGGACTTGCAGATTTCTGGGCAGATGTTTTGGCGGAGGCAGCCGACGTTTTTACGGCACTCGTAGCAACAGTTGGCGTTGTCGTGGGAGACGGAGTGGCAAGGTTGGAAATCGGTGAAGGTGAAATGACCGTTGAAATGACAGTTGGAGTTTCTTGAGCGACTGGAGCACTTGGGCGACTTTGGCTGATCAATATAATGCTCACGAGCGGCACCACCCCCAGCACAGGAATTAGTGGCCAAGGGCGGCGTTGGATCAAGCTAGAGATAGGCTTTACCACGGAACGGCTCAAGGTCTTGACTCCTCTTTAACTGTTTGGGCCTATAGCTGTTTATTCTTACGGTTTTCAACTATAGCTCGGCTTTTGAGCCAGTTACACTAAAGCTCCGCCACAGCTAGATCCACTTCCAGCCGTGCAACCGTAACAGAAATTGGCAGTACGGATAGATTCAATGACATCCAGGGTGCCAGCTTTTAGGAGTTTAGAAACTGTTAAGGCTTCTCCAGTTTTAGCTCTAGCGGGCAGGTTTTCCATTTGGTTGAAATCACAATCGTAGATATTGCCCAAATAATCAATTGAGAGTTCATTGCGGCACATTAGATTGGCTAATGTAGCTGGGTTGAAGTGATTTTCTAGAAACTGCAAATAAGGCTGATGGAGATGCCGATGCTCTAGATGAAACTTGGTTCGACCAATCGGTAAGTTGGTAATGGTGAATAGCTGATTGAACTGAATCCCAAACTGCTCTTTGAGATATGTTTTATAATCCTGCTCTAGCTTCTGTTGATCGGGCGTGAGCGAGAAGTTCTCAGTTGTAGGAATTTGAGGGTTATACACCAAATCTAAAATTAAGTTGGGATTGTCGCTATACCCTAATTGATTGAGCTGTTGAATAGCTCGAATCGAATTATTAAAGACGCCATCACCCCGCATTTTGTCTACGTTATCTGCCTGGTAACAGGGTAAAGAGGCTACAACTCTGACTTGATGGTGAGCAAAATATTCGGGTAAATCTTCAAAGCCTGGTTCAAAGTAGATGGTGAGATTAGAGCGTACAATCACCTCTTTGCCCGTTGCTCTCGCCGCTTCGACCAAAGGCCGAAAGCCGTAATTCATCTCTGGAGCCCCGCCCGTGAGGTCAACGGTTTTGATCTGGGGGAAGCAATGAATTGCCTCAATTAATTGTTGGCAAACTTCTGTTGTCAGTTCTTCCGTACGTTTTGGCCCCGCTTCAACATGGCAATGACTACAAGCGAGGTTGCAACGCCTGCCTAAATTAATTTGTAGGACGCTGATAGGTTGCTTGGTGAGGGGAGCACCTAGCTTCTGTGGGAAAGGGGTAAGGGTGGTAGAACTTGATTGAGATTGAATCATCTTCTCTTCGTTGGAGTTTCTTCTAAGCGATCGCCACACTAACGACCCTAGCAGTCGGTAACTTGTGCTAACTTATGCAGCGATCGCGACTTTTAGCTAACTTTATAGCTGACTTCGTAGTTGATTGTTTGGTTGCTAAATCAGGTGGCAGATCCTTTCCTGAATGATGTTTCTAACAGCAACCACCGCCGTCGTAGTACCAAGTTGATGGAGTCACAATTACATCGGGAATGGTAGATGCCAGATTGGCTGCGGTCTTGTCACAGACTGCTGCGGGGAGACCACGTTGTAATACATGCCCTGCTTGGTCATCAAAGAATGGTGCCACTCCTGTATAGATGGCAGTTTTGCCTGTAAAAATGCAGGCACCGTCGCTAGGAATTGGCACTTTAAAAGAAACTGAATCGAGGCTTTCTAATAAAAGGTGTTCCTCTAAGCCATAGCTTTGGCGATCGAGCAAACGGTAGGGACGACGGGCTCGGATTTCTATCTGACCAAAGCCCGCCTGAATGAGATGTTGGACGTAGCCCTCATAGGTCAAGGCTCCAGATAAGCACATGGCCCGTAGGCGTTCATCTTGCTGTAAATGCTCTGGAATCGGACGAGTTGCGATCGGGTCACTCATGAGGAGACGACCACCGGGTTTGAGGACTCGATAGACTTCTTGGAGAGCTTTGGTTAAATCTGCGGGTTCAAAGATATTGAACAAACAGTTTTGTGCCACTACATCTACAGAAGCATCTGGAACGGGTAGATGAAAAGCATCCCCTTCCCGAATTTCGACGAAGCTGGAGTCAAACCAAGTGTTCTCTTGAGCAGCCATCTGTAAGTTCTGGTGAGCCGCTTCCCGCATCGTCTCAACCGGATCGACCGCAATGACTGCTCCGGGTTGACGAGAGAAGTAGGCAAATTGCAGCGCCTCTAATCCTCCTCCTACACCGACATATAAAACCGTTGGATTACCTGCTAGCTCGGTTGGATGTACAGTGGTACCACAACCGTAGTTCATCTCCTGCATTTTGGCAGGAATGTTTAACCCTGGCAGTTGCAAGGGACTACTTTGTACGCAGCAGAGCCCAACTTCCGGGGTTTCTGCTACTTCGCTATAAAACTGTGCAACTGATTCAAGATAACTCACAGAAACCCTCTCTCTTTCTCTTGATCTGGCTTTGACGGCTCACGATTACTTCTGGTCAGTTTAACGTCAGAAGCGCTTTTCGCGTACATTTGCATCAGCGAAATTGGCTTTAATTTTGGCTCAATGGGAGCGATACCACCGAGCTAGGCGATCGCGAGAGACTCCCAAAAAATAAGCCAGAATCACCGCTTGATTGATTAATGTAGTCCGGAGCAAGCCCAGCCTTTCCCATCGCCGACCAGAGGTAATGACTGGCTCAGAAACAATGGCGATCGCGCCTTTTTTCTTCAACTGCCGCATCAACTCAAAATCTTCCATGATCGGCAGATCGGCGAAGCCACCCACTGAATGAAAAGTTTTAGCCCGTAAGAAAATAGCTTGATCACCATAGGGCATCTGCAAAGAGCGCGATCGCCAGTTAACTAGCCGCTCCATCAGTCGTATTCCTGGCACAGCACTATCGATCTTGAGGGCAAAGGCTCCAGCAATTACTCCTGGCGAAATTAAAGCTTGTCGAATTTGGGTGGCAAATTCAGGCGGTAGCAGTGTGTCGCCATGCAGAAACAGCAATACTTCTCCGGCTGCAACTTTGGCCCCAGCATTCATTTGTTGAGCGCGACCTGGAGCACTCATGATTACTTTGGCTCCGGCGGATTGTGCGATCGCCACTGTATCGTCTTGGCTACCGCCATCCACCACAATAATTTCTGCCTGCGAGGTTTGCTGGGCGGCTGCTAAAGTTTGGGCGATCGCGGCGGCTTCGTTTAGCACCGGAATAATAATCGAAATTTTTTCATTGCCGATCTGGTCAATACTCGATTGGCTGACTCGCTCCCATATCGCTAAATCTTCCGGGCGATCGACATCATCTAAGGGGGGTAAAGAACCAACGGATAAATGGTGCTGTTGGGCGATCGCGATCGTTTGTTGCCAGACGCGATCGGTACTCCAGGCAATATCTTGAAATAACTCTGGGACAAATCGCCGCAACCCAATCAAATAATAGCCACCATCGGTAGCAGGCCCTAACACTAGATCATGCTGTTGTAATTCCTGAAATGCTTTGCTGAGAATGATCGCATCTAGATCTGGGCAATCAATTCCTATAATTACAACTCGCTGCATCCCCGCTCGAAAAGCAGATTGGAAAGCCTGGGTCATCCGCTGTCCTAAGTTTCCTTCACCTTGCGATCGGTGAGCCAATTCTGTTCCCAGCCAGGATCGCATCAGGTAACGATCGCCGCCAGTGAAACGAACCTCTAGAGCGATCGCTGAACTTGCCTGGAGCAGTTGAGCTTGAGCTAATGTATGTTCTGTCATCCGCTGCTGCAAGATCGCAGCTCTTTCTGGCCCTAAAGCCGGAATGAGCCGAGTTTTTGTTTTGCCAGGTTCAGGATAGCGCGTAAAAATAATCAGGCGTTCTCTCACTGCCGTCGCCACTCAATACAGCTACTTATACCAATTTAAACAGCGTTCAAGGCAGATAGAGCCTCCAAGATAAAGGGATAACCTGTGATGGAAGCAATCACTTCAGGCCTTAACTCAGCCAAGAGTTGATCGACTTTGGTTTGGAGTTGAGCCAACGTCTTGAACGGGCGCATCTAATGGTTGGGGGAGTCCGAGAATAAGGTTAATGACTCCTGGGAGAACAAGGCATCAAAGCGCTGATTGACCCAAGCTAAACGCAGATGCAGCAAATGGTTGAAGCCATCCTCACTCCATCGCATCCCAACGCCTTTGAAGCGCTGAGCAATCAGCCACTTACAAGCACTCTCAACCATCCCGGAGCCAATCGGCCAACCCTGCTTTTTGAACTTCCGATAGCACAGATGCTCCTGATGAGTACTGAGATAATCATGCACTTGTTGCAAGGTTGCTTTGGCCGAGACAGGGGTAGAGCGATAACGCAATAAGCAGTTGAGTTCTTTAATAATGCGATGCCCATAACCGTGACGCAGTTGATGTCGTAGCCGCTCAAACCACGCTTGTGGGGTACGGTGAGGCACCGTGTTGCCGTACGCTTGAGCGGCTCGCCAGAGATGTGCCGAGGCATGGTAGAAATCCAAGATGCCCACCGCAACAGGTGCGAAGCTCTGCTCGTACAACCGCCAGAATCCTTGTGCCCCATCACTGAGCCACACGACCTGGGAAGTGCTCTCTATGCTTTGTCTCGCTGCTTCCAGTTGCAGACGCACTTGCAGGGCATCTATAGTACCGAGTACGGCAACGAGGCGATGTTGCCTCAACTCTGTCCTGGTTTTTCCCGCTCGGTTGGTTGTCGTGCCCAAACGAGTCAGCAAACCCACTTTCACTTCTCGCCACACAATGCTGCCTTTGGCGCTCCCAGGAGTGGGCCGCAGTGGCACCGTCACGCCATCAGCGGCAATGACCAAAGGCAAGGCAGCCAAAGTTGCATCGAGCGGCTCAGCTTGGGGTGGATGTCCCGGCGCTAACGATTGGAGTTCTGATTCTAGATGCTGAGTGGCTCGCTTGCCAAAGGTTTGCACCCACTGCCAAAGCGTGGCATCACTGAGATGAACGCCACTCAGTTGAGCTAATAGTTCTGCGGCCAACTCGAAGGGTAGAAGGACCGCTAAGAGACACCCCAAACGCATCAATTCCATCGAGGTTTGCTGATAAGGCTCGATGCCCAACTCTTGGTCAAAGGGAACTTGCTGACTCCCAGGACAATGATGGGGACATCGTCCAACTCGCCGTTTCCATTCCACCCATCCAACGAGGGTGAGCATCCGACGTCCCACCCAACCCTTGCTTTGCAGGGGATGACCACACTGAGTACAAGCACCCCAGGTCTCTGCTTGCTGAGCTCTTTGATGCAACTGTTGTTCAACTAGCACCTGAGCGACGTATCGTCCGATCTGCCAAGCTGTTATGACGAGACTGGCAAGAGTAGTACTAGTTTGAAGTTTCTCGTCCCAGCGTTGCCACGCCAGTTCTTGAGAAGGGTGGGATGGGTTGAGCGTTAACATGGAAGTAGTTTTTGTAGTTAGAGGGCAAGCCCAGCCAGGTTTGTCCTTTTTTGTGGTCTCTTCCATTCTCGCGAATCCATCCAGTACTCCCCCAACCACTAGATGCGCCCGTCTTGAACGAGGCCCATTTGAGATCTGCCTTGAGATGTTCCCACAATCGCTCCACCGGATTTAGCTCTGGACAGTAAGGCGGTTGAAACAACAGAATGATGTTCTCTGGCACCACTAGACCCTGGCCCTTGTGGAACCGTCCGTTATCGACTTGAACAATATTGAGGCTATCGGGATAAGCCTGAGAAAACTCATCCAAGAAGCGCTGATAGCACTCGGTATCGACATGGGAAAATTGCAGAAAAAAGGATTCTCCGGTTGCAGGTTCGACCGCTCCATAGAGCCAGAAGGCTTTGAACAACCACTGCCACTGTCCAATCGGCTTGACTCCACAAGCTGTAATCAAGCGTCCAATGAGCGTGTGCAGTCCAAAGCGGCTCTCATCTTGAGCAAAGTAGCGAATCGGGCGCTTGCCCTCCTGCCCTGGGTCAGCGTACTGACTCAGCAGGCTGAGGTCGTCTGCAAGGTTTGCTTAAACGCCTCTCGCTGCTGAGGGTCTTGCCGACAATTTTGAGGACGGGCCACTTTCAGTTTGGCTTGAAGTCGATAGCGAGTCATTTGATAGACCGCGTGATACTGCGCCTCTATCCCCAGCGTCTGAGCCAACCACTGCTGCACTGCTCCGTAACTTTGAAATCCATGATTAGGTTCTTGTAGGCGTTTGGCTAGGGCCGCTTCCGCCCATTGCGGAATCACCCGCGCCCTTCCAGATGATTTCTTCACGTCCAGCATCGCTGCGAGTCCCCCTTCTCGGTACATCGATAACCAGGTTTGTACCGTATTTCGATGCTTTCCCACCGCTTGAGCGATCGTGCTGATACTCGGTGCCTGCTCTTGTTTGAGCCAGTAGAGCACTTGCAAGCGTTCTTTGGCAGTTGGCGTCGCCGCTTGGCGCAACTGTTCTACGAGCTCATCCAAACTTTCCTTCACGTCGATTGAGGTGACACCAGCCATCAGCAGAGCAGACGAAACAACTCCTCTCAGCCTAGCTTATCTCCCCTCTGCCTAATTTAAATTGGTATTATCCTACTCTGACGCAATTGATTAAGCTTCTCCAGCAAAAACTCTACTGTTAGCAGGAAATGCTAAAGCGAGATATAAGCAAAAGCTACGCCCTAGTAAGCGGTTCCGTTTGCTTCTGTAGGCAGACAGCAGCAGTGAAGACGCTCGATAGCATGAATCTACTAGACGACAGTTGAGCGCAATAACAGTTGAGGAATATAAATCATGCAAACTACTAATAAAGTCAGCGAACTCAAAGTTAGCGAACTTTCTGCCACCAAGGCTTACAACGGTGCCGATCGCAATGCTTGGATCTTTGGCTGGAATCCCCAACAGGAGTTGTGGAATGGTCGCTTAGCGATGCTTGGCTTTGTCGCTTACCTGCTTTGGGATTTGGCTGGTTACAGCTTGCTTCGGGACGTACTGCATCTAGTTGGCTAAAAACTTAAGCCGTAAGTTTAACGTTTCTATACAGACTTTTTCTAAAATTACACAGTTACTCAGCCAACCGAGCAGCACTCTAGAGCGTTCATCTGCCTAGTGCTGCTCGGTTGAACTTTCTGTAATCACCTAGTCGGGTAGTTCGGTAGGATGAGGCACAATTTGTTGCTCATTTATAGGATAATGACCACAAATATTTTTTGAGGAACTATTCGTTACATCATTAACTTTAAATATAATTTTTCAAACTGTGAAATTTCAGTAGAGAATAGTTGACCCCATGTTCTACTGCCTTCATGTGTTTTAAGATATCAACTTGCGATCGCCAAATCAAACCCATTTATTTCGTCGAGCCTACCCATTACATAAAGCTTCAACCTGGAGTTCAAAGACAAGTGAGCTATTTGACACCGAAAGTGGTAACTTGTCCTAACACCGAAGGCTTGAAGGCAGCTCAATGCAAAATTTCTTAACTAAAACTATTGTCAGGAAAGGAGGTGAATGTTCCATGATTGAAACCGGACGGAGTAAAGCTCAACTTGTTAACTTTCTTCAAGAAGAACTCTCAGTTTCGGCTGCTTCTATGGCCTTAGCTCTGCGGCGCTGTGAGCAGCAATCTGGTTCGTTGCCCATTATTCTTTGGCAATATGGTTTCATTTCCTTGGAGCAATTGGAACAAGTTTTTGACTGGCTCGCTAGTTCGCCTATCTAAAGTCTCTTTGAGAGGATGAAGCTGCTAGATGATTAGTAAGGCGATCGCGCTTTAGGTCTTACCAAACTAGATTTGACTAGACTCAACCTGACCAAACTCAAGAATATGTTGGGCCGTGAGTTGAGGTTTTTCTAAATGCGGCACATGACCACATTCGGGAATCCAAATCAGCTTACTCTTCGCGATCGCTTGCTGAAATTGCATGGCATCACCCGTTCCCAGAATCTTATCCGCCGTTCCCCACAAGATCAGCGTCTGCTGCTGAATATGGGCCAGCTTGTCTTTGAAAGAGCGATAGCCACCACTTTGGGTGAAAGCAGCGAGTGCCTCACGCCAACCGGGTAGTTCGAGATGTAAGGCTGCACAAAGTTGGGCATCCGGAGAAGCAAAGGTGGGGTTGTAGTAGGCAGTGCGGCTAATGCGATCGCGAACCTTGGGGCTGCGGAGAATCCCTGCTGCCAGATGTGCTATTGGTGCTACTAAGAATTTGCCCAAGGCTGGTCCACTTCTAAAGCCTGCACTATCAATCAGTACGAGCTTTTGCACGCATTCAGGATAAGCCAGCGTGAAGTCGATGGCAGCGGCTCCTCCCATCGAAGCGCCTACCAAAATTACGGGTTGATTGATCAGAGCCTTCCAGAAAGCATAGAGGTGAGTCTTGATGGCCGTGGGACTGAACGGATGCCCTGTGGTGCGATCAGTAAACCCAAATCCTAATAGATCTACAGCCCAAGTGTCAGACTGAGCGGCTAAGAGGGGCAGAAGCCGACGAAACTCAAACACAGAGCTGTCAAAACCGTGGAGTAACAAAATCGGAGTGCCACCACTGCCCTCCTGGACACAGACCTGATGAACATAGGCTGTCGCGATCGCCTGTGAGCATAGAGGTGTGAGAATATCCTGACACTCAATGCTTTGGGCCAAGGCAATTGAAGCAGGTTCGGTGAGGTTTTGGGCTAGGGGCGGAAGAAAACTGGTGAGCATAAACTCCAGTTTACCTTGCAGCCTGGGCCGATTTTGTGATTTTTAGCCGAAGTAAGAGATTAGCTGAAGTAAGAGAGATGCAGGGATTGGAAACTTAGGTTAGTTGGCAGCGGGACAGGGGATAGGTTCTGGAGCCGCTAGAGCCAAGATGTGATAACAAGAAGGAGTTTCTTCACCTAAGACTTCGTTGAGTCTGTCGCGAATCAGGGTGTGTAGATCCCGGATCGAATCACCGAAATCGTGCTTGATATGCAACAAACCTGTACGTTGTTGGTAGTCCCGACCATATAGCGCAATGAAGTAGGTGTAGCGTTCTTGGTTGGGAGCGTCCAAAACAAAATCTCTCATTGGTTTCTCCTGCGGATTAGGTAAATCCAGTTGTTGCGGCTGAGATACTTGAATAGCGAGGGCAGCCTGATTATATGTTGCGGTTCGTTTTCTGGGCTCTAGAAGCTATTGCTGTGCGGTGACTTAACTGTCTTGAGATTAAAACGATCCGTCTTGATCCTCTACTGTATTTCTACCTTGGTAGGCAGTTAGTCTCTAGTCTCTTTGTGTAGAATTCGGTAGTTTTACGCCCTCATCTTTAGAGATATCTGAGTAAGTCCTTGATCAAATCCACACTGGCATTAATGGGATTTCCGGAGGATTTGCAGTGCGATCGCTCTTTCTTTAAGCCTCAGACTACTATTGCAGACTACTTATGCTTTGCTTTTGTTCGTGCCTGTTGAGTTTTTGCCAACGGGTCTATCGTATCGCATTTACCGATTTTGGAGCGCTCCGAAACGCTAACTATAGCGACTCTTTAAACTAGCAAGCTGATTATGCCAGTTGGTGTGCCCTAGTAGAACGATTTTTGGGCTGAAGTCAGGATTTGGTAAGAATTGAGGTTTCCTTTGGCTCAGTTAATCTCCCATCTCATGAATTTTCTATGGTTTCTCTTGATCAGCTCGCTCACTTTTTAGATCAGTTCTTGTTGGCTAAACAGTTTGAACTTGATCCCAATGGCATTTACCGACCCTCTACTCGCTCTATTCAGCGCTTGGGCTTGGCTTTAGAACCCTGGCCTTATCTGAGGCAATGGGCGATCGCCACACAGCTAGACGCCTTATTCTTGCACCGACCCTGGAATCTCGGAGAACAACTACCTGCGGATATTGGGGTTGTAGCTTATCACTTAGCCTTTGATGAACGACTCACGCTTGGCTTCAATCCTTTGCTAGCTGAGGTTCTTGGTTTATTGACGATAGAAGAATTAGGCCAAAAAGCTGGACGACCGATTGGCATGATTGGCAATGTTTCTGCTCAAAGTTTTGTTGATTTTTGCGATCGCGTGAAGCACATATTTGGTGGATACGAAGCCATAGAAACGGGTAATTTGCCTGAGGTAACAAAAGTGGCTGTTGTGGGAGCGATGACCGATGCTCTAGTGCGAGAAGCAAAGACCCAGGGAGCAGAGGTCTACATCACAGGTCAATTTCGGCAACCTGCTCGCTCTGCGGCGAGTGCAACGGGGATCAATGTGTTGGTAGTAGGGCATCGCCGGAGTGAGGAGTGGGGATTGCAGATGTTGGCTGGCGTTCTGCGCGATCGCTGGCCCCCGTTAGAAGTCGTTTTACCCCCATCTTAAGTGGTATTTTTGTACTATAAAAACAATTCCTTCTGGAAGACGGCTGTTCTGATTTAACGTTTTATAAAAGAAGAGATTGGATGGTTGCATCATCCAGAATTGACGGGCGGGGAGCGATCTCAACCAAAATGTTTTTTAAGGAAATCTAGATTTATGCCAGTTGAAGAACTTCGCAAAAGCAAAATGATGGTGCATCTCTTAGATGCGTTGGATGCAGGGCAAGATATTGGTCACTATGGCAAGCTGACCTTCGCCATGATTGCCCGTCACTTTATGGCAGAAGACGAGCTGATCACTTATTTGCAAAAAGCGCCTGATTGTAGCGAAAGTGAAGCTAGAGCGCTGTTTCAGCAAGTACAGGGCAAAGACTATAACCCACCAAAGCGCGATCGCATTCTAGAATGGCAGCAGCAGCAAGACTTTCCTATTTGTCCCGATGCTCATGATCCAGATGCTTGCAATGTTTACAAAGAGCTGGAATTCCCAGAGCATGTTTATGAACATATCGCTAGCTATTATGAGCAGAAAGCAGAAGCCTGAAATTAGGAGCCAGTGCTAGTGGGTGTCTAACCAACCATCGCGACTGTGCCTAAAACTGCGGGTAGTTTTGGCTCTGCTTGAATAGGAATCTCAATGCTAAATCTAGTGCCTTGCCCAGGAATGGATTCGCATTCAATGCGGCCTTGATGCTTCTCGGTGATGATCTGATAACTAATCGCTAGTCCTAAGCCCGTTCCCTGCCCTACGGGCTTAGTTGTGAAGAAGGGATCGAATAATCTGTCTCTCACCGCTTCACTCATCCCAGGCCCATTGTCAGCGATTTCAACTTTGAGGAGATGGGAGTCTACCATCAGGGTGCGAAGGGTGATGGTGCTGGGATCAGCTTGGATTGCTTCGGGCGATCGCTGGGTATCGTACTCCTCTAAGGCATCAAGCGCATTGGTCAGAATATTCATAAATACCTGATTGAGTTGGCCCGCATAGCAGTTGATCAGGGGAATGTCACCATATTCTTTAACTACGAGCACGGCGGGATGCTCTGCTCTAGGCTTTAGCCGATTTTGGAGAATCAGCAAGGTGCTATCAATTCCCTCATGAATATCAACAGGTTTCATCTCAGCTTCATCTAAGCGAGAGAAGTTGCGTAAAGATAAAACAATTTGTCGAATGCGATCGGTGCCTAACTTCATGGAGGCCAATGTTTTTGGTAAATCCTCGATCAGAAATTCTAGTTCGATTGCCGCAGCTTGAGTCTGTAATTCAGGGGGTAACTGATGAGCATGTTGGTTTAGGGTGCTCACCAAATCCAATAAATCTTGGGTGTATTCATCTACATAAGTCAAATTACCGTGAATAAAATTGACGGGATTGTTGATCTCGTGGGCAACACCCGCCACTAACTGGCCTAAACTCGACATCTTTTCGGTTTGGATCAATTGGCTTTGGGCTGCTCGCAGTTCTTGGAGGGTTTGAGCCAGTTGTTTGGCTTGTTGGGTACGTTCTTGGGCTAATTGCTCAACTTGTTCTGTGTGTTGAATCGATAGCCGTAGATAAATCGTCAGCAACCCGGTTAACAACAAACCAAGGCTCAACGCTGTCCAAGTTCCTGAGTAAGCCGCAGCACTGGTGAATCCAGAGGTGGGAGCTATTTGGAGTAGCCATTGCCGACCTGCAACATTTAGTGTGCGAGTGCAAACGACTGGATTCACGCATAAGGAACTTGAACCCACTTGAGGAGGTAGTTGGATGTTAGGGTCTGACAATACCTGTTTAGTTTCAGATCGGTAGATCGCTAACAAGCGTTTTTGACCTACAGCGGAATCGTCAAAGATATAGAAGTCAAGATTGTCTAGCTTCAAGCCAGTTAAGGCAGGCTCAACGATTGTGGGGATCGCAAAGACTCCAGAAATGACTCCTTGGAAATTCTGCTGACGAGCTTCTAGACGATCTAAAACGGCACCATTTCTATAAATAGGGAGGACCGCCAAGAAACCTAGCTGTTTTTGAACAATGAGAGTAATCCGTCCGGTTGAGTGCATTTGGCCAGTTCTGAGGGCTTGGGCGATCGCAGTCCGACGCATCGGTTCTGATGCGAGATCAAACCCCAAGGCTCCACGCAGTTTTTGGAACGGCTCTGCGTAGGTAACAGGAAAATACTCTAGGCGATCGCTAGCTCTCATCATCTGGTTTTGGGAGTCTGACTCTTTGATCTCAAAACTAGATAAACCTGCGGCTCGCACTTCCTGCTCAAATTTGACGCGATTTTCACTGGTGACTCTAGGAGCCCAGTTAAATCCATAGATACTAGGATGATTTCGGATGAAGTCTGTCAAAAACAGCTCGAAGTCACGCCGACTGACTTGATCGGAGGCTTGATACAGCTTCCCAGTGGCTTGGAGAATTTCTAAGTTAGTGTCGATGTTTTGTTGTAGGGTTCTAGACAGTAGAGTAGCCTGGTTACGGACTTCAATCTTTAAGCGCTCTTGTTCCCAATGTCGGACGGTAGCACTCACTACAACTGAGAGTAAAGTTCCAGCACAAAGCACTAGTAGAATAGGGCATGAATTCACCTACCTTTTGTCATTGCTTTAATGCTTTGCCTTGGTAAGTCCATTTGAAGGGTTTAGCCATCGTGCGATTGAAGTAATCAACGAATCGGAGGATGCGGGTTTTGAGTTGCACTTTACTCACGAAATTGCCTCGCCTGAGTAACTTACGAACCAAGATACTGAACCAGACCTCAATCTGATTGAGCCAGGAACAGTGCTTAGGAGTGAAGTGGAACACAATTTTGTGGCTGGGGTCAGCCAAGAAATCAGCCCGAGTTTGCATCGATTTGAGGATACCCGATTCCCCTTTGACTCCCAGGTCGATCTCAAGCCCTTGGGTTTGTGCCACAAATCGAACTAATGATTCTGACTGATGAATGTTCAAGCAATCCATCACCAAGTGCCATTTGATCGCCTTCGGGTCGGTCGCAACTAACTGTTGGAGGTGGCTGAGGTAGTCTGCCTCTGTGCGAGTGTCGCCAACGGTTGCTTCGACGACTCGACCTTGTGCTACGTCAAAACTGGCAATTAAGGTTTGAGTTCCGTGGCGAATATACTCAAATTCTCGTCGTTCTCGTTTGCCAGGACGTATCGGTTGGTCAGCAGACTTTCGTTCGAGAGCTTGAATTCCTGTCATCTCATCGAGAGAAACCGTCCGTTCTCCCACCTTGCTTCGCTCAATTGCACTCAGGTAAATCGCACAGATGTCTTTGACCTTTTCGTCGAATTGAGGGTCGGGGGGGGATTCAACCAGTACTGCGACTGATGAGGTTTCAAATCTGCTTCATTCATCAAGCGGCCCACATGTCGCGGGGAGATGCTCTTAACAATTCCTTGTTTGACCACTTCATCAGCCAACTCTCGGGGAGTCCAATGACTGATGGGGTGTCCATACTCTTCAGGCTTCTCACAAGCAATCGCAAACAGCTGCACAATCTGCTCCAAACTGAAGCTCATTGGTCCTCCCGGTCGAGGGGCATCTCTTAATCGCTCTACCACTGGCATGTCCTTCAGGCTCAACTCTAACCATCGATTACGCCACAGCCTTGCCATGTCTCGGCTGATGTTCAGTTCACGAGCGATGTCCCGATGGTTAAGTCCTTTGTCTGCTAGCAGAAGAATGCTGGCTCTTAAGGCAATTTGCTGGGGAGTGCGATGGCGATTGACTAGCTGTTGGAGTTGCTCTGTCTCTGTCTCTGTCAGTTGCAAAGGTGTGGGAGCTAGTCTAGGCATCGTTGTATTCCCATATCAATCCTGCCTAAATAGTAGCTCTATTCTCGCCAAAGTCTACTAGCCATACGGGGAAGTAACGGCGTTTTGGGGATGGAGATTGAGTCACTGGGTTTGACCTTGGGGCGCAAGAGAATTTTGACAACTCAGCAAAACTCAAGTAACGACAACCCGTTTTAGGGGGTTACAGTTACTATTCTTTTTGTCAAAATATACATTAAAGTGCTATACAAATCTTTACTAATTTTTTCTGCATTATAACGGTGCTTCTACAGAACCTAATAGCGCGAAATGGCTGATTAGCAAAACTCGGCTCTATAAATGCTTTACTGCTTTTTTATAGAGTCCTAGCGACATTACTTAGAATTTGCAGTTATTGATCTTTATGAGGATCAAAAAATACTGAAAATTAAAACAGCTTGCTGAGCGAGAAAATTGGGGTTTGCCCCGTTAAGTCAGATACACAGCGGCACGTAGAAATTCTAGCCCTTCAGCAAAGCGCTACAAAGCTAAAGAGAGTAGTTGATCTGGCTTCATCAAATCTAAAAACCTGAATGGCTTGCCAAGGCTCTAACCATCATTCAATAAATTGCACGAACCGTACTTTCGGCTGTGGAAGGTCGTTATAGTGAGCAGACTTGGCCTCAATTTCTTGCAGTTGTCCTAAAGCTAAACCGCAGGGTCTCCCATACTTGATCTGCACCCGATCGCTGGCAATTTGCAGAGCCGTGCGCGATCGCTGCACAAAATCGTCTAAGTCATAGTCTTGGTTGGGAATGAAATAGTCTTTGACGATGAGAGAGGGAGAATAGCAGGTTTCTTCAGAACCATCGGGCCATTGAATTTGAAAGCGAATTTCAGGCATAGGAGGCTAGGAGTTGTTTGTAGTGATGGAGATGCATTTGGGCAGAAGTTGCCCAGGTATAGCGAGGCAAAACTGATTGGCTGTGCTGCACCAAGGAGCGAGATAGATTTGGCTGAACCATAGCTTGCATGGCTTCTGCGATCGCCATCGGTGATTTGGGGTCTATCAGGAGAGCTTGATTTGAAGAAAGGAATTCTGTAAAAGGAGTTTGGTCGGAAGTTAGGACTGGGAGACCAGAGGCGATCGCTTCTAGCAATACCAAGCCCCAGC
The DNA here is from genome assembly GCF_030409055.1 of Trichocoleus desertorum NBK24. Taxonomy (GTDB): domain Bacteria; phylum Cyanobacteriota; class Cyanobacteriia; order FACHB-46; family FACHB-46; genus Trichocoleus; species Trichocoleus desertorum_B. Next base: position 474,819 of record NZ_CP116619.1, on the reverse strand, counting down.
CTTCTTTCACAGAAGGGAAGACAAAGGCATCGGCAGTCCGATACAGCGCCGGAAGATCCGCATCAGTAATCACTCCTGGTAACACCAAAGATCGACCAATTTCGATTCCCAGTTCAGCCGCGATCGCAAAAAACTCATTTTGGTAGGATTGATAGTCAAATAGGGTAGCCCCGCCTGCGATCGCTAACTGAGCGTTGGGATAATGCGATCGGACTTGGGCAAAAGCTTGTAGTAGTCGAATCGAGTTTTTGCGAGGTTCAATGCCTCCAACCGTGAGATAAAGAGGAGAACCATGTAAGCCCCATCGTTCTTTCAGGACTTGTTCTGAACCATTTGGGATAGACGTAAATCTCTCCAGATTCACCCCGTTTACAACTCTTGAAGCCTGAATCTGGTATTGCTCTTGCAGTGCGGCTTGCCAATCGTCACTGACACAGAAGCAGAGGTTGGCCTCTTGAATCGAACGATCCTGACACTGCCGCAAATAAGAGCTACTGTAGTCTTCAATATGATGCACAGTGCGGATAAAGTGGGGAATCTGTTGCTGCTGAGCCAGCTTCGCGAGGGCATTGGCGCTAATACAGTCTTGGGCATGGTAGCAGTCATAAATCTCTCTAGACTGACTGAAATAGTCTACAAACTCTTGAATGCGCTGCTGAATCAGAGCATCTAAATCCGGAGGAGCGGATTGAGCAGGAATCAGTTGATAATCGCAAGCCAAAGGATAATCAAATCCTGAGCCATCTTTATCCAACGCATAAACACAAACATCATGGCCTAACTTGTGCAGAGCCGTCGCCAACTCTAGGGTGTGAATGACACTGCCTCTCGGTTTGGTGGGGGTGTAATTAAAAGTAGCAGGTTAGGTCAAGCTGGATTTTGAGCAAGACTCGCCCAGTAAGAGTGCCAATCCTGGTTCGTCCGCAGCACTCGCAAGGCTAACATTGCCTCCGCATGTTTGACACTCCACCAACTGCCCGAGCGTTTCAGTCGTTGCTGAATCACATAGCGATGAGCACTCTCAATTTCACCAGAACCAATCGGTAAGTCTGCGGCAATTGCTCCTTTGTAGTCGAGTTGCTCTAAGCGATTAGAGATGTAGCGGGAAGCACAACGGACGGGTGCTGTTTTGTCAGGCACCGGGTCTGCTTCCAGAAAAAGACGCAATGCTTTGAGGACTGCTGCGACGTGGTTGTGTTTGAGCCGCCGCTTTTGCTGCGCTAGCCACGTCTTGGGGCTCTCTGGAGCACAAACGCTGCTGGCATCGACGAGATACTCACACAGATGATAGAAATCGAGTAAATAGCGACCGGGTTGACCGAATCGTTGGGAAATTTGGTCGGCAATCCAGGGAGCACCATCCCCGATACCATGCACAAAGGTTTGTTGTCCTACCCCGGCTCGAATGGCACTGGCAACCAGTTGCTCACCTGCCTCATCAGTAGTTCCCAAGGTCGCCCCAAATACTGGATGAGTTTGCTCTGGAGTCCGAGCGAAGGCTAAGCGAGCTTCCTGCCAACCGACTTGGCGAGTGGTGCGACGGTCTACCTCCTTCTTCTCAAGGGTCGTTGTTTGGGTGGTGACAATCGGAATCATGCTCCCATCCATCTCCACAATCAGACAATCTACCCCATCGTGTTCTGGTATCTCGGTGTTGAGTTGATGACGTTGCAAGTGTAAAACCTGCTCGGCGTGCCGTTGGGTCACCGCTTGGGCAGAACTCACGGGCACGCTAATGCCATGATGTTCTTGCAACTTCCGAGGAATTTGTCCAAACGGTACATCGGCTCCAAAATCAGTCATCACTCGTTGTAACGGCAGTGAATATCCCCGACAACTAACTCCTGCGGCTTCCCGAAAGGGTCGGGTAATCCCTTTGCCTTTGCCTTGGCTAAACAGTTGCTCTCTCACTTCGATGGTTCCGAAGCGGGTGTACCAATAGAGTCTTTTTTTCGGCTGCGTTGAGCGCGGGGATTGGTGTTCACAAACTCATCGTGTTGGGCTTGATTTTGCCGGGTTGCCCATCCTTGCAAGGCTGAGTGTCCCAGTTGCTGAATTTCTTCAATCACTCGTTGTTCGGCTTCATTGGCTTTGACCAGATTTCCCTCGGCATTCTCCACGACTGACAACAAAGTCTCTATCTTGGCTTTCAGGTCAGGATGACGGTTTAACCGCTCTTCCAAGCTCTCGGACTCGGCCCCAGCACACGCTGGACTGTCAGTTGATTCTTGGCTCATGGGATGATGCACCTGGCTCGTAAGGAATTTACTAAATCATAGCTATTCCAGTCCTTCAATTCCTGCTGTCACTTTTAATTGCACCCGTTTGGTGGAGTAAGTGAATAAGGCAATTTTTAAGTTAGGTAGTAGATCCAATGATGAGAGGTTTTGATCTACCTGTGGAGTAACGCTGGAGGAGCAGTTCATTTCGTTGCTCCTGTTTTAGAGAAACCTGTAAGTGGCTCCTGGGACAAATCCCAAAAGGTCATTGATTCTTGGCCTGAACATAGAACCAGATGCTGGCTGGATTGAACTTCGCCCACCACTGCACAAACTAAACCCTGTTGCTGAAAGCAGGATTGTACCGTGGCAACCTGGTGCGATCGCACACTCAAGAGAAACCCATAACTGGGAAAACTGACGAGCCAACGTTCCAGAGTTAAACTTGGTGGGCAGGGAACTTGATCTAAATCCAGGATAGCTCCACAGCCAGAGGTTTCTAGCAACATCAGCAGAGTACCAATGATACCGCCATTGCTGATGTCTTTGCCTGTATCACACAGATCTGCTTCCGCCAAATAGGGCAAGATTGCTAGATTCTCCCGCAACTGTGTCGGATCAGCCGTAGTTGCTGCGTCCCAAAAAGGATATTTAGCATGGGGGTTACCCCGAAAGTCGGTGGCAACTAACAGTTGATCGCCTGGTTGAGCATTAAAGCTACTGATTAAGCGCTGCGATCGCCCTAAGATTGCTACTGAGAGGGCGTTGTAGGGACTATGGCAGTTGGTATGTCCACCCACAATCGGCACATGGTACGCTTGAGCCGCCGCTTGCATTCCTTGCCAAATCGCTTCAGTACTATTGGGGGACTGGCTCCACAGAGTATCAACTACCGCGATCGCTCGTCCGCCCATTGCAGCAATATCACTAATGTTCACCATCACCGCTGACCACCCCGCAAACCAAGGGTCTGTTTCTACAAGCAGCGGCAACATCCCCTCTGCTGCCAATAGCAGATATCCTTCCCCATCTGGAATGGCTGCACAATCATCTCCCAGCAGTACATTGGCAGAAGTCCACTCTGACCCCATGCTTAAAGCTTGTGATGCCGTCTGGATATCTTGCTTCTGCAACAGGCTGAGGGATTGGCGCAATTGGGCGGCAAGGGACAATAGCATCAAGAAGCCTCTCTGGCTTGCAAAGATAGAACAGGGCAAGCCTTGGTGTTAGGCGGATAGAAACTGAGGTCTGCTTCCATCAAATGATGTGGGCGAGTCCGGATCTCCATCTCTTTTAATGATTGCCAGTGCAGCCGTTGGAAGAAGCGTACATTTTGCAATTGCACCGTCGCTAGAAACTGTTGACAGCCCCAAGTATTCGCAGTGGTGACTGCTTTGTAGATCAATCCTTTGCCAATTTGCCAACCTTTGCGATACTCCGGGTGAGTGCCTAGTCTACCTCCATACCAAATACCAGGTTTAGCTTCGTAGATTCGCACCACTCCAACGATCTGCTGGGTAGCGGTGGCGATCGCCACAATAGGATAGGCAAATTGATCAATCTCATCTACGTCGTCTCCAGAAAAGAGTTGCTGTTCTTCTGTGAAGATGGCACGACGCAAGGCAAAGTAAGCCACAATCTCTTGAGTATTTGTCGCGAGTTTGAATTCGTAAGTCTTCATGGCCTGGGTTTGTCGAAATCACTTTTCAAAAGTAGAAAGAGCTGAGCAAGCGCCACACTTCGCACAACCTGCTTTGATGTCTGCTGATGACATCCCTGCCTGCTTTAACATGGCACCGACTCGTTCATAAAGCGTGAACATAAATTCGCTCTTAGGAGCAGGATGATGAGCGAGGGGAGTGCCTGTGATGGGAACAAAGGGCACCACAAAGGGATAAACACCCATTTGAATCAGGCGATCGCAAACCTCCAACAAGGTCGCCAAACTATCTCCCAACCCTGCCAGCAAGTAGGTATTCACTTGTCCCCAACCAAACACTTTGACTGCGGCAGCAAACGCCTCAAAGTAATACTCCACAGAAACCGTGGCTTTCCCTGGCATAATCCTCGCCCGAACTTCTGGATCAGCCGCTTCCAAATGCATGCCTAAACTATCAATCCCTGCTGCATGCATGCGATCGAACCAGACAAAATCATTCGGAGGTTCGCACTGCGCCTGAATCGGGATGTTCACCCTAGCTTTGATGGCTTCGGCACATTCTGTCAAGTAAGCCGCACCGCGATCGCTGCTGTTGGGGGTTCCTGTCGTCATCACCATTTGCTTTACCCCATCGAGCCGCACCGCTGCTTCGGCAACTTCAGCCAGTTGAGCAGGAGTTTTCCGAGCAATCGTTCTCCCTGCTGCTAGCGATTGCCCAATTGCGCAAAACTGGCAAGAGGTATCTGTATTGCCATAACGCACACAGGTTTGTAGCACCGTGGTCGCTAATACATCTTGGCTATGTAACAAGGCAATTTGACTGTAAGGGATACCGTCAGCCGTTGTGAGGTTGTAGAACTGAGGGGTCTGAGGAAACTGAATGGGGGCGATCGCGAAGTCCTGTTGTGAAGCATCCATCGCTTCTCGATCTAATTGCAGAAAATTTTGCTGTGTAGTCTGGTCAACCTCAACCGTGTAAGGTGACTGAGCCGCAGGGCTATTGTAGATAGGTACCATCACCGTCGTGCCATCTACCGTAACAGCTTTGTGATCAGAAGGGCCAGCCCCACCTTTGCGTCCTGCAACTCCCCTTTCTTGCTGCACCAGCTTCAATCCCTGGGTTTGCAGTTCTACAATCAACTGTTGCTTGTTCATAGACTGGGTTTACGCTCCCACCGAAACTTTCTTTCAGACTCTTGAATCAGCACATCATTAATACTGGCCTCTCGTCTTTGCATCAACCCATTCTCGGCAAACTCCCACTGTTCATTGCCATAAGCCCGATACCAATAGCCAGAATCATCATGCCATTCATACTCAAATCGCACCGAGATCCGATTCTCTGTAAAGCTCCAAAGCTCCTTTTTGAGACGGTAATCTAACTCCTTGGCCCACTTGCGCTTCAGAAAAGCCGCGATCGCATCTCGCCCACTAAAGAATTCAGCTCGATTGCGCCATTGGGAATCCTCTGTGTAAGCCAAGGCAACCTTTTGCGGATCGCGAGTGTTCCAAGCATCTTCGGCGGCTTGAACTTTGGCTTTTGCTGTTTCCAGGGTAAAGGGTGGTAGAGGTGGTTTTTCCATGCAGTGTTGCAGTTAGGGAATAGGTTGTAGGGAAGAATCAAGGGGTATTTCGGTTACTGGACCGATATCGGGAGATTCTGCCATCACTGTCTGAGCCTCTAAATTGGCTTGCAATTGCAGCAACTCTGGGCGGGAATAGTGACCCACACAATCCATCATGCGTTTCCGTTTCGTAATCAAGGAGAAATCTAGATCAGCGATCGCCATCCCCTCACCTTCTGTAATCGGTGGACAAAGATGATTGCCTTCAGGCCCGATAATTGTGGTATTACAACCACCACTGAGCACCCGTTGCAGCTTCTCATCAGAGGTGATCTGACCGACTTGCTCTGGAGAAAGCCAACCTGTGGCATTAACCACGAAACAGCCCGCCTCCAAGGCATGATGACGAATCGTGACTTCAATCTGGTCGGCAAAAATCTGCCCTACTAAGGAACCGGGAAATTGAGCACAGTGAATTTGTTCATGCTGAGCCATGAGGGCGAATCGAGCCAAAGGATTGTAGTGCTCCCAGCAAGCCAAGGCACCCAATTTTCCTACTGCTGTCTCCACAACCCTCAAGCCAGAACCATCTCCTTGCCCCCACACCATCCGCTCATGATAGGTGGGTGTAATCTTGCGCCGTTTCAACAATAGAGTGCCGTCGGCATCAAAAATTAGCTGTGTGTTGTAAAGGGAGCCATGATCTCGCTCATTAACTCCGAGCACCACCACCATTGCATAAGAACGAGCCGCTCTGCTCACCGCATCTACCACTGGCCCAGGCACGGTCACCGCTTCTTCATACAGCCGCATATGTTCCTGCCCCATGAGAACGGGCGGCTGCACAAAGGAGAAGTAAGGATAATAAGGGATAAAAGTCTCAGGGAAAACGATCAGTTGCACCCCTGCTTTGGCAGCCTTAGCGATCGCCTGCAACACCTTCTCTGTGGTGCCATCTCGACTAAACAAAACTGGGCTAATCTGTACGGCTGCGGCTCGAATGGTATGGGAATCATTCATTGTTTACAAGGTCCAAGTATCTAAAATCAAGGCTCCATCTTTGCGATGCAGCAGCACTAGATCCAGTACATCCAGAGGATTGATGGGACGGATACCAGGAATCAGGGAGGGTTCACCATGACCGTACAAAGCTTGTAGAGCAAATCGGCAGGCATAAACTTTGCCACCTTCTGCCATAAACTTGCTGATTTGGTCATTAAAGTTTTGATGCCCAGGAAAAGCGGCATCTCCTAACTTAGGAAATCCCCGCTGCACCCCCAAAGTTACGCCAGGGCCATACAGCAAGATAGAAGTCTCGAATCCTTTACGCAGTAGGCGTGTAGCTTGCAATAGATTAACAAAACCGATCGATCCTTCAAAGGCAACGGTGTGGAATGTCACCAATGCTTTCTCACCAGGTTCGGCTTTGACATCAGGAAAAACCTTCTCTTCGTAATCAACAAAGAAATCACCAACTTGATGAGCAGGAGTAGTTACTTCAGGCATCTCTTTTTCCTTGAATGGTGTTGCCAGATTAAGGGCTAGTTGCGGAGATCTTTGTATCCCTCACTACGAAGGCTTTAACTCTATCAATAAGGCTAGGAGGGGCGATCGCTCGATCTATTTCTCAGACCACAATGCTACAAACTATACAAAATCTATCCAAGTACCTATCGATTTCGCTAGGTCACCAATGGCGCATATCTAGACTACGAACCCAGCAAAAATTCATTGACCACACTCCAGTCATTGGGGTAAGACACCTTCTTCCTGGCGACGATGTAATCAGCCAGATAACTGGCGTCACGGGCGATCCCAGAAAAGCGGCCTGACCCCCAAGTGTAAAGCCAAGGAAGCCCTAGAAAATACAGTCCCCACACCCCGGTTACACCGCGTTCATGACCTGGATACCCCTTGCCATCAAAGACAGGCACCTCCACCCAACTAAAATCAGACTGATACCCAGTACACCAAATCACCGCACTGATGTTGGCTTGAGCATAGTCTAGATTCAGAATCGAGTGCTTAGGCTGCCAAACTGGATGGTAAGCAGGTTCTGTCGGAGCCTCAATCTGGTTTTTCTCAATGAATCCATCAATGGTTTTCTTGATACTTTTCGCCACCGCATCGGCTTGATCCAAATTTTGCTGTAAGTTATCCCAGAATTCCAACTGGCGATCGCTAATATCCTTCAGCCTGCCATACAACTGCATTCCTTCTAGGGCAAATTGTCGCAAATCAATTTCTCGACCGCCATCCCGCCCTGTGACATAGTGATTCGCTTTGGCTCTCACTTTCTCTTTTTGGGGATGTTCTTCAATCGACAAATCGTAATATCCCATCTGGTCTAGCCAATCAACCACATCTTTACCTCGGTAACGTCGGGGCGATCGCGGCGCACTCCCCACACAGAGATGTACTTGTCTACCAGCCAAATGAAGATCTTCAGCAATTTGACATCCTGATTGCCCCGTACCCACGACTAACACGGCTCCAGGTGGTAAACACTGGGAGTTTTTATATTCTGAGGCGTGAAGTTGCGTGATGTTTTTAGGGAGCCGTTCAGCAATCTTTGGCACCTTAGGGAGATGATAGCTACCGGATGCCACGACTACCTGGTCAGCCGTGTATTCTTCGATGGAAGTTATCACCTCAAAGAAGTTCTTGGCTACATTCTGACTAAGCTTTAATACCTCAACACCTTGCTGAATGGGAGGATCGAAAGAGGCAGCATAAGCTTCGATATATTGCACAATTTCGTCTTTCTGCATGAAACCATGAGGATCATCGCCTGGATAGGCATAGCCTGGGAGCTTACATTGCCAATTGGGTGTAACTAAACAAAAGGAGTCCCAGCGTTTAGTACGCCAAGCATAGCCAATTTTGTTCTTCTCAAAAACAATGTGATCAATGCCTCTCTCCTTCAAGCAATAGCTCATGGAGAGTCCTGCCTGACCTCCACCCACAATAATGACTGAATAGTGATTGTTCATAAACTGGCTTTTGACTGGCTGGAATGTGTTGCCAGATTAAGTCTTGATTTCACAAGTCTTTGTATCTCCCACTACGAAAGGGGAAGATCTAGCAATAAGGATAGGAGAAGCATCGCATCACTCCCTCAGGTTTGTTTGACCAGCCATCCCTTAGCGATCGCCTGATAAATCGCTTGGCAACGAGTCCGCGCCTGCAATTTTGCCAAGACATTATTCATGTGAAACTTAACGGTACTTTCACTAATAATCAGATGATCGGCAATATCGCGATCGCGATGTCCTTGGGTTAATAAAGTCAGAATTTCCAATTCCCGTTCGGACAAAGTTTGCTGCTTTTCCGAATCTGGGTCAATACCCCACGATTTACCCTGTGACAACGCTTCTACCGCCTGTCGTAATGTCTCTGGGCTGGTAGACAAATCAACTTTGCCTCGAATCCCCTTCGGTACAATTTGACTTCCCTGTTGCACCCACAGCACCCATTTTGCTGTCTGAATTTGTGTGGCATCATCGGTTAATAAGGGTACATTTTTGTCTGCTTCTTTGGCGGTTTTACGGCAAACGGGTAGACCTGCTGAAAAAGCTAGGTGTGTAAAGGCTAGTTGTAGAACTGATGAGTGGCATTGAATTCGCAATTGATGACCACCGCGATCGCGCCAATCGGGTACTTTGAGCAAAAACTGCATAGCCCGTTGATTACTGGTGGCTTGGGTTTGCAACACTCCCCCTAAACAGGTAACAGTAAAAAACAGTTTATTTAGAGAGGACGGCAAGCCGCTTTGGGGATCGAGATCGGGAAGATGAGTTGCCGGAATCATGGCCTCTAGTGCCACAGACTCTGCTGTATAAATCAGCCGACAATAGTGACAGGTGAAATGGTACAAAATTTCGGCTGCTTGCAAGAAGACATAAGCTACTGGCAGAGCGAGAGGTCGCTCTGTGCCTACCAAAGTTAAGCGAGTATCACTCAGCAGACTGACTAATTGATCAGATAAAGAAAGCTGGTTGAAATTAAGGCTCTGAACCGCAGGCTGGGCCATCGATTGCATCGAGGTCTGCCAAATTTGCCTTTCATGCTGATATTGTATAGCTGTGTCTAAGGCGATCGCTGTAACCGTGCAAAGGGTTTGTAAAACCTCTAGAAATTCTGTCTCCATTGCTTGATGGCTAAAAGTTGCCAGCACGCCTATGACTTTATCTTGAATCACTAAGGGATATCCTGCAAATCCTCGAATGTTATTCGCGATCGCCCATTCCCGATTTCCCACCCAGGTTTCTGCCGCAAGATGATTGCTCAAAAAGGAAACTCGATTTTGAGCAATTTTTCCCACTTTGTAAGCTCCCATTGGAACTCGCCCAAAAGTGCCATTGAGATGCGTATACATCCCTGAAGAAGCAACTAGCTTTAAGGTAGTTTGCTCTGGTTCTAGTAGCCAGATCCGGGCTAAGGCACAGTCAAACTTCTCTACCAAGCCATTGGCGACCCGGCGAGCTATTTCTTCTGGTTCTAAGCAACCAGAAAAGCCTTGAGCAATTTCATTGCCCTGCTGCAAATCAAACAAAATTCGAGCTGCATCAAGGCGCTCTATCAACGGATCAGGCATTGGTATATCGCTCCAGTCCCTAATCTATTGAGGACTAGAATGTTTCCTGACTCTGTATCTCAAGTTACGGAAGTTCAGCTTTGATCATCGTCAGGCTACCTATTCCGGGTTGGCGACGATGATCAAACCTGTAGTTCCCTACAACTTTTGGCATACTCCTTGAAACATCTAACCTGAGTTAGGTGGATGATACCTGCAACCTAGACAGAATCAAGGTATTCAAGCCTTTTTGTTTGAAACATAGTCCAGTGTAGTGCTGGCTTGCCGTTCTTTAATACTTTTCTCACAAGGATTGGGTCGTAAGAACAAAACATTCATCAACTTGACTTTCTCATAAAAGACATAACAAGAAAACAACATGGTTACAACCCTAGATGATACGAAACGGCTCACGATCGCAGAAAGATTGGCAGACCTGCGAGCATTTCAGGCTCTCATTCTCTCTAACGATCAAAAGCTAATTGACGCTTGCCCCTACCAAGACGTGCGGGAACGGCTACAGAACATGCTAGCTGACGACCAGAAGAATCTGGGCATTATCGACACCGTTGTGGTGCAATACGGCATTCAATCTGAACCTAGTGCTGCAACCAAGGTTTTTATTCCTCAGTTTGAGCAGATGATGTCAGGCAATGAGTTTACGTTCTACCAAAAACTCATGCACCACGAACTGATGAAACATGGTCAAGCAATGAGTGGCATTGTTATCCATAAGGCTGCTCAGAAGGTAGGTGCGGATATCGAAGTCGCCATTGGGCCTCTGAATACGGTTAACTTTGAAGGTCGGGCGCACCAAGAGCAACTTAAAGGATTGCTGGAGCAGGTGGGTGTGCGCGAAATGACTGGACAAGACGCAGATCAGGGTCTCTGGGCAAGAGTCCAAGACGCGATCGCCGCTTTCTCTGGGGTAGCTGGTAGTGTGGTCACCCAAAACACCGACAAGCAGGATATGAATATCCAGACCTTGATTCGGTTAGACCACAACAAAACGAATACCATCTTCACGGAAATTGGAGCCACCAAAGATCCGCAAAAGCTCCAAGAGTATTTCGGCCAGCTCTACAAGGATTTGCTGGTTCACGCTCAAGCGGAAGAAGAAGTTGTTTATCCTAAGGTGCGTTCCTTCTACGGCAACGACAACACTCAGGAGCTTTACGACGAGCAAGCTGAGATGAAGCGGGTGCTGGATGAAATTAAGGCAATGAATCCCGCTGATGCCGATGTGTTTAGATCCAGAATCAAGGATCTAATGGATGCAGTAGGCGATCACATTCGTCAAGAAGAAAGCACCATGTTTGCTGCGATCGATCGCAACTGCAGCACTGAACAGAAAGAGCAAATGGCTACTGAATTCAAAGCTGCCAAGAGCCGCCTTCAGCAAGAACTATCAGCCTCTCTCAGCTAGTGACAATTAGCTAGCCTCTCCCTAACCCCTCTCCAAGAGAGGGGCTTTTTAGTTCGCGAGCGGAAATTACTCGCGTAGGAGCGACAAATCCAGCCTGCTAAAATGTCTGTTGCCACACTACTCCTGCCGTCACATCATGATTAGGAAGTTCTCATGTTTCTGCGAGCCGACGGACTGTTTCTAGCGTGTCAATCTCCTCCGGTGGCTTATCATGCCGTATCCGCACAATCCGAGGAAAGCGCAAGGCATAGCCGCTCTTGTGGCGTTTGGAGAGTTGAACGCGATCAAACGTCACTTCCAGAACAATGCGAGGCTCCACGACATGCACTTTGCCATGAGCAAACTCTTGCAACGTATGTGCCTGAAACCAAGTAGATAGCTCTGCTACTTCCACATCCGTCAAGCCAGAATAAGCCTTCCCCACGTTGAGCAAAGTAGGGTCGGTTTCATTGGCTCGCACGGCAAAGGTGTAATCGGAGAGAAAGCGGCTGCGCTTGCCAGTACCTACTTCTGCCGCTGTCACCACCACATCCAGAGTCGCGATCGCCCGCTTGATTTTCAGCCACTCCTTACCCCGCCGCCCTGGTTTGTATGTGGAGTTGAGCGCCTTGACCATCAATCCTTCGTTACCGCGATCGCGAGCTGCGAGAAATTCTGCATCCAAAGCGGCGGCATCGCTAAAGCGTTGTGAGACTGCCCGACGAACTCTTGGTGTTTCCATCGGTAATCCAGTCAATACCGCTTGCCGCTGCACATAAGGCTCCTCAATCAGCACCGTACCATTTTGGCAGAGGACATCATAGGCAATAAACGCTACGGGCACTTCATTCAATAGCGCTTCAGTCGGAGTTTTACGCCCCAGCCGCTTTTGGAGTTCCTGAAAGGGGAGAATCTGCTCGCCTCGGAATGGCACAATCTCACCATCCAAAATCAATTCTGTGGTTTCCCCCTCCCTTGTCTCCCGTGCCAAGGCAGCCAATGGAGCTAGCAAGTCTGGGAAACTCGCTGTGATATCAGCTAAGGTGCGAGAAAAGAGAGCCACCCGAATGCCATCAATCACGATTCCATGCGCTGACTTGTTTGCTGGATCGGCGGGAGCAATATGGACTTGGGCTCGAATGCCATCATATTTATCTTCAACCGCAAATTCTCCTGGCAACAGTCGGGATACTTCTGCCAAATCCTCGGCGGGGCTCGCCAACATAAACTTAATTGGATGAAATAGCTGCATTTGGGCTTCTTCCAGCTGGCCATGACGAGCCAAGACAGCCGTCGCTCCAATATCCCCCAGCAACATATTTACCCACTGAATCCGCTCCACCTTTTGCTTCGCTAGACGAGCGATCGCATCTTCTACCGCCCCTTCCTTGAGACCAATCCGCAGATCCCCAGATAACAGCTTGATTAAATACTTGGCTTCAAAGGGAGTCGCCCGTTTCAGCAGCTTTACCACCCACTCTAGTTTGCGCTTGGAGCCTTTGGTTTTGGCAATTTGCTCTAGAGCGATCGCAACATCTGTGAGATCAAGAGAAGATAAGGCGCGATCGGGAAATACAGTAGCCGTGACATCACCCAAGTCTCCTAATTTAACCAGCTTTTCCTTCAGCGTCTCCAACTCAATCTGTGTAATTAACATCAAAGCGGATAACAGGGTCGCCCCCCCGACTTTTGTCGTTTTTTGATCCTTCAATGGAAAGACATAACCTGCAAAATAACGAGTTGCATAAGCTAAATGCTCATCATCGAGGCTATTAAAGTAGTGACCCAGCAGAGCTGACTTGGCCAAGCGTTTCGTCGTGGCACCTACCTGTTCTGCCACTTGAGCAAACCACAAAAAAGTACCCGTCTGATTAGCTGTACTAGAGCTAACCTCAGATGGGATTACAAGAGGGGTGGGTGAGTGGGTACCCGAATCTCCCTGAGCCATAGATGGTAAAGCGACTTGTATCGAGTTGCCCAGCAAAACGATTCTCCCTTTTCAACGTTTTGTGCGGCTCACTCTAACCAGAAAGGCCAAAGAACAGAGAACTCAACCAGGAATGATCCAAATATAGTCAGGGTGGGGGGTCACAGCCTCTATCTTTTGGCACGACTCCCAAGGCTCATTGCTGCTTAATGCCTCACAAAAAGGGTTACGGCTAAAAGATCTGACTTTTTCCTGACCTTTTCTGACCGTCATACGGGATGGCAAGAAGCTAAAGTTGTCTAAAAGTTGAGTACCATGACCGCTACTTTGCAAAAATCCCCGTCTGCTTCTCCCAGCCTCAGCACTCCAGCCGCTAGCCGCGAAATTGTCTTTATTGATCCAGTCGTCACCAACTACCCAGAGTTAGTCGCAGGCGTGCGATCGGGGGTTGAAGTCATTGTGCTAGAGGCAACGGCAGATGGGGTGGAGCAAATTAGCAGTGTTTTAGCTCAGTGCCAAAATTTAACCGCTGTGCATGTGGTCTCTCACGGCTCACCGGGACGAGTGCAACTGGGCATCAGCGAACTAAGCCTAGAAACCATCGATTGCTACTCCTGGGAACTGCAAGCCTGGGCCGAATCCCTCACCAATACCGCAGAGTTGCTGATTTACGGCTGTGAAGTAGCCCTAGGCGATCGCGGTTGGGTCTTTGTCAATATGCTGCATAGTTTGACAGGCGCAAATGTTGTGGATTCCTCTCTCAGCCGCCTCACTGATAGCAACTAAGCTTTTGCAACTGTGAACGCGATCGCCTCTCTAGTCTTAGTAAAGGCGATCGCAGTTTAACTATTTATCTCAGGTATCCCTATCGCATCACGAATCGACGACGTGGACGGCGGCTGATCAACAGTAGGGCGATCGCAGCTATGCCAAGCACCACTCCTGGTTCTGGAGTACTCTCCATATCCTCTGGGCTGTTATTATCGCCCACACGATTAAAGCGGTCTTTATTTAGCTCAGCTTGGCGCAAAGCTTCTCTCTGTTCATCATTGACTAGTACGATCATGGAGGAATAAGGACTCACAATCTTGAGTTGTTTCGCGATCGCATGAACCGTATCTAGCTGGGTCAGTTGAGGGTTCGCCATATCCTTGCTCAAAGCCAAGATGAGCTGTCGTGCGGCTAGAGGAGCGAAGGCATCCGGATTTTTGGGAGTAAAACGTGGAGGTTTAGCTTGATTACTGGCAGGCTTAGCCTGATTAGTTTCTGAAGGAGAAGTGGCTGGAGATGGGGTTGGAGGTGAAGTTGTTTTTTCCACAAACCAGGCATAGCCATCTGCTACTGTGACAACTTCTGGCCCTAAAGCCGCTTGAGTCGCTTGGCGTTGTAAGGCTGTAGGAATATCAGAAGCCGTACCACCCCCATTGGCCTGAATGATTTTAAGGATAGTATCGTCATACGCGATCGGCAGTTCTCCCAAATGCACCATCCATAAAGGAGCGGAAAGAGCTGCGATCGCTTTTTGCTGATTCTTGCCTAGTTCGTAGCTACCACCATCTGTTAACAACAAGACACCATCATAAGCAGTGTCACCCTGTAGACGGGCGTATTGTCGTAACATCTGAGTTGGTTGCAAGGTGCCGTAGAAGGCCATTTTGGCTGGATTGAACTGACGAATATCATCAATGCGTTGGGGTTTAGCGTTGGCAGCTCCAGCAATATAGAGATCCGCATCATTATTGACGAGGCTATTGTCAGCAAATCCATGTTGTTTCAACCACTGGATTGCCTGATTCAGTTCCTTGGCATGGGCTGACATACTGTAGGAACTATCTACCACAACGGCAAACCGTTTATTTTGCAAAGATGTATAGTCTGTGAGGGTGATTGGCTTGGCCGAAACCTGATAATCTCCTAGTTCAACTTGATGCGAAAGAGGGGCAACTGTGTCGATCGTTGGTAGAAAAGTAGGTAGCCAATCTACTTGATTTAACAAAGGTGACTGCCCGTTGTAGAGACGCTCAGTTTTGCGGTTCCAAAAGACATTGCGCTTCTCGGTGAGTTGTGGCAATGCCCAGCCTTGGGGTTGCCGCATCACTTTGTAGGTCAGCCACAAATGCATCTCAGTCGGGCGATCGCCAGGTACTTCTTCTCCAGGTGAAGGTTTAGGAGGAATGGGAAATGCCCGCAGACGGTATTGCTGCGGCCCTACCTGTTCTAATAATGCTGGGTCAACGCGGCGTCTAACTTCTGTGGTGTAAACCTGCTCAGCAGCTCCCCGTGGGGAAACTTGAAACACAAAACGCTGGTCCAGGTTAGCAGTATCTCCCAACCAGATTCCGGTTAGAACGGCTGTCTCTGGCAGTGTAAAAGCATAGCGAATTTCCTGCTGCTGCTGGGTCTCATTTTGGTATACCTCGTACAGCTCTACCTCTGCCCAGTCTCCCTGCTTGGTCACTTTTACTTGTTGCGATCGCAGCCAAACATTCTCCTGAGCGATCGCCAACAAGTTGGCCTCTGGCGATCGCCGCCAAGGAGCCTCGGCAATTCTCAGAATCGGTCGAATTGTCCCGGCTTCTGCCTTTTCAATTGGAGTATCAAAAAATTGGGCATACAGTTTCTCAGCTCTCTCGCGATCGCCGTAGGAGCCTTGATATAAAAACGGTGAGAAGAGACGATTGTTAGCTTCTCGCCAAAACTGAGCGATGGATTCTGGTAGAAATGTGTCAGTGATGTAGTAGCTGTTCTCTGAATAACCGAGGTAACGGTAGTCTGCCAAATAAGCATTGAGCAAACCCGCCCGAATCACATTTGATTTGGCTACAAGAGCTTGGCGATCGCGGTCTGTCTCAGGTGGGGTTGACAGTAACTTAAAGGCTTGGATTTGCGGCTGTTGTTGAAAAGAGATAAATAGTACTATCCAAGCAGCTAAACTGGCGATCGCGATTTGCAGTGCCTTCTTTTGACCGTACTGTTCTGCAAAAGCTTTGAGAACGCGATGCCCGGAACGGATGTAAGAACTACCCAGCTCAAAGGGAAACAGGAGAAACAAAAAAGCACTAAACCCTAGGAGAATGCCACCTGCCCCTGCCCACCAGTATTCCCAGTTCCAGGATTCCATCAGAGGTTTTACCCAGCCAAAGGTAAAAAATGAAAGGATGAGTACAGGAGTTGCAGGAACGCTGTAAGACAATATGACGAGTCCGGCGTAGACGCTCAAGCCGATCAAAAAAGTATGAGCAACCACTTGTATGCTGGCGATCGCCCGATTCTGCTTAGCATAGCCATAGAGCAACTCTAGGTAAAAAGCAACAATGCCAACGACCGCAGTACCGAGAATCAAAGTGCTGGCAGGATTCAGCCGTTGCCAGATAAATAGCCGCAGCAGACAGAGCAGCAGGAGCGGCACTTCTACGCCAAAAAACAAGCGAATTAACTGTAGCGGTTGAGCGCGAAACCTCCGCAGTCCTATAACCGTAGACATTGTAGAAACAACGGTTGAAATAGCCAAAGTCAATAGTGACTCTGTTATCCAAGGATCTGTTAAATTTTCTTCAAGCAGATAAATGGCGAGTTGAGGCAACAACCCAGCCCAGATAATGACTAAAAAGGCAATGTTCCAGACCCAAAAAACGGTGTGGAATATAGCATGGAGAAAACTTTTCACGCTCGAACTCCCGAAACGGTAGGTTTAACGAGTTAATGAACGGTGATCTAACCTCTAAAAGAGAGATCAAAATAGAAACAAGATAAAAGAGAGATCAAAATAGAAACAAGATAAAAGGTTCAAAATCCTAAAATGTTCTTCACGATGTCTAAAACATGGGAATAGATGTTGCTTTCCAAGTTTCGAAACAGTTCAAACTCCTTATTGGGTGCGCCAAAGAAGGGGCGTAAAATCCACCCCATTTGGCTACCAACAAAGCCGTAGAGCACCAGCCAAAGTTGCAAGATTTTTTGCCGAGTTCTATCGTCTGCCCGACTCTCCAGTTCTGTGGGCCGCATTGCCTGATAGAAAGCATTCACGCCAATCAAACCAGTGATCGCGAAAATTACCACATTTAGAAGCTTAAAAAACTGATAGTCCAAAACTGAAAGCCGAAAAAAGAGAGTAATAGGGGCGAAACTACACAGCAACAAGCTGATCAGTGAGACAGACGACAATAACAAGGCAAAATGTTGAGCAAAGCTGCGAGTGGAGCCAAAAAGGATATTAAAGAAATACAGTGTCGGTAGGCAAATCACCAAAGTAATTAAATACAGCGCTGGTAGCTTAATGGCAGAAGCTAAAATTTGCAGACCACCTGTAAATGAACCGATAATGGCTCCATAAATTGTAAAGAGAATTGAGCTAGCAACCAGCAGAGCAATAATTTTTTGTTCTAGTTTAATTCCCTGATTTACTTCCTCCATAAAGCCTGGGCGATCGCGCAAGAGCTGCATCAATGTCCCAAAGTAACCCCCAACGTGCCCCCCACCATGACCCCTAACCTGCCCCATATTTTCTCCCTCTGCGATTTGCTGTAGACCAGCAGTTCACTTTTCTCTCAGGCGATCACAGGTAAATTTTGGGAGTACAGTCTAGACTTCACTAAAACTTTATATGTTGGCGAATGCAGCGAAATGGTTTATCAATAAGAAGCCATGAGGTAATGGAATGAGCAGGTGTATGCAAACAGCCGTTTTCAGATCTGGTTCCCCCCAACGTTGGGGGGTTAGGGGGGCGAAAATTGCTGAAAGGTTGTCACGCAGTCATGAGTGAACGGGACGAACACCTGAGGCAACTGGTTGTGGCTGTGTGCCAAGCGACTCCCCAAAGCTGGCAATGGCAACAGGCCATGACGCTACTGCTAACTCAGGTCCTCGCTCTGCCCGGTTTGGCTCGCTCTAGTCATTCCAACTACGCCGATGTCCTCAACGAAACGCTGATCGAGTTGGGCGATCGCCTCTGTAACGAGTTTCAGCCCCAACCAAATTTATCCTTTGAAACCAGTTTGGTAGCTTGGATTAACAAAAAACTCCGCTTAAAATATCGAGTTCAAGAACTCCACAGTCCTACTCAGCCCGCTCCGTTACCTTTAGAAATAGACCTACCCGCTACAGCTGCTTGCACCATTTGGGAACTAGAGGCTGAAATTGAACAACAACAGCAACAGCGCCGAGCCATGCGAGTGGGCCAACAGTTGCAGCACTATGTCGAGCAAGACCCGGAAGCCAAATTACGTCAATGCCATCCCGGTGCTTATCCTCACGCCCATGCCCAGGTGCTGACTCAACGCCTCCTGCTGCGATCGCCACCAGACAAGTTATCGGAGATCGCCCGTGAGCTAGAAGTGCCTTACCAAGCGCTTTACTGGCATTGGAAACATAAAGTTTTACCTTTGTTGCAAGAAATTGCCCAAAATTTCGGCTACCAGCCCGATAAACAGGTATGAATAGCACTCACACTCCGCTCCTCACCGTTCCTCTCAGCCCCGATGCTCATAGTTGGGCTCGGCAATTTGCCGCTGAACAAGTCAATCCGCATCATGGCAAGCGGGTTTATCTCAACACCTTGGCGGTCTACGCGGTTCACACCTATCTCCGCTGGATTCGCATTGCCACCGATCTGAGCCAAGGAGACAGTTGGCAAACCTCTTTGCAAGCAGTGTTAGATGTAGCTGATCTAGTCATTCCTAACGTAGGGAAACTAGAATGCCGTCCCATCCTGCCAGAAGCCGCTGTTTGCCACTTACCACCAGAAACCTTAGACCAGCGCATTGGCTACGTCGGCGTACAATTTCAGCCGCAACTAGATGCTGTGCAATTGCTAGGTTTTGTCCCCGCGATCGCTCCTTCACCTTCTCCTCCGACTCAACTGCTACTCACAGATTTCCAACCTCTAGCGAGCTTGGCCGCTCACCTGCATCAACTCCGTAGCACCCCAGTCATCTCTGCTCCAGAACCAGACGTTGCAGTGCCAACTACCCTTGTGAATTTAGGCCAATGGCTCCAGAACCAGTTTGAAGTGGGCTGGCAAGCTTGGGAAGATTTGTTTGGCAGTGATCTGCGCCCAGCTTTTAACTTTAGGAGCGATCGCCCTACACCCGCGATCGTTGATTCTGAAGCTAGCCTGGAGCCACCCACAGGGGTACGGCGAGGAAAGTTAATTGAGTTAGGAGGGCAACCGACTGCTCATGTAGCCGCCCTAGTGGTGGGAGTCACTCCTCTACCAGGCACTCCTGAGATTAAACATGAAGTCCTCTTGCAAGTTCATCCCACTCGCGAGCAGCGTTTCCTCCCGCCAAATCTGCAACTCATGGTGTTGGATGCAGCAAATCAGCTCGTTTTGGATGCCAGTGGCACTCCCTTAGCAGTTCACAGCCACCAAACCGATAACTTCATCCAGTTGTTACTCAGAGGCCAGACAGGCGAACAATTCCATGTCAGATTAGTCCTAGGAGATGTCAGCGTCACCGAAAAGTTTGTGATTTGAATGACGATGGGGAAGCTAGTTGTCTTCAAACTGGGTGCAGAGGATTTTGAACGGGGCTTTCCAGTAACGTTGCAGATTGGTGTGGAAGGCGATCGCCCTAGTACCGAAATTACCGGATTTCTCCCAGGCAACCCCACCCTCTTGGAAGACTATCAGCGCTGGCAAACCGCTTATCTCGCTTTAGGTTGGCAGTTCAATTTACGGATTGAAGCCCCAGCAGGGCAAACTAATCGCGTTTCCACCGCAATTTGCCAAGACGCAGCTGAGACTTTAAGCGCCAATCTGAATTATTGGCTCAGTGCTGACTTGTTTCGTCCCGTCCGTGAGAAGCTGCTAGAAAAGCTGTCGCCTGCGGATCTGATTCGACTGATTTTGCAAGTTGAAGATCTACGTTTGCGCCGCTTACCGTGGCATCGCTGGGACTTTTTTGAGCGCTACCCGAATGCTGAACTCGCCCTCAGCGCCCCTGGATACGAACGATTAGAGCGTCCTGCGATCGCCCGAGACAAGATCCGGATTTTGGCAGTGTTGGGCAATCGGACAGGAATCGACACAGAAGCCGATCGCCAACTCTTAACCCAACTCGCTCCTACTGCTGAAGTTGTCTTTTTGGTAGAACCACACCGCCGCGAACTGAATCAACAACTTTGGGATACCCAAGGCTGGGATATCCTGTTTTTTGCGGGACATAGCGCCAGTCAAGCAGATGGAGCCACAGGCCAAATCGCGATCAACCCTCAGCAACGTTTGGGGTTAGGCGACCTGAAACATGCCCTCCAGCAGGCGATCGCCCAGGGGTTGCAATTAGCCATCTTCAACTCCTGTGATGGTTTGGGCTTAGCTCACGATCTACAGGCTTTGCATATCCCCCAGATGATTGTGATGCGAGAGCCTGTGCCCGATCTGGTGGCCCAGGAGTTCTTGAAAGCCTTTCTCACAGGCTTCACTCAGGGAGCACCCCTCTATTTAGCTGTCCGACAAGCCAGAGAGCAATTGCAAGGATTAGAGGATGAGTTTCCTTGCGCCAGTTGGCTCCCCGTCATTTGCCAAAATCCCGCTGAGCTACCCCTGACTTGGCAGACGAGGACTCAGGAACTCACCCAAACTTCTGAATCTGCCCTCTTAGCTTCCGTCCCGCCTTGCCCCTATCGGGGTTTGGCAGCCTTTCAAGAGTCAGACGCACCGTTTTTCTTTGGGCGAGAAGCCTTTACCCAAAAACTGCTGCACCTAGCACCCACTCAACCTTTGATCGCGATCGTCGGGCCTTCTGGCAGTGGCAAATCTTCGCTGGTGGCGGCAGGGCTGATTCCCCGCTTGCGAGCGGAGGGAGATTGGCTAATTTGCAGCTTACGCCCTAGCCAGAAACCTTTCCTGCGCTTAGCGGAGCAGTTGGTAGCGCTGCTAGAGCCAAGCTGTAGCGGGACAGAACAATTAATTGCCGCCAATCAACTCGCTGCTGCCCTGCAACAAGAAACGCTAACCCTGCCCAATGTAATCGAGCAGATCCTTTATAGCAACCCAACCACGTCACGCTGCCTGCTGTTGATCGATCAATTTGAGGAACTCTACACCCTTTGCCAACTGAGCGCTGAGCGACAGCAATTTCTCGATCAGCTCTTGGCTCTGCTGCCCTCTGGGATCGCCTGTACGCTAGTTTTGACCCTGCGCGCAGACTTTTTGGAATCCGCCTTAGCCTACCGCCCGTTTGCCGATGCCCTTAGCCAGTTTAGCCCAGAGCTGATTGGCCCCATGAGTGCTGCCGATTTGGAAACTGCGATCGCCAAACCTGCTGCCTTGATGCAAGTCAAAATTGCCGATGGCCTCACGGTTCGGATTTTGGAAAGTATTAGTCAGGCTCCGGGAAACCTACCACTCTTGGAATTTGCGCTAACTCTCTTGTGGGAGCGGCAACAGCAAGGCGAGTTAACTCACGCAGCCTATGATGCGATCGGTGGCGTCAATCAAGCGCTGGCCGTCTATGCGGAACAGGTTTATGCCAAGTTGGCTGCGGCTGAGCAGAAACAGGTGCAGCATTTGTTGACGCAGTTAGTACGGCCTGGAGAAGGCAGTGCCGATATTCGCCGCTTAGCCACTCGTAGTGAGATTGGCGAAACGAACTGGCCATTAGTCAGGCGCTTGGCGGATGCTCGCTTGGTGGTGACGAATCGCAGCGCCGATGGCGTAGAAACCGCAGAAGTGGTACATGAAGCGCTAATTCGGGAGTGGCAACGACTGCGGCAGTGGATGGAAGAGGTACGAACGTTTCGGCTGTGGCAAGAGCGACTGCGATCGCTGATTCGGCAATGGCAGGTGAGCGATCGCGATGATGGAGCCTTGTTGCGAGGTGCCCCTTTACTAGAAGCACAATTCTGGCTGCAAGAGCAGTCAATGGATCTGAGTCCAGAGGAGCAAGACTTTATTCAGCGCAGTTTAGCGTACCAACACCAGGAGCAGTCGGAGCGCCACCGCAGCCGTCGAAGAGTAATTTTCGGTCTTAGTTTGGGGCTGTTCGGGGCATTGGTTTTAGGCGCGATCGCCGCTTGGCAGTGGGAACGGGCAGAAATCCAAACCCGCAATGCTCAGCTCAGCGCCCAAAGTTTTTCCTCAGAAGCTCTGCTGGCCTCAGGTAAAGCGTTTGATGCTCTATTAGAAGCTCTCCGGGCTGCTGATCAGTTGCAAAAACAATCAAGCGTGACACCCACGACACGAATGCGTGTGGCCTCAACTCTCCTACAAGCGCTCTACACGGTGCAAGAGCGTCAACGATTGGAACAACATCGAGACTCAGTTACCAGTGTCAGCTTTAGCCCCAGCGGTCAGATTCTCGCCTCAGCCAGTGCAGACCGAACCATTTTGTTGTGGCGGTTGGATGGTACCTTGCGAACCGCGATTTCTGGTCATGGCGATCGCGTTACGGCAGTACAGTTTAGCCCAGATGGAAAACTGATCGGATCAAGTAGTGCCGATCAAACAGTGAGACTGTGGCAAGCCGATGGCAAACCGCTACGAGTTCTCCGAGGCCACGCAGCAGCCGTAAACAGCATTAGCTTCAGCCCAGACGGCAAAACCCTCGCCTCAGCGAGTAGCGACGGCACAATCAGACTGTGGCAACGCAATGGTCAACCCCTCAAAACCTGGACTGTTCAGGGAGGCAGCATCCAACATCTCAGCTTTAATCCCAACGGTCAGACGTTCGCCTCAGCTCATCAGGACGGCAGCATCAAAGTGTGGCAGCTCAATGGCACGCTGCAACAAACCCTTCAAGGCCACAAAGGGGTGGTGAATATGGTGCGCTTTAGTCCCGATGGTCAACTATTGGCTTCTGCAAGTAATGACCAAACGATTCGTTTGTGGAACCCGAATGGAGCGCCTGTTCAAGTTTTCCCCGGACATCAGGCTGCGGCGACAGCTATCAGTTTTAGCCCGGATGGTAAAAGATTAGCTTCTGTCGGTGGCGATCGCATGGTCAAACTCTGGAATCTAAAGGGTAAACTGCTGCAAACCTTACCTGGGCATAGCTCGCGGATAGAAACAGTTAGCTTCAGCCCCAATGGTCAATTTCTGGCTTCTGGCAGTGGCGATCGCACTATCAAGCTCTGGCAAGTCCAGCGTCGCCCTTTACAAACCATTGGCGATCGCAACACAATTATCAGTCTCAGCGCCAAGGGTCGCTTGATCGCAGCAGGCAATCGAGATGGCCTGATCCAACTTTGGCAGCCAGGTGGGCAACTCTTGCGGCAATGGCAAGGACATCAAGCCGCAATTTATAGCATCCGCTTTAGCCCGAATGGTCAAACCGTTGCTTCTGCCAGTGCTGATGGCACCGTGAAACTTTGGCGGCAGGATGGCACGTTGCTAACCACCTTAGTAGGCCACAGCGATGCCGTTTATGATGTTGACTTCAGTCCCGATGGTCAAACCCTAGCCTCTGCCAGCTTCGACCAAACAGTACGGCTGTGGAATTCATCGGGCCAACTGCTACACATTCTCTGGGGCCATCAAGATTTAGCCTTGGCAGTCCGCTTTAACCTCAACGGCCAAACGCTGGCTTCTGGCAGTAAAGATAGTACGATTCGGTTATGGAGGCGCGATGGATTGCCGCTAAAAACCTTGGAGGGTCATAATTCCAGCGTTTTAGCGGTTAGTTTTAGCCCCAATGGTCAACTGCTAGCATCCGCCAGTGGCGACAACCTCGTCAAACTGTGGAACGTGGATGGTAGATTGCTCAACATTTTGCGGGGCCACAGTAATACCGTCACCAGTATCAACTTTAGTGCCGATGGCCAAACATTGGTTTCTGCAAGTGCCGACAGTACAGTGAAACTGTGGAGTTTGGATGGTACCCTGCTGAAGACTCTCCAGGGATATAACACAGGTGTCTCTGGAGCTGCGTTTAGCTCAGATGATCAACAAGTTATCTCTGCTAGCAATGGGGAAGTTGTGTTATGGAACCTAGAGCTTGACTGGCTCAGGCAACAAGGATGTGACTGGGTTAGAGACTATCTACGCACTAACCCAACAGTCAGCGATCGCGATCGCCAACTGTGCCCAAGCTCATCACCACCTGCCATCAGGCAACTCAAGTCAGAAATCAAAAAGGCTATCTTTTGGCGACATTCAGCCCAATCACACCAAAGATAATTAGGAATATACAAGCAATCTTGAAATTGCTCAAGCTCTCACCAAACAGAGCCGCTCCTAGCACTGTGGTGCCAACAATGCCAATCGCAGACCAAATGGCATAGGCGATACTCACTTCTATTCCTTTGAGGGAGAAACCAAAACAAACAAAAGCGGCTGGATAACCAATTACAGAACCCAAGAGATATTTGGAGTTAATGAAACCGTTCGTTTGCTTTAAACACAGAGTTGCTATCAACTCGCAAATAATGGCAGACGCAAGAAACATCCAGCTTTGGTGCATTTGAGCAGAATACTTTAGAGTTGCTATAGCTATTAAGCTACTCCATCTCTTTTCGATTGTGAGCTTCGGCTAATTCTTTAGAATTGTAATCAATCCAGCTTCAATAGGTCATGCTCTACCGCACCATCAGCACCGATCGGATTTGTATCACTCAGCCCACTCACGCTTGGGTGGCGGGACAACTGGCTCATGCCTGGGGGAATGAAACGTTTGGCTCGTTTGCTCCCTACGAAGCAGTGTGTCTAGGGGCCGAACAGCACGATATTGGCTGGGTGCCTTGGGAGGCAGCTCCTACCTTTAACCCTGAAACTGGCTATCCTCACAGTTTTATGGAAGTAGCACCAGCGGTTCATACCAAACTCTGGGCAGGAGCAAAACACTTGGCTATGCCGATGGGACGATATGCCGCTCTGTTAGTTTCATTGCATGGAACTGGACTCTATGAACGCTTTACCAGTTGGCAAAAGTCACCCGAATCTACTCGCTTTGTTGAGGCGTTTCTAAAAGAGGAGAAGGAGTTTCAAAAACAGCACATTGCCCAGTTGCAACAAGATCCTGAGTATGCGCCCCATGTTACTCCGGAGGCGATCGCTCGAAATCGACAACTGGTTGCTATATGGGATGCGCTCTCCCTAGCAATCTGTATGGGAGTCACAGAAAAACGCCAGTTCGAGCAGGTTCCGACTGCAATTGGGAACACCACCGTTACCTTAGTGCCCCTGCACGACGACCCCACCCAACTCCAGGTTGAGCCTTGGTGCTTTCGAGCCAGCTCGGTTTCACTGCTATTTGAGGGGCGGGTTTTGCGATCGCCCGCAGCGGATGAATCCACCATGCGCCAACAGTTGAGTAGTGCACCTTGGGTGACACTGACAACGACCTTGCACCCCGCTGTTTAAACCAAGTAATACTGGGGCAATACTGGGTTAGTTAAATCTTCAGGAGCTATATCTGAACTGCAACTTGTGGCAACAATTTATAGATAGCCTAAAAGCAGCTCTGCATAAGATTCTGTTCCACTACTTAATCCTAGGAATAGTCTTTCTCTACTCCAAAAGGAGGAGATGAAGTTAGACCTCAGGTGCTGTTAATCGTCTCAGGGGAGGCTTTATGTCTAATTAGTCAATTTTTGAGTGTGAATGTTTCCTGTGACAGATGAAAGAGTTGACCTTCTCCCACTAATTTCAATATCGATGGCTGTAGCAATTCAATCTGATGAGATTCTTGGCAGACTATCTCAGACCTGGTTCTGAGTCTGCTTTGATAAAAACTGGGTTTAACAAGCCTAAATTAATAGAGATCAATGCTTCAGCCGTTGAACCCTATTGAAGTATGGAAGAATTTTATGCCAATTGACATCCGAGATGATGTAGTTTACATCATGTTGAAAAAAATTGATGAGAGCGATCGCGGTCCTGGCCCAGATGAGGTGAATTTCACTGAGGCAGACTTTGCAGGTCTAGAGATTACACCCAAAGATGTACTTGGCCACTTGGACTATTTAAACCAGCGCAAATACATCAACGCCGAGTTTACAGGTAACGCTTATGGTAATCAGGAAGACGTACCTGATGCCGTTCATCCTAAAGAGTTCGATCTCAGAATTGCTGATACCTTTGGCGCTCCGGATGGTCCTTTACCGCACTTGATTAGTTTTAAGAAGGCAGAACTGACCGAAAAAGGTCAAAAAATGCTGGAAGAAATGAATGCAGACCCACCGAAGGCTATGCAGAGCGGGCCAACTGTCCCCATTGCAGACAAAGATACGCCTTTCCTAGAACGGGTCATGGTGAAAGCCAATTTGGATGATCTCTATGATGCCAGAGACATTACTGAAGTCGTCTTCCGCACCATGCGCGACATGATGACCAACGAAGCGGTCGATCGCGTCGCTGACGAACTTCACGAACCTATGGAGCCAACTGACGAAAGAGCATTGCAAAACGAAGTAGCTGATCTATGGATTGACACCAATCCCTTGGTGCGCTTCCTCAGTCGTGTGCGTCCTCCTTTAATCATCAAAGAAGATACATTCCTCTTCCGCATTCGGCAGGAAGCGGGTCTCCCAGCTCGTACCGATGAAGAAACTGTGATTGCAGCCGTCTTCTCAGCTGCTAAAGATGAGCTTTCGGAAGATCGAGTTAAGGAGATTGCGGAGTTTCTACCTGGCAAGATTCGCCAAATGTGGGAACACGCTTAAATAGCTTCAACAATTCCAGTTTAATGATGTTCTGAGCGATCGCTTTTCCTGAAAAGGAGGGCGATCGCTTTCTCATGATCTTGAAATCACCCAAGACATTAATCCCATAAAAATTTGCTCAAAAGTCTGAATGAGAAAATATATCTCTACCTGAGAAATAGGCAGTAGATCTCATGACTTAGGTAATGAAAGGAAATAGTGATGAGGGGCAACAGCACCAGTAGTAGCCAAGCCCAAGCCTGTGGAGTTGAAGGCTGAATTGAATCTGCCTCTGTGAGCAATGCTTCTACTCTTTGAATCAGGCGCTCTGGTGCAGCAGCACTACTAAAGGCAACAGAACTCGAATCAAACATTGTCGTTGGAGCCTTGACCATGAGTAGCAAGGATTCTGTTAATAATAAGTAGTCAACTCGTTGAGCTGCCCAGCGATCGGCCCGTAGTTCTCGCAGAAGCAACAACTCTTGCCAAAGCACCTCAGTTTGAGGCAACCAAACTGTCAGCCGACGCAACCAACCCAGGAGCAAGAACCAAAAGGTATCTCGATATACCCTATGGGCCTCCTCGTGAGCCAAGACAGCTTCTAAATGTGCAGGAGAGAGGATATCTAACAGACCTTGACTCACTACCAACTCAGGTTGCCACAGGCCCACTTGAGCAGCGTAAGGAATCGGACTGTTCAGTAGGCGGCCCAACTGCCCATTGAGTTGCAGTTGCTTGCAAGTATGAATTTGAGCCATTGACTGCCAAACCTCTATCAGCAGTTTCAAACTCAGAACACCCGCACATACCAAAAAGCCGATCGCGGCGCTAAGGCTCAACCCATCAAACCAATACTGAGCCACGCCCGTTTGCAGTTCCATGCAACAGATGGCGGTCGCGGTTGTCAACAAAAACAATGGTGGCAAGAGAAACAACTTCAGGGTTCGCTGCCAGCGCTGATTCCAATTATGATTTGGTTCCAACCGCATACAACGCCAACTCCAAGCTAACCCTAAAGCACTCAACCACATGATCCAATGCATTACTGCTCCTCCCGCTTTTGGCGCAGGTTACGCAACTGCTGAGCGATCGCCTCTAGCTGCTCTAAACTCGCTTGATCTAGGCGATCGGCAAAAGCAGCCACAATATCAGGATTCCCAACTGCTAAAAATTGGTTCAATTGCTCATACGCCCGGAGTGCTTGCGCTTGTGGTTGCGAGATTAGCGGTTTCCAAATGAAGCTGCGGCCTTGTTTATCGCAGACTAACCAACCTTTTTGAGTGAGGCGCTTCAACACAGTTGTTACAGAAGCGTAGGCTAGTTCTCGGTCTGGATCAGTCAGAATCTGTTCATGTACGTCTTTAACCGTCACAGCGCCTAACTGCCAAACAATCTCAGTAGATCGCAAATTCTCTAGGAAAGGGGTAGGGTCAGGCTAAAAGCATTAGATCAAGCCATGACGACCTACCCATCTTCATTATCTCCTGCTCCCGCTCTGACCGATGAAGGGACACTGGAAGCTGCCCTTGATTGTCTACTCGAGTCTGTTCCACTGAACATGAAAGGCGGATACACCCCCCAAGACCTATTCGAGATCCTGCTGCGGGCTGCCAGCCGAGGCGATAGCATCGAACACACGGCTCAACGCTTGCAAGGTACACCCAGTGGTAATGGTATCCGCTATCACTTGGACAAATTGGATGAGATGGCAACCCTGGAAAGCCAACTCAATGCAGCTCTGCAAAGCCGAATTCCACCCAAGATTTGTAGAAGGCAGCATCGCATTGCTATCGACTTACACTTGATTCCCTACTACGGCAACCCAAGTGAGGCAGCTTGTAAAAATAAGTTGAGCTTTTTCCTGACTTCATGACCTACCTCAACAGAGCAACTAAGCTTGAACTGTAGGGTTATTATGAGCAGCATGATCGCAGCGGATGTTGTTGAACAAATTCGCTTCAAGTACGAGGCATTTGCTCCTTATTTGAATGAGCAAACACGACGCATCTGGGCAGCAATTGAAGCACGAAGTTTGGGGCATGGTGGTGTGAGTGCACTATCAAAGGCAACAGGACTGAGCCGCAATACGATTACATCGGGACAAAGAACTCTAGAAGCGACTGAGGAAACGATTGTCACAGGTTCGATTCGTAAACCAGGAGGAGGACGTAAGCGAGTCGAAGAGCGCGATGAGACATTAATCAAGCGTCTCGATGACCTGGTTGAACCGACGACTCGAGGAGACCCGACTTCGGCACTGCGATGGACCTGTAAAAGTGTGAACAAATTAGCACAGGAACTTCAAAGACAGGGACATCAAGTCAGCGCTAAGACCGTTTATACCCTGCTCAAGTCAATGGACTACAGCTTGCAAAGCAATCGCAAAACTCGCGAAGGCAAAGATCATCCCGACCGTGATGCCCAGTTTGAGCACATCGCAACCACGGTTGAGCAGTTTCAACAGTTGCATCGCCCTGTGATTTCAATCGATACCAAGAACAAGGAACTGGTGGGCAATTTCCATCATCCTGGGCGAGAGTGGGAACCAAAGGGAGAGCCTGTGGAGGTCAATGTCCATGACTTTGCTGACAAGACATTGGGCAAAGCAATTCCCTATGGCATCTATGACTTGGCTTTGAACCAGGGTTGGGTGAGCGTCGGCATTGACCATGACACGGCTGAATTTGCCGTTGAGTCCATTCGTCACTGGTGGTTAGACATGGGGCAACTGCTTTATCCGCGTAGTAAGCATTTATTAATCACGGCAGACTGTGGGGGCAGCAATGGCTACCGCAATCGCTTGTGGAAGTTGAAACTCCAAGAGTTCGCTGATGAGATGGGTTTAACGGTTCACCTGTGCCATTTCCCACCAGGTACGAGCAAATGGAACAAGATTGAGCATCGACTGTTCTGCCATATCACGCAAAACTGGCGAGGTAGACCTTTAACGAGTTTGCAAGTCATCATCAACCTGATTGGAAGCACTACGACAGAGCAAGGCTTAGAAGTTCATGCTCAACTCGATGAAAAGCGATACAAAACGGGCATTAAAGTAACGGATGAAGAGTTTAACGCGATTGCGATTCGGCGCAAACGGTTTCATGGAGATTGGAACTATCAAATCAGCCCCAGAAAAGCTGCTTAATTGCTCAACTTATTTTTACACGCTTCCTTAGAGAGGAGTGGACTGGTGTGAGCAGTGTTTTAGTAATTTTTCTATGAAACCCTCTATCGTGCGATCTAGCTTTAATGTGGCAGTTGGGAGCTTGATTTTAGTCAATCTTTTACAGCCTGCGATCGCCTCTGTCCCAGATCTCCAAGAAATCTCTCTACCAATTACCCAAGCCGAGGGATTGCTGCCAACGTCTGAGCCTGCGAGCCAACTCATTCCAGTTGTTGAGAAAAACATCCTACAACTTGCAGACTCTCCTCAATCATCCGACTCGGAAGACGAAGTGATTCGCATTGTCGTTGAGGACGAGGAACCAGAGCTAACTTCTACTCCTATTTACACGATTGAAGAAGAAGAAATTTTTCGGCAAGGAGCTGATAGTGCTGCGGAAATTCTCCGAGGATTACCAGGCTTTGCGGTCAACGATGCTGGATTTGGAGCTGATATTCACACAGGCACTTATTACAGAGGGGCATCGATTAACCAATCTGTCTTTCTCCTAAACGGCAAACCGATCGGTAGCAATATCAATACTTACCACGGCAGTACTGACCTCAACAGCATCCCTGCCGGAGCCATTGAGCAGGTTGAGTTGTCTAGTGGCACTTCAGCGACGCTGTATGGATCGGAAGCCTTTGGCGGAGTTGTGAATATTGTCACTAAAGAGGGTGAAGATGCCCCGGCTCGATTCGGTGGCTTAGTTCAGTTTGGCTCTTATGACCAATCAAATGCTCAAGGTCAACTAAGCGGTTCTGTTGGGGATGTAAATTATATCTTTAGCTACCAAAACTTTGAGGCTCAAAATAACTATCGAGTCCCTGTCGGAGCTGCTAACCGAGGACCAGATGGTCGTTTATTTAATGGTGACACCGCAGTAGACAGTTATTATGGCAAAGTCAGCTTTGACCTGAGCGATCGCAACTCGTTCAGTTTGGATGTTACTAAAAGTACCAGTCGGCGCGGATTACTCTACTTTGGGTTTCCCTTACAGCGCGATCGCCTCGATCATGATCTGCTAAACGCGGGGCTGTCTTGGCAAGCCAAACTGGGGGAAGGCGAAGACTCCACTTTGAATACTACCCTCTCCTTTAACCAAGACTACTTCAGCACCTACGGCCCCACGCAACAAACTCGATATCGCACAGGCAGCCTTGATTCGCGTACCCTAAATGGCAGAGTTGAGCATAACTGGCAAACCAGCTCCAACCATAACTTACGCTGGGGATTTCACGTGCAAAACTCCTTGTTAAAAGGAGAGGTAGAAAGCAATGTGCCCCAGTTGGTTGCTTTAAATGGCACCGAAGATCGCGATCGCTTCCATACGGCGCTATTTGCCCTCAACACCTGGAAGCTGAACCAAAACCTACAAGTAGAACTTGGCCTCCGCCAGAACTTCAATACGCAATTCGGCAGCTATCTCAACCCAAGTTTAGGAGGTCGCTGGGAGATTACTCCAACGGTGGCGATGCGGGGTAGTTGGGTCTCGGTGCAGCGAAATCCAGGGCTTGATCAGCTCTATGTGTTTGATACAGTCCACAATTGGCTACCCAACCCTAACCTAGACCCTGAGACGGGTTCTGCTTGGACTGCTGGCGTTGATTTAGCACTTGCTGAAGACCTGAAGGCACAATTGACCTATTTCGGTAGTCGCTTAGACAATCGCTTAGGCATCCGGGCAGGCCGCTGGGAGAACATTGGCTTGGTCAACACCAATGGTTTAGAAGCTGCCCTACGCTGGCAAATTGCACCCCAGTGGTCCAGTTTCGTTAACTACACCTATACAGATGCAGCAATTCGAACGGGGCCAGAGCGAGGGCTACAGTTAGGGCTTGTGCCTTACTCAGTTGGACAATTAGGCATTGGCTATGAGTCTGCGGGTTGGCAAGTCAATTTGTACGCTAACTATTTCAGTGGAGCACGACGGGCTTTTTTCAACACTCCGGGCGACACAATTGAAGATTTTTCTCCAGCTTGGTTGCGGCTAGATCTCGGTTTACAAGTTCCTATTACTCGCAGATTGGCCTTGACTGCTTTTCTCGAAAATCTCACCGACCAAACCTACGAAAGAGCCAACCGCATTTACCAGCCTGGTCTGACGGTTCGAGTTGGCCTAAAGTCCAACTAAAGCTCGGTGTTTGGGTTTGATGCCAAAGAGGGTTGCGGTTCATCGTGTACTTCTAATCATTGCTAACTTACAGCTTCTTCGATGAGGGAGAATGTTGAGGCTGACTTGTCAAGAGATGAACAAAGTGATTCAGTCCATGTTCTTTTTCGTCCTTGCTGGATTTTGTGAAATTGGCGGTGGATATTTAGTTTGGCTGGCACTTCGGGAAGGCAAAAGTATCTGGCTAGCTGTGATTGGAGTTGCAATCCTGGGTATATATGGTGCGGTGCCAACTCTACAGCCAACTCATTTTGGGCGTGCTTATGCAGCATACGGCGGTGTTTTTGTTGCACTGTCTATTCTGTGGGGTTGGTTGGTTGATCGCATCAGCCCTGATAGATTTGACCTTTTGGGTGGTTGGATTGTGTTGTTGGGTGTTTTAGTTATAATGTATGCCCCTAGAGGCTAATGGTTGTAACCCAAGGGCACGACATAAGGTTCTTCCTTGACATAAGGTTCTGCAATGACTTTGTCCTTGATAAAGGTCTGTCTATCATGAACTTGCACCACATCTTCTGGTAGACCAACCACACGTCTAGTTAAGTCATCATGCAGGTTTTGGGCCTCTGGCTTAGAAGAGGCTTTGAATACAACTAATTTTTTCGTTGTGGGGAATGGAAGCGATCGCTACAGTGATGCCGCTCAACGGCAGAGTCGATGTGATGTTGAGAAACAATACGGGCACTACCATCACCTATGAAGTGATTGGTCATACGCAGCCGCGATCGCTGGCAGGTGGCGCTGAAGTCATGCTGCAAGACTTACCTGTACCTATGACGATCACCACCCTCCGTCCTGACCGAGGCTTAGTACAGATTGCCCCGATCGCTGGTCCCAAGCAAACTCGATCGGCTTTGCTCTAGATGAAACCACTCGACTCGGTAGCGACCAAGAAGCCATCCGATTCAATTATTATTTATATAACTTTTCCTCCTCGTTAGCCTTTCTGCCTGAAGAGTTAACGGGGAGGGAAAGTTACTGAGCTTGTAGAAGCTCTTTAGAAGTTCTGAAAAACTTCAGGCTGTGTTGGGCAATCTACACCGCTACAGAAGTTATTATCAGCTTTTCCGCAGTTGCTATCAAACTGTTTAGCTGCTGCCTCTAAGTTGTCTCGCTCTGGTACATCTAGATTTGGCTCTGGACACACCACGATCCCGGACTTATTAAGCTGGTCTATTACCAGTTCTCCTACGGTTCTGCCTACAAGCAAACCAAAATCGTGATCACTACGCCAGTGAACCCCACCCCATATGCGGGCTTCACCGATGTTGTCAGCAAGCTTATCAAAATCCTCTTTGAACTCTGGTAGTAAGCAGCCAAGTACATAACTTGCTGCTGCCGCATAGGTGCTATGCCCAGAAGGGTAAGCAGGATGGCGGGGAGTTCCTGGAGAAGGTTTCGGTTGTGTTCTTAGATTTCCTCTTTTTAGACTGCCATCTTTCTCAAAATCCACTTCACGATCATAGACAATCTCTAAGTTTGGGTCAGCTTCAGTAGGACGGCGACGGAATGCAACCCGGTTAAGCTCTGTCCCATCTGCTTCTACGGCTACCCACTTGTAATGCCATGCAGCCATGAGAGCGCTATGGATCGCTACGTCAAGCGTAGCCCAGATGAGAGCATGACGAGGAGGTGATAGCCTTAAGCCTAACTCCGTACTTGGAGCAAGGATAAAGTTTAGAACATGGCGATGCCATATTCCAGGAGTCTCTGATTGGAACAGGTATGCTAACTCTAGCCCGTTACAAATAATAGGATCGATGTTTGGGCGTTTATTTAGAACAGCCCCGGCAGGTGGAGGAGATACATAAAGGGGTTCCATTAAGAAAGCACTTAGAGAGTTCTGGTCAAGAGCCTTAGGGTCTTCAGCATTTGCGGCAAACTGACGAACTTCTTCAAGCTCTTTTTGTTCTTCCGGTGAACCAATCTTAGGGTATGAGTCAATTTTGCCTTTAAGTCGTTTGGTAACTCTTTCGTAAGAAACAACAGTTGGAGTAGGACAGCGGAACCAAGCACTTGCACCAGGCTCTACTTGAGGGAATATAATATTATGTGATTTATCACTTATGCCCGGTAAGTTATATTGAGTAGACGGACTTTCTGGAGCACCTGTACTATCGATCATGGTGTTATTCCTATAAGTTTGGAAAAGCCCCTCCATTCTATTTGGAGGATTATTGTTCACCGAAAAATGCTTTTAACTTCCATAAATTCTTGTAAAAATCGTAAATCGTTCATTAATTAGATGGCAATAACCCTTATGGGTCAATTTTGCTGCATTGATAACCAGAGTAGCGTTTTAGCCTTGCTGCTTTGCTTCTACTCTGGTTGCTACTTTCATGCGGGTTGCTCTTTAAGCACAGATAAGAATTTATCAGCAAAGTATCTAAGACCGAAATCACAAGAGTTACAGTATCATCTCTGGCAAATCTTGGTTGTCCTTGCGTTAAATCAGATGTTCAGGCATTCAACTGCTATATTTCTTCAAAGCTGGATCGTTTACTTCGGTGTATTTGCAGTACTTAATGCTGTTCTGAAATACCTTTACTAGGTTTTCAAATCATTGGCTTTTTGTGGGTATAACTTCGCTCTCAGCGGTAGTGAATACTTCAGCAGGAGTTTACTATCAAGGAATTGTTACTCTTTTACCAAGCATCGACAAGCGATATATTATTTAATATGTGAGTTGCTGCTTATTGGTTTTGGTTTTATATTTATAGGATTGTTTAATTGATAGTGAGCGCAGCATAACAATGCTCATGCTCACCGACCACCGAGAGTTGATCGGGATAATGCAAAGGTAAGCTAAGTTGTGGCAGGTGATGGGGAATATTGACCCTGAGGAACCGTTACAGGTCCGTAGTTGTAGGTCGCTTCTTCCTTCACATACAGCGATTCTCGGATTGGTAAGCCACAGGGAAACGCGAGCACTAAACTTTTAAGCTGGTAGCTGTGTGGCTTACTCAAACGGCAACCGCTTTAAGGTTTTGCAATGACCTTGCCATTGATCAGGATTTGTCCATCACGAATTTGCACCACATCTCCTAGTAGACCAACCACAGGTTTAATCAAGTCATCATGCAGGTTTTGGACCTCTAGTTTAGAAGAGGCTTTGAATACGACCAAGTTGTTTCATTGTGCGGAATGGAAGCGATCGCTGATTTTCGGTGCCAGTAGTCGATCGCGAAGCATCCCTTAAGAAGAATCGCCCAATTTTAGAGGAGTGGGAAAAGGTCTAAAGACAGCGAAAAGTTGGCTGAGGAGTGAAGATCATGCTTCTGTTACACCATTTGCCAAGTCATCTCTTGACCTGCCCGTAATGGCACGAGCGCGGATTCAGTAAATGGAACCTCATCGGGAACGCGCCAGGTGGTTCTGGTTAAAGTAATCTGTTCGCTATTGCGTGGAAGTTGATAAAAATCTGGTCCATAGAAGCTGGCGAATGCTTCAAGCTTATCTAGTGCATCAACACTCTCAAACGCTTCTGCATATAACTCCATTGCGTGCAGCGCCGAATAGCAACCCGCACAGCCACAGGAAGTTTCTTTGCTATCGCGGGGATGGGGGGCGCTATCAGTGCCAAGAAAAAACTTAGGATTGCCTGAGGTTGCCGCTTGCAAAAGTGCCAAGCGATGCTCCTCCCGTTTCAAAACTGGCAGGCAATAGAAATGGGGGCGAATGCCACCTTGAAATAGGATGTTGCGGTTAAATAACAGATGTTGTGGCGTGATCGTTGCAGCAATATTGTGAGCAGACAGGACATACTGCACGGCATCCGAGGTGGTAACGTGCTCCAGCACCACGCGCAAGTTAGGGAATCGCTGCTTGAGAGGGATTAAATGTCGCTCGATAAATACTCTCTCGCGATCGAACATATCAACATCTTGATCGGTCACTTCCCCATGCAGGAGTAAAGGCATGTCTACCTGCTGCATCGCTTCAAAGACGCGATCGCACTTACGAATATCTGTCACACCCAAGTCCGAATTGGTCGTTGCACCCGCTGGGTAGTACTTGACCGCTTTGACAAACTGAGATGCTTTGGCCGCAATAATTTCTTCGGGGCTGGTGTTGTCCGTGAGATAGAGTGTCATCAGCGGCTCAAACTGTTGGCCCGCCGGAATAGCGGCAAGGATGCGATCGCGATAGGCCGCAGCATCAGCCACGGAGCGCACCGGAGGCTTCAAGTTCGGCATAATGATCGCACGGGCAAACTGACGCACTGTATGGGGCAGAACCGCTTTCAGCGCCGCACCGTCGCGTAGATGCAGATGCCAGTCGTCAGGTCGGGTTATCGTAAGCTTTTGCATCTTGCTAAAGGCGGCGGAGTTGGTCGAGAAGCAACGTCTCACTGCGGCTATCTTCTAGTGCCCGTGCCACGACGATCGCTCTTTGGTAAAAATTGCGAGCTGTTTCACGATTGCCAGCAGCTTGATAAATTTCGGCTAGCGATCGCAACGTGGTGAGTTGTTGACGGAGGTTGCTTTGTTCTTGAGTCAGAATCAGGCGCTGATCGAGTAACTCCAAAGCACGGGCGTAGTTGCCCAAAGGCCGATAGGACGCGACTAAGCCATCAATAGCGCGGAGTTGGTTAACGCGATCGCGACTGGTACGAGCTAGGCGTAGAGCTACCCCATAGGCATTGGCAGCATCTTGATAACGCTTTGCTCCTCGGTAAGCATTACCTAAATTGTTATAGGTGCTAGCTTCACCAATCGGATCACCCGCCTGTCTTCGGTAAATTAGCGCCGATTCCAGTTGCTTAATGCCTTGGTTGTAGTTGCCACTAGCGACGGCTGCCACGCCCAAATTGCTCAGAGACAAGCCTTGGCCTTCCAAGCTATTGATATTGCGTGCGATCGTCAGAGCTTCGTTAAAGGTGGCCGCTGCCGCTTGTGGGGCACCCCGTTGCAATAGCACGCTTCCGACATTGTTGAGGCCGTAGATTTCGCCCTTGAAGTCACGGTTGTCACGGGCAATCGCTAAACGCCGACGCAGGGCATCCTCTGCTTCTCGAATTCGCCCAAGTTGGGCATAGGTCAGGCCAATAAAGTCGTAGGTGAGGCCAGTCGCCGCTACATCGCCAATGCGTTGGTAGAGCTTCACCGCTTGTTGCCAAGAGGCGATCGCTTTTTCCAGCGACCCCTGCTGTTCGTACTGCCCACCAATCCGAACTAGGCGATCGGCTTCATCTCTCAACTCGCCTTGAGTCCCATTATTGACGGGGATATTCAACTGCTCGTTTAAGCTGGCAGCACTGGCCCTAGTAGGGTAAAGCAGGCAAGTTGTACCTGTTGCCGTCAACAACGATGCGGACGCAAGAATGACTGTTAATAAACGGCGACTCATGACGATTTCCTCACAACCAAGCTTGATGGAATCACAGATACCTAGTTAAGTAGAGCTGGCTCAGGGCAACTAAATCCTGCACAAGATTTCTACTCAACACTAGGCTCCAGTGTGATTGAACTGAAGTCGAACCCATCGGTTCGATCCTTAGTATTCCCACCTAGATAAATTTCACAAATATCTTCCGGGAGAGCCTCTTCTAGGAGCTTGTAGCCTTCCTGCAACCGTACTTTGACTTCTGCGGGCGAAATCGCTTCCCCTTCCGCCTGCAAGTACGCCGAAATTCGAGTTTCACTCCAGTGAAAGGTCTGAGCCATCAAAATCATCAGCCGTAGTACTGGCGGCAACTGGTCTAGCGCCTGCTCAATGTAGCACCACAGGGGCGGTGAAGCTCCTTGCAAAGAATAATGCACCGATTCGACCGGAGGCAACTCGGCTTGGTTGATGCAAAAGGCTGTCATATTAATCAGCCAATTTTGCAATGTCAGGTTTTCAATGTTCGAGAGCTGGCTCGATCGCAAATCTAGACCGCCCAGTTCATGAAAAACGTGCCGCCAGGTGATGGCAAATAAATAGTCAGCTTGCACA
Organism: Trichocoleus desertorum NBK24; assembly: GCF_030409055.1. Taxonomy (GTDB): domain Bacteria; phylum Cyanobacteriota; class Cyanobacteriia; order FACHB-46; family FACHB-46; genus Trichocoleus; species Trichocoleus desertorum_B. The sequence continues at coordinate 436,616 of NZ_CP116619.1, read as the reverse complement.
GGCGATCGCGCCGAGTGCCGAATCAAGGTGTAAACAATCGGGCTGTAGCGACAAAAAATAGCCGTAAAGTATCGCCCCGAATCAGGATGGCGCTGAAAAAGCGTCAACAACTCCTGATCGCTATGGTGAAAGAGCGATTGGACAATCGGATGATTGCTTTCAGGAAACGTAGGAATTTGCACGATTTTCAGTCACTGACTGGCTAAGCGTCAATCGGAATGCCTCTTACTATAATCTACGGTTTTCCACAATTAAAACTCTTTTTGGTTAAAGATGTTCAGAGTAGCCCAGAGTGTTCGATCGACTATCTTGCACAAGTCAGCCTTTTTTGAAGTTTAGATAAGCTTAGGTTTAGCTTGATAGACTAAGATTACTAGGCGATGTGTATCAGCCACCATCTCTAGAATTCTGTTCAATTGGCTTAAGTCCCTCACTTAATTCATGGTTCTAGCATTGAGTGTGATGCCTTTCCTATCTCAGCCTTTAATGGGAGCTTTTTTCCCAGCCTTGCCGTTAGACAGCCTCTTGTCAACGCAAGGAATTATGGTTTTGCTCTTGGCCGCTTATGCGGGTGCCATGTGGATGTTTCTCACCAGTGCCCCAAAAGTACACACCATCATGGTGTCTGACCTAGAGTTCGCTCGTCAGTTCTATGAAGGGGTGCTGGGGTTGGCGGCTGCCGAGGTGCCATTGCATTACTACTACAACTATGAGCAGACTTTGGGTGCGACCAGCATTGACCCGTTGTATATGTCCCCCAGTTTAGGTGGCCCAGCCACAGCTACCCGTAGCGTGAGTGGTACCGATGGCCTGTGGTACCAACTGAAGAAAAATACCCAGGTTCATGTCATTTCTGGGGCCAGTTTTGGTCAGAAAGATCGCCAACGTCACGTCTGCTTCGATCGCGACTGTTTAGAGCAAGTGCTGATGCGGGTACAAACGCGGGGCATCAAGCACAAAATCCGTCGCGAAAAACCGCTAAACTTTTTAGTCAAAGACTGGGAAGGCCGTGTGATTGAGCTGGCAGAGGTCTCAAACTAGACGCAAGCTTTGAGCAAAGCTTTGAAAAGTCCCCCAAGTTAGAGCTATTGGGGGCTTAAGAATTGCTTAAATCCCCCTGAGTATAAATGCTTTCATCCGTTTAACCCTTCACAATAGAAGTTGAAGCTGCGCGGTGAAGGGATTACGTGAACGGGGACGAGTTTATTGAACAGATTCAAGATGTGCAGCAGCGGGTGGCAGAACTGGAGCAGAATGCCAGCCAACTGCCATTACCGCAAAAAAGCCGCTTAACAGAGTCCTTAGGGAAGCTGACTGCATCATTACGAGATTTGCAAGTTGCTGAGGAAGCGATTCGGCTCTTGCTGTCTGCTGTACAGCAATCTAGGGACTCGATCATTATTACTACGGCAGATATAGATCTTCCAGGGCCAGAAATTGTCTATGTGAATCCAGCCTTCACTGAAATGACGGGCTATACGAGTGAAGAAGTTTTGGGCCAAAGTCCTCGTTTGCTACAAGGCCCAGACACCGATCGCGAATTGTTGAATGATTTACGACAGCATCTTGTGGAGGGGGAACCCTTTCATGGCGAGGCCATCAACTATCACAAGGATGGCAGTGAGTATTACGTCGAGTGGAACATCACCCCCATTCGCGATGCTGAGCAAGTGATGACTCATTTTGTCGCCATTCAGCGGGATATTAGCGATCGCAAGCGCCTAGACCAAGAACGAGAGCAGTTATTACAACAAGAGCAAGCCGCGCGGAATGAGGCAGAAGCCGCCAATCGTACCAAAGATGAGTTTTTGGCTATGCTCTCTCATGAACTGAGAACGCCGCTGACCCCAATTTTGGGCTGGTCTAAGATGCTGCGAACCAAGAGACTACCTGAGACTAAGCGACAAGAGGCGCTAGATGCGATTGAGCAGAACGCAAAACGCCAAGCTCAACTGGTAGACGATTTGCTGGATCTTTCCCGGATTGTTCAAGGTAAATTGACCCTGAATCTAGCTGCTGTACCGCTCAACGTCCCAATTACTGCTGCCTTAGAAACCGTTCGTTTGTCTGTCGAGGCAAAATCTATCCAGGTTGAGACAAGGCTGAACTCACTGGAAGGGCAAGTTATGGGGGATGCTGGCAGATTACAGCAAGTATTTTGGAATCTGCTTGCGAATGCCATCAAATTCACACCCCGCAATGGCCAGATTCGAGTAGAGCTAGAACAGGTTGAACAGTATGCTCAAATTACAGTGGCCGACACGGGTCTAGGAATTCATCCTGAGTTCTTACCGTTTGTGTTTAATCGGTTTCGTCAGCAAGACAGCTCGATTACGCGGCAATTTGGGGGTTTAGGATTAGGGCTTTCGATCTCCCAGCAACTGATAGAAGCACATGGCGGAACGATTACAGCCGATAGCACTGGAGAGGGCCAAGGGGCAACGTTTACTGTGCGACTTCCCCTAAGCCCCAATTCTCTGAGTCCCAATCCTCTCAGCCCTAATGCTTCTGCTTCTACACCTGCGACGATGCCGACCCATCAGCACTATCACTTGTCAGGAACCCAAGTACTGGTGGTGGATGATGAACCCTTTACCTTGCAATTCATTACCTTTGCTTTGGAAGCTGCTGGGGCAACCGTCACCGCTGTTAATTCTGGTAAAGCTGCCTTGGAAGTTTTGAGCAAGTCTACTGTGGATGTGTTGGTGAGCGATATTGGCATGCAAGAAATGGATGGCTATGCTTTAATTCGAAAGCTTCGCTCAGCTTCTCTGCGGAATCGGGATATCCCTGCGATCGCTCTCACTGCTTATGCCACCGAAGATAATTGCCAAGAAGCATTACTCGCTGGCTTTCAACAACATCTGGCTAAACCGATTGAGCCAGATGCTTTGATTACAGCGATCGCGCTAGTTTTGAAACCCAAAACGTCAACTCCCGCCCGGAATAGTTAGGAGACCTTGAAAAGCTAGAATGAGGTAGTGTGAATTAACAGTAATTAAAAGCATCTATGTCTGGACATGACATCATTGTAATTGGGGCTTCGGCAGGTGGCCTTAAAGCACTCAGCAAAATTGTGACCAGCCTACCTGATGAATTCAATGCTGTCATCTTTATTGTTCAGCATATTGCACCTAATGCACCTAGTTTGCTGCCACGAATTCTTTCAGATATTAGTAACTTCTCGGTCACTCATCCTCAAGATGGCGAGGAAATTCAAAAAGGGCGAATTTACATCGCTCCGCCTGATCACCATTTGTTGGTTAGTCAAGGATACATGCGGATAGTGCGGGGACCGCAAGAGAATCGATTTAGACCCGCGATCGATGCCTTGTTTCGTTCCGCCGCTCGCGCCTATGGCCCTAGAGTGGTTGGGGTGGTGCTCACGGGCTATTTAGATGATGGCACTGTAGGTTTACAAGCAGTCAAAAAACGGGGTGGAGTGACAGTCGTACAAGACCCGCTGGAAGCAGAATATTCTAGCATGCCTAACAGTGCGCTGAGGTATGCCAAGGTAGACCACTGCCTAAAATTGACAGGGATTGCAGAGTTGTTGGTGTCTTTGACGAAAGAACCAGCGGCGGCGGAGAAAGCGTACCCGGTTACTCAAGAAATAGAATTTGAATCTAACATTGCTGAACAGCAGATGAATACCCAGGAGTTTCTGGACAATGTTGAGAAAATTGGAACTCGCACAACCTATAGCTGTCCTGAGTGTAACGGCAGTATCTGGCAGATCGGCAATGGGGATTTACTTCGGTTTCGTTGCCATGTAGGACATGCTTTTACGGCTGATGTCTTTTTATCTGAACAAACTCAGAATATAGAAAATGCTTTATGGTCGGCTGTGCGAGCGTTAGAAGAGAAAGTGACGCTCTCCCGCCAAATCGCCAAACGGATGGAAAAGCTACATTTATATAAAGCCGCAACGAAGTATGAAGACAACGCGCAAAGTATAGACGAGGAAGTGTCAACGTTACGGAACTTGATTCTCAATGGCTTTGCTACGAAACAAAATATAGTCTTTAAGGATGAAGGGCTAGAAAATCTGTAATGTTGCGATCGCTTTCTATCCTTCAGAACCTCTCCCAAACCCCTCTCCGACACGGAGAGGGGCTATGAATTTATCTAGCCTGGAAAGTTAAAACCACTGGAGGCCAGGATACCTGCGATCGCGGCAGTGGCGACAGAGGTAATGGCAGTCCCAAACAACCACCAGGCAGCAGTTGCTACAGTTTTCTGCACTTCTTTTGCCTGTTCCTTGGCTTCATGCTTCACGGCTTTGATCTGCTTCTCCGCTTCCTGTTGTAGTCGTTCGGCTCGATGCAGCACGTTATCTCTGGCTGACTCGATTTGATCCACAATCCGGTTGGCTTGCTCCTCAGAAATATCTTTGCGAGAACTGAGGATAGAGACCAGCGTCTCGCGATCGAAGTGGCTGAGGCGATCGCGCAAAGCATCGAATCCTGCTTCTGGGTCATCGAATAGTTTCCGCACATCCCTTTGGATGCCTTCGTAGTTGAGTTCTGGCTGATCTAAGGCGTTGAGGTAGGTGCGGACGCGATCGGTCACGCTGCTGGTGAGAGATTGCACCCGATCCTGGACTTTCTGCGCTTGCTGCGTCACCTGGTCTCGCACTGATTGGATCTGGCCCAACACTTGATCCACAATGCGGTTAGCGTCTTCCTCGGAGATGTCTTCTCGTTCCGATAAGAGCGCCACGATGGTCTCACGATCGACTTGACCCAAGCGATCGCCTAACTGTTCTACCCCTGCCCGTGGTTGTTTGATCAACAGTTGTAGATCACGCTTGATCCCTTCAGGATTCAGTTCCTCGCGATTCGTGTGGCGTAGATAATCTGACAGTTCTGTGGGAAAATCTCGCAGGCGATCGCGGGTGCGGGTGGCTAAGCGCTGGGGAGCCCGAACAATTTGACGGATTGCTTCCTGGGCTTTGTCAATGGTTTGATTGACCTGCTCCTCATTTAGATCGCTGCCTTGGCTGACCAATTTCACCAACGTTTCTCGATCAACCTGGGAGAGCCGTTGGCGCAGAACATAGGCACCTGTCTGGGGGTCGTTTAAGAGGGTTTGCAGATCTCGCTGAATCCCTTTGGGGTCGAGTTCCTCTAGGTTGGTATTTCGTAGATAGTCTGCAATCTGGTTCGTCAGTTGATCAACCTGGGCTCTGGCTTGCTCGGTGAGCTGTTGGGGAGCGTGGAGTAGGCGATCGCGCACAGATTCAAATTGATCCAGGAGTTGATCGACTTGTTCTGGGTTGATGTCTTGGCGTTGCGACAACACCTGCCGCAAGGTATCGCGATTTAGCTGGCCTAGCCCAGTTTGCAGAGCTTGAGAGCCCGCTTCCGGTGCATTCAGCAGTCTTTGCAAGGTTTGCTGGATCGCATCTGGCGTGAAGTCAGCAGGATTGGTCTCGCGGAGATAGGATTCTACCTGTTGCCGAAAGCCAGAGGCTTGACTTTGCAGTTGATTCCAAGTCTCTTCTGATTCATTCAGGAAGCGATCGCGCACGTTCATCAGTTCGCTGCGAATCTGCTCTGCTTCCTCCTGGCTGAGGTCCTGTCGTCCCGCCATCAGCATTTGCATCAACGTATCGCGATCGAACTGGAGTAAGCGATTGCCGAGAGTTTCATAGCTGGCTTCAGGGTCGGCTAGGAGTGCGGTAAAGTCTTGCTGAATTCTCTCAGCGCTCAAAGCTTCTTTGGGAGCAGAACTGAGGTAAGTTTCTACCTGTTGTCGCAATTCCTGCGATCGCTCCTGTGCTTCTGCTGCCCGCACCGTATCCAAAACTTCCTGCCGAATCACTTCTACTTCATCGGCAATATCGTTCACTTGCTCTGGCGTAATGCCATCTCGACGAGTCAGCACCTCCACAAAGTAGCTGCGGTTAATTGGCTCTAATTGCTGCCGCACCGCTCTGGCATCCGCATTGGGGTCGTAAAGCGCTTCTCGGAATCCGCGATCGAGACCTTCTGGGCTGAGATACCAAAAAGGAGAATTGAGCAAATAATTTTCGATATCAGTGCGGATGGGGGAGAAAGAACGAACTTGGCTAACTGCACCGATCGCTTGGCCCGCCTGCTCTCCTACTTTCTGTTGGAAGGAACTCAATTGCTCTGTGATCTTCTCAATATCGAGATCAGAGAGATCCACCCGTCGAGCCAAGGTGGAGACTAACGAACCCAGACCCAGTTGCAAGGCGCGATCGCGTAAACTGCCTCCCTGCTTCTCCTGACTGCCTCCATTGCCTTGTCCGTTACCTAGTAATCCATTGCCAATCAAATCGGTTAAGCGTTCCCGTAACTTACCGCTTTTTAACTCCTCTGGTGTGGCAGACTGCACCAAGCTGAGGAGATCAGGCGTAGCGGTTAAATTGGTAGCTGCATCAGTTGTGGCATTGGTCACGGAGCTAGCAACCGATTGCAGATTGGAATTCTCTAGTAGCCCCAAGACCTGACTGGAAATATCCTTGAAGTCAGCTTGAGGTAGTTGCAGCTTGGTGACATAATCCTGCAAGTTCTCGCGCAGGCGATCGGGTTCTAATACCGATTGCAGTTCTTTTCTGACTGCTCCAACCGAAGCTTCTACGGTATTGGCAATTTGGCTGGTCGCAGCTTGACCACTCAAGGCTGTTGCCATTGTTGCTGCCACACCTTGCAGACCCGAGCTGGCAGTACTTCCCACCGCACCTAGCAACGAACCCACGGCGCGGGAACTCGTCCAGAACAATAGTAAGAAATAAACTGACCAAATCACTACACCGACGATCGCACCTAGAGTGCTTTCGTGAATGAGCGTCAGCTTGACCGCAAGAAAACAGGCCGTAAAGAGAGCCGTATTGACGATCAAGATTGTGCCAGTGCCGACTTTGGCCTCTACTCTACGAATTTTCTTTCCCCATCCGTCGGCATCGCTGTCTAGGGCATCAGCGGCCCCGGAAATACCAGCAGCGACAGAGAGGTTGGTGAGCACCAACTGAAAGGCAAACGCCATCGCGACCCCAGCAATCAGGGCAATGAAAAACTGAGACCCTGAAAGGAATGCCAAAGTTGAGGATTCTACAGGGATAGCTGCTTGAGCAACCCACATATGTTGAAACATAGTCTTTCCTTTTTCCAAGTCGGATATTCTGTCAACCTGCTTCCAGCAACTAACTTCACGTAGATAAACAAGATAGGCAAAGCTAGAGGAATTGGGTTGACAGTAGGTGAACTAAAGTGGCTACTTACCTGATTGCAGAGCTGCTTGAGCACCGAAACACAGCAAGCGATCGCCACTTGAATCACTGATTTACCTAAACAACGTAGTAGTAATCAGTTAGTTCACCCTCTATCGCAGGAGTGGCACAGGAGCAACATAGCTGTAGGAAAACCCACTCAAGGTATAAATTGGTTTGCCTAAGGGATAACGGCTGCTTATTTATTACCTATTGTTTATTCCCCATTAGCGTTTGAACCGCAGTGCTGACTTCGGGCATCGCTAGCGCCAAAGAAGCAAACGAGCATAGCGTAGCTACCTGACAGTACTCACAAAAGGCTTTGTTTTCACTCCACTCTTCGCGAGCTAATTCGGTGGAGACCAAAGCATCAATCAAAATCTTGACCGCCATCGAGATCGGGAGAATGGGCGTCTCCTTAGCTCGGTTTTGGCCCCCTGCTGAGGCTAGCCAAGCGGTAATGCCGTAGTTAACCAACATAACGGGGCCATCGGGGCTGTTGAAGCGGCTGTAGGCATAGTTCGATGCATCCACGCGATCGGCATCGAAAAATGGCACCGGGGGATCTGGCAGATGGTCGATCACGCCAGTTTGATAAAGAGAAACTAGCTGTCCCATCGTTGCGCCAAGCATCGACAAGCCAATGATTTGCCGACGGCGATCGAGATCAGGGCTTTGGCCTTCGCGCAACTCGTGACTCAGTTGTTTGGGGTCCATAACGTATATTTTCGGTAAGGGGTGAAGGAGACGAATGCACCCATGTTCAAGAATCCATTCCATCTGTACCACTCGCGCTAGAGATACTTCGTTGGTTGGAGATGTCTAATAGGAGAGAACAAAAGGAAAGTGGGCGATCGCCAAGCTAGCTGAATGGATTGAAACTCATGTTGTTAATTGGCACCAGTGGTTGGGTCTATAAACATTGGATGGGATTGTTCTACCCAGCACAGATGCCTGGGGAACAACAGTTACCCTTCTATGCTGAGCAATTTCCTAGCGTGGAAGTCAACTTCTCCTTTTATCGTTTACCAGAGCGATCGGTGTTTGAGCATTGGCGGACTCAAACTCCAGACAAGTTCCTATTTGCCGTCAAGGGCAGTCGCTATCTCACTCACATGAAAAAGCTAAAAGACCCGGAAGAACCCTTAGAACGCCTGATGGAGCGGGCTAGTGGTCTGCAAGAAAAGCTGGGGCCGATTTTGTTTCAGTTTCCTCACACTTGGCATCTCAATCTCGATCGCCTCCAACCGTTTCTAGACTTGCTACAAACTTATCCACCGCAGCAATATACATTGGAGTTTCGCCATACTAGCTGGTTGATCCCAGAAGTTTACCGATGCTTAGAGAAGGCAGGAGTGGCGCTGTGCCTGCCTGTTAGCCCCACCGTTCCCTTAGACATCTGCCTCACTGCTCCCTGGACCTATATTCGGATGCACTCTGGTCAGGCAGGTACAGGCTACAGCGATGCGGAACTGCTAACTTGGGCGGCTCAAATTCGCTCGTTCTTAGCCCAGGACATTAATGTCTATGTCTATTTCAACAATGATCCGGAAGGCCACGCCATCCGCGATGCCCAACGCCTCAAAGCATTGATGGATGCCAATGCCACGATCTGACTGAGCCATATTGGATCGGCGAGGGTGTTGCCCGTCACAAACTCAGTTCATCATGACTCTCCTGCAAGCAGCTTCAAGACTAGCTCAAAGGATGACGTGTGGCTCTAGAAGCTGTCTTTAAATGACGAATACAAACAAAGAATACGCTGCGCCATCTTGTTGCCATTAAGAGGAGATGGGATGGCGATGAGATTATTAGCAGGAGAATCATGCAACTGAAACCGATTGATCAACAAGTGGTGGTTGTCGTTGGCGCATCAAGTGGCATTGGTCGAGAAACCGCCCTCAAGTTTGCCAAACGCGGAGCAAAGCTAATCATTGCAGCCCGGAGCGAGGAGGGGTTGGGAACGCTGATCCAAGAGATTGCCTATCTGGGCGGCACAGCTAGCCACGTGACAGCAGATGTCACCGTGTTCGAGCAGGTACAGGCGATCGCTGATAAAGCGATTCAACTATATGGGCGGCTGGATACTTGGGTGCATGTGGCAGCTGTAAACCTCTACGCCACCTTTGAGCAGACCACACCCGAAGAGTTTAAGCGCGTTGTGGATGTGAATTTGATGGGACAGGTATATGGAGCAATGGTTGCCTTACCTCATCTTAGACGCGAAGGCCGAGGTGCGCTCATTCATGTGTCTTCCGTAGAAGCCAAGCGGGCTTTTCCTTATCACAGCGCTTATGCCGCTGGTAAGCATGGGATTGATGGCTTTTTAGAGGCAATGCGAGTGGAGCTGATGCACGAAAAAGTGCCCATTAGCGTCACCAACATTATGCCTGCCTCAATCAACACGCCCCTATTCAATAAGGCTCGAACCAAAATTGGCGTTAAACCTCAGGGTCTACCTCCGTTCTATGAACCAGAGATCGCAGCAGACGCCATTTTGTATGCAGCAGAACATCCCACCCGTGATTTGGTTGTTGGGGGTGCAGGTCGAGCCATGTTGTTCTTACAGAGCCTATCACCTGGATTAATGGATGCTTTGGTCAGCCAAGTTGGCTTTCAGTTGCAGCAAACTAAAGAGCCTAAATCTGAAGATGCGCCTGATAACTTGTTCGAGCCGATTTCCGGTTATGACAAAGTGAAAGGAGACTTCACAAAGCAAGCCCGCACTAGCTACTCTACCTGGTTTGCCACGCATCCTGCCGCCAAATGGGGCGCGATCGCCGCTGTAGGAGTAGCAGCATTGGCTCTATTAACAGCCCCTAGCCTCAGAAATAATGGTCTTTTCTAGATTCCTTTTTACATACGAGCCAAATCAGCGATCGCTCCAAATCCTTGTTATATCTCTTTCCCCTTCCCACCCCTGCGGGGAAGCAGACTACGCAGGGAAGGGGCTAGGGGTTATGTCTATGTTCTTTGGCAAAGATACCGATCGATCGCGTCATCTAGAGATGGCAACAAGATACCCCGTTCACTGCTGAGAGCGCTGTAAATTGGACGGGGAGCAGTCCAGCCCAAATCCTTAGTAGGACGAGCTTCGATGGCTGCGGTATCCAATCCAGCCAGATTTGCCACAGTTTGAGCTAACTCGGACCAAGCGATCGCCCCTGAGTTCGCCAAGTGCCAGATGCCACATTCCCCATCAATCAGGAGATCTAGCGTGCTATTGACGAGATCGGGAACATAGGTTGGGGATACCACTGAATCTTGCGCTGCCACAAAGGGCTGACCGGAGGCCAGAGTGCGCAGAGCGATCGCCAGAAAATTGTATTCATCCCAAGGGCCAAAAAAGGCGCTAGTCCGAATCACTAAGGAACAGGGATGGCTAGCCAGTACCCGTTGTTCGGCGATCGCTTTGCTGTGCCCATACACGTTCAGGGGGGCTACTTCACAGCTTTCGACATAAGGTTCAGCTCGGTTGCCGTCGAACACCAAATCAGACGAGAAGGTGACAAAAGCAGCCTCATGATTCGCACAAGCCTCCGCTAAGATTACCGCTCCATCTGTATTAATGAACCGACATAGCTCTGGTTCTCGCTCCGCATCATCGACTCGGACATATCCTGCCGTATTCACCACCGCCCAAGGTTTTAGCTCTGCAATGACGCGATCGACAGAATCTGGATTAGTAATATCCATATCCTGGCGAGACAGCAAGTGGTAAGGAATGCCACGGACTTTACAAAGGCGGGCAAAAGCTCTTCCTAACGTCCCAGTTGCACCCGTGATCAAAAGCGGTGGCGTTGAGGCAGCAGAAGTTTCAGCACTTCCCAATGCTTGGCTTCCAATGCTTGGCTTCCAATGCTTGGCTTCTGACTCCTGCCTATTGGCTCCTGATTCCTGACTCCTATCTTCTAGCTGCTGATCTCCTGGTTCTCCGGTGTAATTTACAGGCGGATACAGCAACCGTTCTGGACGTTGCCACCAACCGGGAACTGACAGCAAAGGATGATGGAATGCATTGCCTTCAGCTAAGTGCCGTAGCATTTGAGCTAAGGCAGTGGGCCGAGGCTGAGGTGATCTGAGATCAAATACACCAGGTTCGTAGTAGCCGTCCGATCGCGTCAGTAGGCTATTCCAGTCGTAAGCTCCTAGCAGCGACCAAGCAGTAACGGCTCGAATATCCACACCATCGGTTCGCAGTTGTTGGGCAGCCTGCCAAATTTCTTGGAGCCAGCGCAACTGTTCTTCTCTCGTGCAGCCTAGGTGTACCTCTGTCACCGCGATCGGTAATTGGTAACGTTCCCAAACCTCTTTGAGTAGGGTCTGGGCATCGCAAATTCCTTCTACGCAAACCCGTACCGCTTCTACGTCAGCATACTGATGCTTGCCGTTGCCACCGTGGGTATGAGCAGGATAACGTTCTAGCCGCTCATCCAAAAAGCGATCGCTCGTGAGATAGCGGTTGATGCCCATAATGTCGGGTGGGCAAGGATGATCAAGAAACCAAGTTAGTTCAGCTTCGCTAATCCCAACCAACTTCCGGAGATACTCCCAAAGCGGATGCTCACGATCGACTCGACCGCAGAGCAAGTCAAGACTGAGCCAGCGACGATTATTCTCGAATTCTGCCTGGTAAGCCAGTAAAGGAGTGCTGAATATCTTTCCTAAGTCTTCTGTTTGTACCAGTTGGGCACTCGGATTAATTTGCCGAATTGCTTGCATCGAGAGCACAACGGCACGGCATTGATTGAGCAATGCTTGGATGAAAGCCAGTCCAGTTTGCTGGTGAGGATACCAGTGGCCATAAAGCCCACTAAAGCGAGCAGTTGTTAGAGGTTCATTGACAGGGGTGTAGTGGCTGATCCAGGGGTAACGAGAGGCAACTGCATGAGCAAATTCTGCTAGCTTCTCCGGAAACGCGGGATCAAGTAGATTCGTATCTCTCGGCCCACTACCATGATGGACTAAACCCAGAATGGGTCGAATGCCCAAATCGTCCAATCGTTCTAATCGTTGGTCTAGCCAAGACCAATCTGCTTGCGCCAATCCATTGGGAGCAATCCGTTCCCAGAGGGCAGGATAGCGGATAGCTGTAATGCCTAAGGAATCGAATAGGTCTAGATCTTCAATCCGATCGATGTGACCGTTGCGCTCTAGTTGATCGAGGTATTGATCGCCAATGCGATTTACAGTGCATTCGATGCCAGCCCACAGTTCCAACTTAGTGCCTGAATCCGCGTTATTGGCTACGGAATTGCTAGATGTAACGCCAGCTTGAGAAGATTGCTCCTCACTCCTCATATTCACTATCATGCTTGTTTATTCTGGGCCATCCTAAAAAGTGTTTTAAAGGTTAATGGGTAGGTGGATCTTTCGTTCTTTACTTAGGAAAGATCCACCCCTAAAACAGGCGCTAGTCTGCCTTAGTCGATAAGGATTTGCTGGAGCCATTTTTCTCTACGCTTTTCGTAGACGAATTGGCGGCAGCATGAGTGAGAGAGGTTTGATCCAAGTTGATTTCAGCTCTGCGATCGCTGCTAGGATTTTTAGCCGATACGCGAGCAGCAACCCTTTCCTCATCAGGATGCCAACTGGGTCGCTCTGTTATCTTGGCATAGACCGATAGAGCTTGAGCGACTACTTGATCCATGTTGTAGTACTTATAGGTAGCCAATCGGCCTACAAAATGTACTCCAGGTGTAGAATCGGCTAACGCTTTGTACTGCTTATACAGTTCGGCATTCTCAGGGCGGGGGACGGGGTAGTAAGGATCTCCCTCTGCCTTGGGATACTCATAGACCAAGCTGGTCTTGGTATGCTCTTGACCCGTGAGATATTTGAACTCGGTGACACGGGTATAGAGATGCTCGTTGGGATAGTTAACCACTGCTGCGGGCTGATGCACAGATTCATTCAGCGTTTCATGCTTGAAGTCAAGCGATCGGTAAGGTAACTTACCATAGCGATAATCGAAGAACTCATCTACGGGGCCAGAGTAGATCATTTCCTTGTAAGGAATCATCTTTTGGATTTCCCGGTAGTCCACATTCAACATCACTTTGATATTGGGGTGGGACAACATGTTTTCAAACATGCGAGTGAAGCCGTGCAAGGGCATTGCCTGATAGGTATCCGTAAAGTAACGATCGTCTCTGTTGGTACGGGTGGGAACGCGAGCTGTAACCGACTTATCGAGTTCCGAAGGATCGATACCCCACTGCTTGAGAGTGTAGTTACGGAAGAACTTCTCGTATAGCTCACGTCCAACTTTACTGACCACCACATCTTCAGAGGTGCGGATATATTCTTTAGGCTCTGCTACCGAGGCAAAGAAATCATTGAGTTCAAAGGAAGTAAGATTTAAGCCATACAGCTTGTTGATCGTGTCTAAGTTGATGGGCATGGGCACTAATTGACCATCGACACTGGCTAGAACTCGGTGTTCATAGCGCCGCCACTCCGTGAAGTTGGATAAATATTCAAATACATCACGAGAGTTGGTGTGAAAGATGTGAGGGCCATACTTGTGTACTAGAATGCCTGCGTCGTTGTAATGGTCGTAAGCATTGCCGCCAATATGATTGCGGCGATCGCAAACCAATACCTTTTTGCCCAGTTGACTTGCCAAGCGCTCCGCCAGAACGCTACCTGAGAATCCTGCACCCACAATTAGGTAGTCGAACATTGAAGTACCTCGCTTTTAGTAAATGGTTGGAAGCTTTCATTGCCATGTTTATCCTGGCTAAAAGCTCTAGTTTCGGTACCTGAGCCATTCGTCTTCACAGTGCGTCTGGGCACCTATGACTCATTACCGCAGGTTTGTAAATGTCTGTATTGGTCTTATGTGTTAAATCAATCGTTGTCACTTTATATCTAGTCCTCTAAAGCTGCATCTAGGGCTTGAAGACTAGTGATGGAACTGGCCTTGCTAGCCACCCGAAACAGATTCGGAGAGAACGGCTGCGGGCTTGGCTACGGACTCAACCTGCTTACTCGCGATCGCAGTCTCGATTAGCTCCAACATTGCGGCCCAAGTTTTGTCCCAAGAGGTCTGAGCTAAGAAAGTGTCTACTTGCTGCCGCCACTCTGTATCTTCTTGAGCCTGCTGCATGGCTGCTTCCGCTGCTGTCACAAACTCAGACGCTGTATCAGCGATATGAACTAAGTTCTGCTCTCCGTAGGGCCGCACTACATCTCGAATCGAGGTGGAAACCACAGGCTTGCCAGCAGCTAGATACTCTGGAGTCTTGGTGGGGCTGATAAAGCGTGTCGATTCGTTGAGGGCAAAAGGCAACAGAGCGACATCCCATCCCGCTAGATACTGCGGTAGCTCCTGGTAAGACTTGCCACCGAGATAGTGAATGTTCGGGTGACGTGGCAGGATTTCTGGATCAATTTTGACCACAGGCCCAATAATAACCAAATGCCAATCAGGTCTGGCTTGAGCAATGCCATCTAGTAGCTCCAGATTCATCCGTTCGTCTATAACCCCATAGAAACCTAGGCGAGGATGGGGAATAGCTTCTTGGTCGACTGGATCGGCGTTGAGCGTTCTGGCTTGGGCAAAGTGTTCCGCCTCAATACTGCTAGGGAAGGCGTAGGCATGGGGATGCTGATGCCGCTTCGCTTCGTACAAGCTTTGGCCCCCAGTGAATACCAAATCAGCTTGTTGAAATAGCTGGTCCTCGAACTTTCGTAAGGCTGGGGGGGCTCCCTTGAAAGCAGCTAGTTCGTCCATGCAGTCATAAACGACTGCTGCGGCCTGTAAATGACTGGTAAAAGCCAAGGCCATTGGAGTGTAGTACCAGAGAATCGGATTGGCGATCGCATACTCAGCAAACAGATCATCTATCAGGCTCTGTTGCATGGCAGTCACCATTTCTGCCTTCAAGCCATTGGGTAGATGGGGTACAACCACTGATACGCCACAATCGCGTCTACCAACTTCCAGCCACCAATCATCTCCTGATTCAAAGATGGGTTCTTCAATAAAAAAGACTCTACGTCCTTGAGCACAACGACTTAAAAGATGTTGCGGTCGTTGATAAACAAAATCCCACCGTAAGTGGGACAAACAAACCAAATCAGATGTACCTGGGAAGAACCATTCAACATCTGAAAGAGAAAAGCTAGAAGCTTTCAATTCTGATGTTGATGTATCTTGTGAAGATAACTTTCTTATAGGTCTCATCTTAGTACTATGATTGATTGATGCTGGGTCAGGTGGAGTCATGATCAACCTAGTTTGATTTAGGTGGAAAGCTCTAATCTTAATTCACAATAATTCCTTATTACTTCTGAAAGCTTCTATTCAACGGTAGATGTGAAATCTATCTTCAGAGAGAGATAAGTATTAAAATAACTTGTAATTTAGGAGATTTTTAGCCGTCAAACTGATTTAATGGTCGTGTTTTTGCTGTTTTAACTGGTTCTGTGACAGTGTTTACAAATTTAAGCAATCTAACTTATGTCGTTGGTCAGATACGAAGATCTGGCAAAATCTGATTAATTACTAATTGCTAAATTGATGCTATTAGTTGTGATGTAAGCAATCAAACTGAGTTTGCAACTTGGCTTTAAGTTTTGTCCTAAGTTTATCCTTTGTCTAACCCTTGAGAAGCCACTAAATTGATACAAAAGATATAAAGTTCTGTTTCAGAATTAAAGCAGACTGAGCTTTTGATTTTGAAGTGTTTTTAGTGAAGTATTTCTAGTGAAGAAATATTAGGAAGAATCCACCTCTTATTATATCAAGGCATACCAATCATGATTTTAGTCACCGGGGGCGCAGGGTATATTGGTTCCCATGCTGTCATGGAACTGAAACGAGCAGGCTATGAAGTTATTGTTTTAGATAACCTTTCCTATGGTCATCGAGAGATTGTTGAGGAAGTTTTACAGGTCAAACTGGTCGTAGGAGATATTAGCGATCGCGCCTTACTCGATCATCTGTTCTCTACCTATCCCATTACCGCAGTTATGCACTTTGCGGCCTACATTGCCGTGGGTGAGTCTGTCACAGATCCTGCCAAGTATTACCGCAACAACGTTACAGGGACTCTCACGCTTTTGGAGGCCATGATCGCAGCCTCTGTGAAGCAATTTGTGTTTTCCTCGACCTGTGCTCTGTATGGCATTCCTAAGTTTGTGCCGATCACAGAAGAACATCCCCAAGATCCCATCAGCCCCTACGCCACCACAAAGCAGACCGTGGAGCACATTCTCTCTGATTTCGATACTGCTTACAGCTTGAAGTCAGTTCGCTTCCGCTACTTCAACGCGGCTGGAGCCCATCCTAACGGCCAACTGGGAGAGGATCACGAGCCTGAAACGCATCTCATCCCTTTGGTTTTGATGGCTGCTTTAGGCAAGCTACCTGCCATTCAAATTTTGGGAACTGATTACCCTACGCCGGATGGTACTTGCGTCCGTGACTACATTCATGTGAGCGACTTGGCTCAAGCTCACGTTCAGGGATTGCAGTATCTAGAAAATGGTGGAGCTAGTGATGTCTTTAATTTGGGCAATGGGTTAGGATTTTCAGTTCGCGAAGTGATTGAAGCCGCTCGTGAAGTCACTGGAAGAGAGATTCCTGTAATAGAGCGCGATCGCCGTCCTGGTGACCCACCCGTCTTAGTGGGTAGCAGCGATAAAGCTAGAAATACCTTGGGTTGGAAACCTCAATACGCTGACTTGAAACAAATCTTGACCCATGCTTGGCAATGGCACCAACAACGACACGGTCAACCTACGCCTCTGCCCCAGTAACAGCAGTGTGAAACTCACAAAGCCTTAAGCGCCGACCTAACCCCCACCTCCTCTCAGACGAAGAGAGGGGCTTTGAATTTCTAGCTCTCCCCTATGTAGGGAAGGGACTGGGGGTTAGGTTCTTATTTTCCATGGAAGGAGACAGGGGTTAAGTTTCGGGAACAGAGGGATATCTCACGGTTAGCACTGTAGAGTCTTCCTCTGCTAGCCAACCGTGAGAGACACCGGGCAACCACAGAACGTAATCCCCTTCTTGAGCCAGCACTACCTCGCGATCGGGGAACTGCAAGCGAAAGCGGCCACTGATCAAAATTGAAAGTGTTGTGGCTTGGTTGTTGACCCCCCATTCCTGCCTACTGTCCCCGGCGGCGTGAGTTCCCCACTTCACTTCTAGAGCCGAGGTGGAACGGGGGTCGTCGTCGGGTGTGACAAAATAGCCCATAAACCAACCACGGCGGGTTTTGCCTTCCGTGTGACTATTACCAACAATAATTTGTGCCTGACTACTCATTTTTGTTTGAAATCTTATTAGGAATTGGGTAAATGCAAGAATGAGAGTCACCAGGTTTTGTAATGTTAAGAGGTGACCATAATTACACTCTTGGTTTAAGTTTACATTTCAGAAAATAGCTCTATAAGTATTCTTAATTCCCTGTCAGAATAATTTTCCTTTGGTAATCAAAGATAGTTTTGTAGCTAAATTCAGGCTTCTATCTCAGGAATGATTGCGATTAGGTATGATTTAAATAGATAGCCTGAGCAAACCTAGATAAAAGTAGTTAATGCCAGGGATGACGGTATTTTTCCCAGATGCAAGAGTAGGGTTGCCGTTGGCTGATTTTGCCTGCCCTTAAATTCCCCACAATTAGAAATTCTTTTTTGCAAGAATAAAAGCTCAAAAAATATTTAGTTTTGAAGCTGATAGATGATTAAGTCAGGGGTAGCAAAGGGCATTCTTCGTTAGTAGCTAAGGTTCAAGTTTGATGAAATTACTCGGCAGAAGCCTCGAAATCAATGCCCCCTCTGATTCCAGCGCGATCGCGATGTTTCGCCAGCTTGAAACGGGGTATCCTCGTCCGCAGTTACAGCGTGCAAATTGGCTTAACCTGAATGGGGCCTGGAAATTTGCTTTCGATAACGATAGCAAGTGGGTAAGACCAACGGATGTAAACGAGTGGACCCACACGATTGAAGTACCCTTCGCTCCAGAATCGCAACGCAGTGGTATCGGTGATACAGGATTTCACCCCAACTGCTGGTACGAGCGTGACTTTGAATTAAGCCCAACTCAGAGTGCTCACCCTTCTCGTGTGTTGCTGCATTTTGGTGCGGTTGACTACCATGCTCGCGTTTGGGTGAATGGTCAGTTCATTGGAGAACATGAAGGCGGTCACACTTCCTTCAGTTTTGATATCACCGCAGCTTTGTGTCCTGAAGGCCCGCAGCGAGTTACCGTTTGGGCGCAAGATGACCCCCAAGACCTGGCGAAGCCTAGAGGCAAACAAGATTGGCTCCTAGAAGCTCACAGCATTTGGTACCCCCGCACTAGTGGCATTTGGCAAACTGTTTGGGTCGAGACGGTTCCAGAAACTTATTTAGAAAAAATCCGCTGGACTCCCCACTTTGAGCGCTGGGAAATTGGGTTTGAAGCGCTGATTGCTGGCAACGCTTGTGATGACTTGCGTCTGAGTGTCCGCTTGACCGTAGACAGTCGCTTGCTCGTGAATGACGTTTACGAAGTGATCAATGGTGAAATCCATCGTCGGATTGCATTGTCTGACCCTGGTATTGATGATTACCGGAATGCTCTACTCTGGAGTCCAGAAAAACCAACCCTGATTGATGCTCAGGTGCAGTTGTGGCGTCACGGTGAACTAATAGATGAAGTCAAGTCCTACACGGCGATGCGAACAGTCTCGATTCAGCGCGATCGCTTTATGCTCAATGGGCACCCTTACTATCTCCGCTTGGTGCTCGATCAGGGCTACTGGACTGATACTTTAATGACCCCTCCTTCCGACGAAGCACTACGTCAAGACATCGAGCTGACCAAGCTCATGGGGTTTAACGGCGTTCGCAAGCATCAAAAGATTGAAGATCCTCGCTTCCTCTATTGGGCTGATGCAATGGGCCTGTTAGTTTGGGAAGAGATGCCCAGTGCTTATCGCTTTACGCCCAAGGCAGTGGAGCGAATCACCAAAGAGTGGACAGAAGTAATTGAGCGCGATGCCAGCCATCCTTGCATTGTGGCTTGGGTGCCTTTCAACGAATCTTGGGGGGTGCCTAACCTCACCGAAAGTCGGGCACATCAGCACTATGTGCAGGCGCTCTACTACTTAACTAAAACCTTGGACCCCAGCCGCCCCGTTATTGGTAATGATGGTTGGGAAAGCACCACCACCGATATTCTGGCGATTCACGATTACGACAACCAACCGCAAAGATTAGCCAAGCGCTACGGCCCAGAGATCAAAATTTCTGATCTGCTGCACAATCAGCGTCCTGGTGGACGGGTCTTAACTCTAGACTGCTATCCGCACCAAGGGCAGCCGATTATGCTGACCGAGTTTGGTGGCATTGCTTACACCCGTCCCGCTGATACGGAAGCTTACAAAGCTTGGGGTTATGCTCGCTCTGCGGACACTTGTGAGCTGCAACAACAATACAGCGCTCTCCTTACGGCTGTGAATCAGGTGCAGATGTTTAGCGGTTTTTGCTATACGCAGTTGACCGATACATTCCAGGAAGCCAACGGGTTACTCTATGCCGATCGCACGCCGAAGTTTCCGCTAGAGGCGATCGCATCTGCAACTCTAGGTAGGGATGCTGTTGGAGGAGATAGATCTATACTGACACCACCAGTTTCAAACCCGTGGCCCAGTGCAGAACATGTACTCCCAGGAACTCCTCAAGCCGGATGGTCGGAAGCTCACGCTGTACAGCAGATGCCCCATTGCAGCGGGCATCCAGGCTCCCAGTCCTGGTAACGAACCGATTCAGGCAAATCCTCATCTCCGTTGGCATCCGTTGCGGGGTGAGTGGGTGGCTTATGCCAGCCATCGTCAGGGACGTACCTTTATGCCGCCCCCCGAATACAACCCACTCGCGCCTACCACAAATCCCCAGTTTCCGACAGAACTCCCGCAAGGCCAGTACGATATTGCGGTGTTTGAAAATCGTTTTCCCTCAATGGCAGTGCAGGCCCACGATCCACCGCATTTAATTGTGGATACCCTGCCTGCCAATGGGGCTTGTGAAGTGGTGGTCTTTACTCAAGATCCCAGTAAATCGCTTTCTAATTTAGAACTCGATCACCTCGATCTGTTGTTACAAGTTTGGGGCGATCGCACCCAAGCTTTAGGCAATCATCCCCAAATTCAATACGTACTCCCCTTCGAGAATAAAGGAGTTGAGGTAGGCGTGACGCTGCACCACCCCCACGGTCAGATCTACGCTTATCCGTTTGTACCCCCGGTGCCCGCTCGGATGCTAGAGCAGCAGCAAGCTTATTATCAGCAGCACCAGCGGGGGTTATTGCAGGACTTAATTCAGCAAGAAATTAAAGATGATCAGCGGGTTCTCTATCGAGATGACTGGGCGATCGCCTTTGTACCCATTTGTGCGCGTTACCCCTATGAAGTGTGGGTAGCTCCGATTCAACCCGTGCCGACTTTGGGCGAATTGGCTCCAGAGCAACGGAGAAGCCTAGCTAAAGCTCTTAAGACTGTGACCCTAAAATTCGACGGTCTGTGGAATCGGCCCTTTCCTTACTTAATGGCTTGGTATCAAGCTCCCACGGATGGGCAACCTCATCCAGAATCCCACTTGCATGCGGAGTTTTACCCTCCTTATCGCACTGCCGATCGGCTGAAATATCTCGCAGGCACAGAACTTGCGGCTGGAATGTTTGCCAATGACGCTTTGCCAGAGGAGAAAGCTAAAGACCTCCAAGCCGTCGCGATCGATCTCGGAGTACCAGCAAACGTATGAATAATTCAGGATTTGAGCTACCTCAAAGACAACAGGAATGTCAGCAAAAGCTAGAGTGGATGCGAACTTGTCTCCGCGAAACAGGTGCAGCGGGTATTTGCTTACGAGGTACAGACTGGTTTGCTTGGGCCACAACGGGTGGCTCGAATACAGTCCTACTCACCGCTGAGACTGGTGTCGCCGAAGTCTTGGTGACAGCGCAGGGAGCTTGGGTCTTAACAGATACGATTGAAGCACAACGGTTACAGGATGAGGAGTTGCCAGCCAAAGGAGATCTCGCCCAAGAAGTTTATGATCTTGCCGTAAGCCCTTGGGCCGAACCCACCCAGCGAGAATCGTTTGTACGAGAAATGACCGCCAACGGCAAGGTTCTGAGCGATAAACCATCCGGTTCTCACGATCGCCTTGAATTGCCTTTACCTGCTTCTTTAATTCAATACAAACGCACGCTTTTACCCAGTGAAAGCGATCGCTATCGTTACGTCGGTCGCTTAGCTAGTGAAGCGATGACGGAGGTGCTAGCCCAAGCTAAACCTGACTGGACTGAACATCAATTAGCAGGTGCAGGAGCCGCAGCTCTGTGGAATCGAGGGTTACATCCTGCTCTCACTTTGGCAGCAGGAGAGCGTCGTTTGCCCATCTACCGCCACCCCACTGCCAGTCAAGAACCGCTGGGACGAGTTGCCATGATGGTGTTTTGTGCCCGTGGCTTTGGCCTGTATGCCAACCTGACTCGCTTTGTCTGCTTTGGTTCACTGACCAAGGAGCAGAGCGAGTTACACCGTCGAGTGCGTGAGATTGAAGCTGCCGCCCTAAATCAGTGTCAGGCCAATGTGCCTTTGGTTCAGATCTATGACACCTTGAAACAAACTTACGAAGAGCAAGACTATCCCAAGGCCATTTACGAACATCATCAAGGTGGCACCACAGGATATCTGGCTCGTGAGGTGGTAGCCAATCCCACAACGAATGATCGGCTCCAGACAAATATGGCGATCGCTTGGAATCCGAGTCTCCCTGGAGCCAAAATCGAGGATACTTTTGTCTTGCGCGACGATGGCAGCTTAGAAAACCTCACCTTTGAGCCCAACTGGCCCAGTGTAGAGGTAGCGGGGCGATCGCGGCCTCTCCCCTTAGAAATTACTTAAATACCTAACCCCCCAGCCCCCTTCCCTTTAAGGGAAGGGGGAGAGTTTCAAATAGATCATTTTTATTGAATTCTCAACTATAAGCTTTCCTATGGACTTTCTACAGATCTTTAATACTGCACCTAAAGTTGAAGCCAGTGCGCCAGGGCGAGTTAATTTGCTGGGCGAACATACCGACTATAACGACGGCTTTGTGTTGCCCACCGCCATCCCTCAAAAAACTACTGTCTATCTTGGTCTGAGTCCAAATGATCAACATCATTTCTATTCGCAAGAGCTAGAACAGCAGATCGATGTGAAAGCCTCGGATTCTATCCTAGAGAGCTTTGCTAGCTATATTTTTGGTTGCATTGGTGTGCTGGAAAAACAGGGAGTTTCCGTGCCACCGCTCAATGTCTACGTCACTTCCTCTGTGCCAATGGGGTCGGGGTTATCAAGTAGTGCTGCTTTGGAAGTGGCAATGTTGCGAGGCCTGCGATCGCTTTTGAATCTCGATCTTGATGATGTTCGCATTGCTCAACTAGGCCAGGAAGCCGAGCGCCAGTATGCAGGCGTACAGTGCGGCATCATGGATCAGATGGCTTCTAGTCTCGCGGATACGGATCATCTTTTGTTTCTTGATACTCGGA
Source organism: Trichocoleus desertorum NBK24 (assembly GCF_030409055.1). Lineage (GTDB taxonomy): Bacteria > Cyanobacteriota > Cyanobacteriia > FACHB-46 > FACHB-46 > Trichocoleus > Trichocoleus desertorum_B. The sequence continues at coordinate 413,844 of NZ_CP116619.1, read as the reverse complement.
CACTCGATCGCCAACTTCTCCCTTTTCCGTCAGGCGCAGAGATTTTAGTAATTGATAGTGGTATCCCTCGCACTTTGGCAGGAAGTGGCTATAACCAGCGGCGGGAAGAATGCGAAGAGGCTGCGAAACAGTTAGGTGTAAAAGCTTTGAGAGATATCATCGATGTAGAGGCGATCGCCCATCTCCCTGAACTCCTCAAGCGACGGGCGCGTCATGTGATCACAGAAGATAACCGAGTGCTAGAAGCCCGCCAAGGTGTGTCGGCTGAGCGGTTTGGCGAACTCATGAACGACTCTCACGCGAGCTTGAGAGATGATTATGAAGTCTCCATTGCGGGTTTAGATCAGTTGGTTGCGATCTTGCAAGAAACCCCTGGTGTATTCGGTGCAAGGCTGACGGGCGCGGGGTTTGGTGGAGCTTGTATTGCGTTGACGGTGGCAGGTAAAGCCAAGGCGATCGCGCAACAAGTTTTGGAACAATATAACCGCACAGAGCATATAGGCCGTGTTTTAGTTCCATAGCCCTGAATAACTCTCAATTATTGTATTAAGAATAGTATAGGGGCTTTCTTTAAGGCAGATAGTGTGATACTCAATACAGCATCCTGTAAAGGAGATCCTGTCTTTATCTAGACGAAGTTTGGAAAACAGTACTGCATACTGAACAACAACAGCATTCGTGGTGTGAGGTGTATTACTGATGAGAGCCTATGGATAATTGCCAACCTAGATTGGTGGAATCAATATTTTGATCAGATTTTTTTAGTAAGAATTCAGAACTCAAACATAAATAAGTTGGTAGAAGATTATGCAGCTCCAAATTGAACCGAACAAGTTTCCCTCCAAAAGCAGCCTCTGTCAGCTCTGTGGTCAATCCTTTGCGATGAAGGATGCACAAGTGCTTGTCTGTAATGAACAAGGCAAGAGTCACGGTCAGGTCTGCTCAAGTTGTATTGGTAGAGGATTTAACTGGATTCAACAACAATTTGAATTGTTACAGTAAGCTTCAAATAAAGCTTTAAGTACAGAGCTTTAAGTTTGCCAGAGCCGTATCCCCCTAAATCTTTCTGAGTTGGAAAGATTTAGGGGGTTCATATTATGTAGGTTCGAGCTTAGTGAAATACTGAGTAAAGATTAAACAGTAGGACTGAGAACGATGGCAGAAGCAACCACAATCACTGGATTCCATGCTCACATCTACTATGCTCCTGACACTCATGATGTCGCAGCGCGGATACGCGAAGAATTGGCTGCTTTTGAGGTGCGCTTAGGACGGTGGCACGATCGCCCAATTGGCCCTCATTCTCAAGCGATGTATCAAGTTGCTTTCTTACCGGATCAGTTTGATAAGGTTGTTCCTTGGCTGATGCTGCATCGAGAGGGGTTAGATATTCTTGTGCATCCTGAGACAGGAGATGATCTGGTGGATCATACAGACCATGCTATGTGGTTGGGTAATAAGTTAGACCTAAATCTAGAGATTCTACGTCAGATGGGCAGAAGCCCCAATTAGCTCAAGAAAAAGCCCCACACAGTTTGTTGAAGTGAGCAACGATGTATGGGGCTGTGCGAAATGAGTTATGCTACGGCAGCAAATTCAGCTTTTACAGTGGCATAAGCCCAATCGAGCCAGGGCAGTAGTGCCTCCATATCGGAGGTTTCTACCGTGGCACCGCCCCAGATCCGCAGTCCTGGAGGAGCAGCGCGATAGGGAGCGACATCATAAGCAACCTCTTGCTTTTCTAAAAGTTTCGCGAGTTTCTTGGCAAAAGTAGCTTGGTCATCTGAACTGAGATCTGTGAACCAAGGGTCAGCGACTTTTAAGCAAATGGAGGTACAGGAGCGAGTTTCTGGCTTTTCTGCCAAGAAGTCTACCCAATCGCGTTGCTCCACCCAACGGGCGATCGCGCTGAGATTGGCTTCGCTGCGTTGAATTAAACCAGGTAAGCCACCCACGCTCTCGACCCAGTTCAAGCTGTCGATCGCATCTTCTACACACAACATGGAAGGGGTGTTGATGGTGTCACCCTTAAAGATGCCTTCGATCAACTTTCCTTTTTGGCTGAGGCGGAAGATTTTGGGGATCGGCCAGGTGGGTTGATAGCTTTCCAGGCGCTCGACGGCGCGAGGAGAGAGAACAATCACGCCATGTTGAGCTTCACCGCCCAAGACTTTCTGCCAGGAATAAGTCAGGACATCGATTTTATCCCACGGGATATCCATTGCGAAGACCGCAGAGGTGGCATCGCAAATAGTTAAGCCTTGGCGATCGCTAGCAATCCAATCACCATTAGGGACTCTCACGCCTGAGGTGGTGCCGTTCCAGAGGAACACAACATCATGGCTAAAGTCAACTTGGCCTAAGTCGGGCAAACTGCCATAGGGAGCCTTGATTAGATTGACATCTGGCAACTTCAGCTCGTCTAAAACATCTTTTACCCATTCCTGCCCAAAACTTTCCCAGGCTAAGATGTCAACGGGACGCGGGCCTAGCAGTGACCACAGGGCCATTTCGACTGCCCCTGTATCGGACGCAGGCACAATGCCCAACCGATAATCTGCTGGGACACCCAAGATTTTCTTAGAGCGATCGATCACTTCTGCGAGTTTAGCTTTGCCGTCCGCAGAGCGATGGGAACGACCCACGCAGGCGTTTTGTAAGGTTGTCGCACTCCAGCCAGGGCGCTTGGTGCAAGGCCCGGAGGAAAAATAGGGAACGTTGGGTTTGGTTGTTGGAGTAGGATGTTCTGACATGGGTGCTGAGTGCAGCATTACAGCATTAGGATAGGTAGTTATTATATATATTTCTTCTGCTCCTCAGGCATCCGGTGTTGTACTGGCTTGGCTAAATCACAAAAACTTTTGACCCTCTACACTAGAAATGAGTGTCCAGTGAGGGGATTTAGGCTCGGTTATGAAAAAAATTACGCGCCGTAAATTTATGACTACTGCTGCCTTGGCAACTGGATTTGCCCTAGCCGTAGAGCCTATTTCGGCCCAGGTTATTCGGACAGATGCCGATGGGCTGGTTGCAGGTGCCGTGACCATCCCGTTTTCAGATGGCAATATCCCTGCTTATAGAGCCATGCCTGCCACAGGTCAAAATTTTCCTATTGTCTTGGTCATTCAAGAAATTTTTGGCGTGCATGAGCATATGCAGGATGTTTGCCGCCGCTTTGCGCAGTTGGGATATGTGGCGATCGCTCCTGAATTATTCGTGCGTCAAGGCGATGTGCTGAAGCTGAGAAGCGTGGACGAGATCCGTAAAGTAGTGGCAAAGGTGCCAGATGCTCAAGTGCTATCTGATCTTGATGCCACCGTAAACTGGGCAGTGAAATCAGCTAAGGGTAATGCTCAGCGCTTAGGAGTGACGGGTTTCTGCTGGGGTGGGCGCATCACCTGGCTATATGCCGCGCATAATCCGCAAGTCAAAGCAGGCGTGGCTTGGTATGGACGCTTGGTGGGCGATCGCACTCCCCGTACCCCCAAACATCCAGTTGATATTGCCGCTCAGTTGAGGACACCAGTGCTGGGTCTCTATGGCGGAGAGGATACTGGAATTCCTTTAGAAACAGCAGAGGAGATGGGCGATCGCCTGAATTCGGGCCGTAGCAAATCCCAAATTGTTGTCTATCCTGATGCTCCTCATGCTTTTTTTGCGGATTACCGTCCTTCTTATCGAGAAAAAGCAGCGAAAGATGGCTGGAAGCGCCTTCAGACTTGGTTTAAGCAGCATGGAGTCTAGTTCTTTCGGAGAACTTTAGGAGATATAGGAGATAGCATCATGATTGAGCTTTATTACTGGACGACCCCCAACGGCCACAAAATTACGTTGTTTCTAGAAGGAGCAGGTCTGCTCTATGAGCTAGTGCCGATTAACATTGGCGCAGGCGACCAGTTCAAGCCTGAGTTTCTCCAGATTGCGCCTAACAACCGGATTCCGGCGATCATCGATCGCGAACCTGTCGGTGGTGGAGAGCCAATTTCTGTGTTTGAGTCGGGAGCGATCTTGCTGTACCTCGCAGAGAAAACAGGCCAATTTATTCCGACTGATCTGCGAGGTCGTGTGGAAACGTTGCAGTGGTTGTTTTGGCAGATGGGTGGTTTGGGGCCAATGGCAGGGCAAAATCATCACTTTAGCCAATATGCGCCAGAGAAAATTCCCTACGCGATTAACCGTTATGTGAATGAAACTGCCCGTCTGTATGCAGTACTCAATAAGCAATTAAGCGATCGCGAATTTGTGGCAGGAGAATATTCGATCGCGGATATGGCGATTTATCCCTGGATTGTGCCCTACGAAGTCCAAGGCCAAAAGCTAGATGATTTTCCCAATATCAAACGCTGGTTTGAAGCGATCAAAGCGCGTCCAGCAACGATTCGAGCCTATGAAAAAGCAGAAGCTTTCAAAGACCAAGCACTCAACATAGAGCGATCGCGAGATCTATTGTTTAATCAGTCTGCCAACACAGTACAAAAATAGATCTTCTAACCTGTCATCTTCTAGTTTTTATCCCCGCTCTTTAGGCAGAGGATTGCCGAGATGACAATCGGTACGCTGCTTACTTGAGCGGTTTTTTAATGCTCACAATTCAAACGAGCAAGCTAATTTAATTCACTCCTCACATCTAGGTTTAAGCGCCATGACAGGATCAAATTATCTGAAAAAAGCTACAGCTCTGCTGGGAGCGGCAGCTCTAACTTCCTTCCTCAGTGTTCCCGTACTAGCTCAGACAACTCCTCGTTCTAACACCACCCCCAGCACTAGCACCCCCGCCACGAGAACCCCAAGTAATCGGCCCACTCAAGGCACCGTGAATCAGCAACGGGGTACAGCGGCGGCACCCACCGCCTTAGACCGCGAATTTGTCCTGATGGCGGCTCGTGGTAATAATGCGGAAATTGCAACTTCCCAACTCGCTTTGCAAAAGTCATCCAATCAAATGGTGAGAAGCTACGCTCAACGGATGATTCAGGAGCATACCCAGGCAAACCAGCGCCTCTCTCGGGTGGCTGCTCAGCATGGCATTACCCTACCGACTGACCCTGGCCCCCTGAATGCGGCGATCGCCCAGCAGTTGGCACAACTCTCCGGTACTAATTTCGATCGCGCTTATATGGGTGCTCAGGAAAATCTCCACATGCAAGCGATCGCGTTATATCGGACAGCAGTGCAGCAAGGGAAAGCGGCTGATGTGAAGCAATATGCCACAGCGCTGCTTCCCAGCATTAATAATCACTATCAGATGGCCAATCGCGCCGTTGCTCAAAACAGAACGGGCAATACTCAAGCTCCTCTCCAGTAAGGAGTTTCGCTAATGAGTTGATGACAACAATTGTAGGGGCATCTCTAGTAGGTGCCCTTCTTAGGCATTAGGGTTGCTTCGACGTATTATAGACAGCCCAAGTCCAAATGTAATTAAAGCAAGTATCAGAAAAAACATCGCTGCTACCATTAGCCCTTGCACTGTTGCTTCGGATACAGTCACAGGGTTTCGTAGGATGCTCTTTAGCTAGAGGTAGGGAATTTGACCACTTCCTAGAATGAAGGCGATCGCTAGCAGTTCGTCTATAGGGAGGGCTTCAGCTATGTTAGAGAAACCGATCGCAAAACTAGCTGATGCTGTGCGTCAATGCGCTTATCCCCTGACGGGTGCTACCGTAGATTATGACCCCTTAATGGATCTAATTGGTGAGGCGCGGTTTGTCTTGCTCGGTGAGGCAACTCATGGCACCCACGAATTTTATGAGCAGCGGGCAGAAATTACGAAGCGATTGATTGAAGAAAAAGGGTTTACGGCAGTAGCAGTAGAAGCTGACTGGCCTGATGCCTATCGAGTAAATCGCTTTGTCCAAGGCATGAGTGAGGATACCGCTAGTAACGAAGCGCTGAGCAACTTCCACCGTTTCCCCACTTGGATGTGGCGCAATACAGATGTGCTGAATTTCGTAAATTGGTTGCGTCAATACAATGATGCTTTACCGTCAGGGAGAACCAAAGTAGGCTTTTATGGTCTTGATCTGTATAGCCTTTACAGTTCTATCGAGGCGGTGCTGAAGTATCTCGACCAGATAGACCCAGAAGCAGCTCAACGCGCCCGTTCTCGGTATGCCTGCTTCGAGCATTTTGAAGAAGATTCCCAGAGTTACGGATATGCCACTGGTTCTGGTATGGCAGAATCTTGTGAAGGTGGCGCGGTGAATCAACTCTTAGAGTTGCAAAAACAGGCCAGTGAGTATACGCGCAGAGATGGCCCTTTGGCGGAGGATGAGTTCTTTTATGCCGAGCAGAATGCCCGCTTGGTGAAGAGTGCTGAGGAATACTACCGTTCTATGTTCCGAGGGAGAGTGTCTTCTTGGAATTTGCGCGATCGCCACATGGCAGAAACGCTTGATCACTTATCGATCCATTTGAACAAACAGCAGCAACCCGCCAAGATTGTGGTTTGGGCGCATAACTCTCACTTAGGAGATGCTAGAGCCACCGATATGGGCGAAGCAGGTGAGTGGAATGTGGGGCAACTAGTACGCGAACGCTATGGGAAAGATACAGTGCTAGTGGGTTTCAGCACCTACACTGGCACCGTCACAGCCGCAAATGATTGGGATGGCCCCGCTGAACTGAAGCAAGTGCGGTCTGCGCTTCCTGATAGTTACGAGTCTCTGTTCCACGAAACTGGACTACCTCGCTTTTGGTTAAATCTACGGCAAGACAATCCGGCGATCGCCCAATTGAGAGAACCCCGTTTAGAAAGAGCGATCGGTGTGATCTATCGCCCTCATTCGGAGCGTCTGAGCCACTATTTCCACACCCAACTCCCTAGCCAGTTTGATGCCATCATCCACATAGATGATACTCGTGCTGTTGAGCCATTAGATCGGGATGAACCTGTAGAAAGTAGTGAACCACCAGAAACTTATCCCTCAGCTCTTTAAGGTGAAGTTAAACGTAATGGCAAGGTGACAGTAAACGTTGTTCTAACACCCACTTCACTATCGACCTGAATCTGTCCTTGATGCAGATCGACGCATTTTTTGACGATCGCTAATCCTAAACCTGTTCCCTGAACATTTCCAGCGTTGGAAGCACGGTAGAAGGATTCATACAATTGAGCTTGATCAACACCAGGGATACCAATTCCTTGATCTTGTACCTGAAATACTACTTGTGCTTCCGTTGTCACAGTGAGCCTAAAGTAAATAGGGCTGTCTGTTGGGGAGTATTTTATGGCATTGTTCAACAAGTTTGTCAGAATGTGACGGAGGAGATTTTCATCCATCACCGCTTCTGTAGCTTGTGCTTGGCTTGTAAAAACAATTTCCCGTACAGAGCTACGAGCCACTAAACATTCTTCGATCAACTCTCGGCAAAACTGTTCTAAGTCTAGTGTTGCTGGACGCAAGAGCAAGCGATCCGCTTCTACTCTTCCCATAAACAGGACTTCTTCCATGAGTTGATTCATCGACTGCACGGCTGCCTTGATGCGCTGCAAGTAGGACTTCATTTTGGCTTCTGGCATGGCTAGCCCTTGAATATCCAGTAATTCCGTGGCAGTACGAATGATAGCTAGGGGATTGCGAAATTCATGAGAAACGGTCGAAACAAATTGAGACTTGAGACGATTGAGTTCTCGCTCTTTCTCTAGGGCTTTTTGTAATACCTCGGTTTGACGGCGATCGCTGATGTCCCAAAATACAACCACAACGCCGTTGACTTCCCCAGAGGCTCGACGGAGAGGAGAAGCACAATCTCCAATGGGAATGTAGTCACCGTTTTTAGAAATTAATGCCACAAAATCCGGCAAATACACAACCTGATTTGCTTGCAGCACTTGTGAAACCGGGTTATCTACAGGCAAATCTGTGACTTCATCTACTAACTGAAACACTTGGTTGACTGCAACGCCCGCAGCCTCAGTTTGTGACCATCCGGTTAAAGTTTCTGCCGCCGGATTCATAAAGGTTACTTGCCCCTGATCATCTGTGGCAATAACAGCGTCACTCATGGAACGTAGCAGGGTCGCTAGATACTCCCTGTTGTCTCGCAAATCCCGTTCTAGTCCGTGTTTATAGAGAGCCAACTCAACTGCGACTCGCAGTTCTCCTGAGTTGAAGGGTTTGACAATATAGCCGAAGGGTTGGGTGACTTTTGCTCGCTGCAAAGTGCTTTCATCGGCGTAAGCGGTGAGAAAAACCACTGGAATATCCAACTGTTCACGAATTTGATTCGCGGTGGTGACGCCGTCCATGTCTCCTTTTAGGACGATGTCCATTAGCACTAAGTTGGGACGACCTCGACTTGCTTTATCGAGTGCAGCGACTCCAGAAGCAGCAATATCTACAACGTTGTAGCCAAGCTGAGTGAGTTGATTGGCGATTGTTCTGGCGACAATGATTTCATCCTCAACCACTAAAACTCTAGCTTGCTCCATAGGGAAAAACCTACTACACCACTGCTTGAGGGAATTTGATTGTAAACGTTGTACCGGGATAGCGCTCCACCATCAAGCTACCTTCGAGCTGCTCAATTGCCAGATCTCGAACTAAGGACAATCCCAAAGATTGGGGATGTTGCCAATCTACTACTTCCGGTAAGCCAACTCCGTCATCTTGGATTATGAGTTCAACTTTGCTATCAGGAAGTGTCTTTAAGCTAATCTGAAGATTGCCGACCTGTCCGTGGGGAAAGGCATATTTGAGAGCATTGGAAACTAATTCATTGACAATTAAACCACAGGGAATTGCCTGATCAATGTTGAGAATGATGGAGTCAATGCTGGTGTCTAGGGTTATGGCTCCAGGAGACACTTGATAGGACATGACTAAGTTAGTGGTCAGGCTAGGAATATAATCTGCTAGATCGATTTGTCCAAATTCAGAGGAGAAATACAGTTTTTTGTGAATTAAGGACATCGATTCAATGCGGTTTTGGCTTTCTCGTAAGAGTTGAATGGTTTGGGGATCGCTGACGCTGTGAGCTTGTAATTGTAGTAAACCGGAAATGATTTGTAAGTTATTTTTAACGCGATGATGAATCTCTTTGAGTAACACTTCCTTTTCTAGCAGTGCTGCTTTGAGTTGATTCTCGGCATGACGGCGATCGCTGACTTCCTGTTCAAGTTCTTGATTTTTTACTTCCAGGGTTTGGGAATAGTCAGCTAGTTGCTCGTATAGTTGGGCATTTTCTAAGGCGATCGCAGCTTGAGAGGTGAGTAATTGCAGGATGGAGAGGCGATCGGTGGTAAAAACATCGGTGGTTAAATTATTTTCTAGATACAGAATGCCAATCAACTTGCCATGCCCTTGAATCGGTATGCACATGACCGATTTAGGTCGCTGAGTTTGCAAATAGCGATCGCCCACAAATTGAGAGGGATGAGCGGCATCGTGAAGAACTACATTTTCTTGGGTTCTCGCGACATACTGAATAATCGAAAAAGGAAGTTGGTCGCTATCTTCGAGGAGTGCCGCAGGTTCAACTTTGATCGCACCGGAATCAACCCGACCTATCACTTCAATCTGAAGTTGTCCTCGTCGCTCTAGTAAGAGTGTCCCTGTCTCAGCGCCCGCATTTTCTAACAAAATGGTCATTAGGTGGGCCAAAAGTTTTGAGAGGTTAATCTCACCTGACAAGACTTGAGAAGCTTTCATCACCGTGATCAAATCTAAGGTGGCGGTCGGACGACTTCCAGTTGTGGTCATCGATAGGGACGACTGGGCAGGAACAGACTCAGGCGCTCTAGGCTGCTGTAGCAAGTCGGGATAACGTCGCTCCAGATCTTGGAGTTTTGCCGTTGCGCCCCATCTGCAATAGCCATACCAAGCTTCTTGGAGATAGGCTTTGGCAATCAGGATACGGCCTTTGGCTAAATAGAAATGTGCGGCTCGCTCATAGGCCAGGGCTGCTTCCTGGATGTACTCCTGTTCTTGGGCAAGGGTGGCCGCGCGATCGTAAGCCTCCATTGCCGCTACATCTTCTCCCAGAACTCGATGCTGCTCGGCTGCGACTAGATACCATTTGTGTAAGTAGTTCATGGGAGCATGGCTGGCCCAAACGCGCATCAATTCCTGATTCGCATTGACCTTTTCTAGAAGGGCGGCTTGCTCCGTTGAGGATACCTGCGAATACACAGCCAGTTGCGCTAAGGAAGCATAAAAATAGAATAGTGGAAAAACAGCATTCGCACGGCCCCCATCTAAGTAATCGTTCAGTTGGTCGGCATAGGCGATCGCTTGTTGGAAATCCTCGAACAAATAGCAGAGCAGCAGCTTGTTGAAATAAAGATAGAAAAGCCCCTTTTGATGGTTGGCTTGTTGTAGAAATGGCAAATCTTCAGCCTCGCTGTAGACCTCACCGATGAGAATTCCGGGCTGAGTCACAGGTTGGATCAAATGCAAAATTGTTTGTTGGTAAACTTTGAGTGCGTTTGTATTCGTGACCTCTTGCAATTGCGTTAAAGCATGAATGTGGATGTCCAGCTTAGTTTTGAGTTCAGCTAAAGGCAGTCCCATGAAGAATAAGTGGTCGCAATGATGCAGAATGCTGTAGCCAGCAAATTCAATATCGCCATTGTCAATACCCAGTTGATAAGCTTCTTGCAACGGCTGAATTGTTTCTCTCAGATGAGTTTTGCGCCACTTCACACTTGTATTAACGACAAAGAGAGTGCGACAACGGATGGAATTGTTGTCAAATTGCTCTAAAAGATTGAGGGCTAACTGACCAAATCGATAGCTCAACTCAATATCAAGGACGATCCCCCCTAGGAGGATGGCATATAAAGCATAACTAAGAGGAGAGAGTGCAGTACTGCCATAGTCTAGGGACAAATTCACCATCTTAAGGATGATGAGGGGAAAGAGATCTGGAGCAGCTTGGTAGGCAGGAGCATTCGCACTAGCGAGGATTTGCATCATTGCAGGCGCGATCGCATCTTGCATTAAAGGTAAGTCAATTAACGATTCAATCTGCCTGCCCGCTAGTTTCGCAGTAGTCTCCTCTAAAGCCAACTGAATATCTGATGCTGTTGCCTGTTTGGGCAAGCTGACTCCCAGCAGGTGTAATGCTTCTCGCGCCATTTGGATGGCCCCTAAAAACTGAGTCTGCGCGGCATAAGCTTGAATCTTGACTTCATAAACTTTGATTTTGTCTAGACTGCTTTGAACCTGTTGTAGGACAATCTCGCTCAACCGCTCCATGTCTTCTAAGTGACCACTCAAGTAAGCGGCCTCTGTCGCTTCACTACTTAAAGCCAGAGTGAGCTGATATTGAGACTGCCAACTATCCCCTGCCAACAGATTTAAGCCGACCTGTAGATAGCGAAATGCTGAGCTATAGGCAGATGAAGCTTTGGCTTTTTGTCCAGCCTGTAGGTTGAGTTGAGCTAGCTTGTCCCGCTCAGATTGCAGTTTAATTAGTGCCTGACCCAAGTTTTGCTGGTTAACAATATCAAATAGTTTTTGGCTTTGTTGCTCTGGCAGCGTGTTTTGGAGCAACTGTTGACCGATATGATAATGAATCAAACTTTGCTCGGTGGCGGAGTTGAGCGAATAGGCCGCTTGTTGAATGCGATCGTGGACAAATTTGTATTCCACCTGCAATTCATCTCCGGGTTGAGCAATCTCTAATTCAACGCGCTTGTAAATGTCGTTGAGCGGAAAGATCAATCCTGTGGCAATAGCTTCTTTGAGCAAGGCGATCGCAGCAGAGAAACTAACTGTATCTAGAACCCCAGTTGCCACTAAAACAAACGTCAATGTTTGCAAATCAAATTGGTTGCCAATGCAAGCGGCTCGTCGCAACACTGCTTGGGCGATCGCTGGCAAACGCTTGACCTTGCCAATCAGTAGCTCTACCACATTATCTGTAATGTTTTGCTGCTGAATCTGTGCCATCGACCACTGCCATTCTCCCCGCTGGTAATTGAACGTCAGTAACCCTTCTGCATACAGAGCTTGCAAAAACTCGTTAATAAAAAATGGATTCCCATCTGTTTTAGCCAGTAGGAGATAGGCCAAGTCATCTACTTCGCGATCGCCGCAATGCAACGTATCCCCCAGCAACTGCTGAATATTGCTAAGCAGCAATGGTGCTAGAGAGATATGGTTGACAACTCCTCCTGCCTCTTGGATCTCCCTTACCGTAGACATTAAGGGATGCGTAGGACTCACCTCATTATCTCGGTACGCCCCAATCAGCAAGAGGGTTTGGCCTGCTGTAGCCATCAACAACTGCATCAACTGTAAAGAGGCTGCATCGGCCCATTGCAAATCATCCAAAAAAATCACGAGGGGATGTTCTGGTTGGGCTAGAACTTGAATTAAGTTTTGGAAAGTTCGATTGAAGCGGTTACGAGCTTCTGCCGGAGGCAAGGCTGTGACAGGTGGCTGTTGCCCGACAATCATTGCCAATTCAGGAATCACTTCAATGATTACCTGAGCATTAGGCGTTAAAGCCTGGATGAGCTTTGCTTGCCAGTGGCTAAGTTGAGCAGGGCTCTCTGCCAGCAGTTGTCTCACTAAAGCAGCAAAGGCCACTACAAAGGCAGAGTAGGGAATGTCTCGCTGATATTGGTCAAACTTACCCGCAACAAAATAGCCCCGTCGTTGCGTCATTGGTTTGTAAATCTCTTGGACTAGCGAGGTTTTGCCGATGCCAGCATAGCCAGAGACTAGCAATAGTTCACTGACTTTACCGCTGCGATCGCCCGATGGAGTTGTGACGCGCCTAAAGGCTGCTAGCAAGTCTGCAACCTCTCGCTCCCTGCCATACAGCTTTTGGGGCACCTCAAAGCGCCCCGAAACATCATGCTGAGCTAAGGGAAAGGCGATCGCGGAGCCTGTGTGCCATTGAGTCAGACAAGCCTCCAGATCGGCCTGAATTCCCCAAGAACTCTGGTAGCGCTCTTCAGCGGTTTTTGCCAACAGTTTCATCACCACAGCAGAAACTGCGGGAGGAATAGCTGGGTTGCGATCGTGCGGTGGAATGGGGTACTTGGCTAAATGGCAATGCACTAACCCTAGTTCGTCATCTGCGGTGAAGGGAAGTTGCTGCGTCAGCAGTTCGTATAGGGTCACGCCGAGGGAATAAAAATCGGTGCGGTAGTCAAGCGATCGGTTCATCCGTCCTGTCTGTTCTGGAGACAGATAGGCCAATGTTCCTTCTAACAAGTTTGGATTGCGAACCGTTGGGTTTTCTCGCGTAATTTGAGTGGCAATGCCAAAGTCAATCAGCTTTAGCTGCCCTGTCCCTGGGTTCAGGACGATATTGGAGGGGTTGATATCTTTGTGAATGATTTGCTGCTGGTGAATTTGACCCAGAGTTTTGGCAATTTGACTGCCCCAAGTCAAAACTTCTGGCCAAGAAAAGCAGCGGGTGGCCATCCAGTGCTTTAAAGACTCTCCCCCAAAGTCCTCCAGGAAGATCACTAAACGATTCTGGTAACTCTGAATGTTGTAAGCTTTAATCACTCCGTCTAGATACAGACTATGAGTGATTTTGTATTCTTGGCGGTAGCGAGTTAATTCGTCGGGCGTGGGGTAGTTTTGCTTGAGGGTTTTCAGAATGACAGGTTGCAAGTCAGCTTCTGAATGTCCTCGATAAATCAGAGAATTTGTACTCTCATAAATCTGGGCAGTAACGTGATAACCGGGGATTGTCAGCATAATCAAGTTACCTGGAGCAAAGCCCTACCTTCCCTTAGAGTAAGTCTTCTCAGCTCTTAGTAACGGCTTCTGTAGAGAGCAATACTTCTAGAACCCCCATGCTGTCGGCGTTGTCGAAATTATTAAGAGTTTGTCAAGGCGTAGGGCGAAAAACTGAGCTTCAAGATTGAGCTTGTAGGGCTTGCAATTTAGCTCGGATGGTTTCGATGCGTTTGCGATTCACGCCTAAATCGGATTTGCCCAAGCGAGAGGCCGATCGCACCTGAATCACATGTTGAACTTCATCCAGGTAAAACTCAACATCATCCACATAGCCCAGCAAAGCGCTCTTGAATTCTGCATACAAGTAGTTGGGCCTTTCTGTCACGATGGTTGTACGCTCCAGATTTTGGATGACCGTTTTCAGGTCAGCAATCGCCTGAGTCCCTGTGGAGTTATAAGTTAAAGGGGCAATTTGGCAAATCGGGTTTGTACTTTGGCTATTGACACAGTTGGGAGTCCTTGGGCAGGGTGTTAAGCTACCATTTTGAACCCCGAGATTGGTAGGGCGCTTACCAGCAAACACAGTTGTTTCTCCAAAGCATGAACCAAGACCTTCGTGAGCTTAGCATCCCTGGCCCTGGCCTCTGCTAAACTTCCCAACAGGTACCCATGATTTGCCACGATTTGGCACGATTTGGCACGATTTGATTTAAGGAGATTTGGTTATGGCTGATCCACTCACCCCTAGCATCAGCGATCGCATTTGCAAACATATGAACGAAGACCATGCTGAGGCGATCGTGCTTTATGCCAAAGCTTATGCTGGAGCGGCAAATGCCACTGCGGCTGAGATGGTTTCAATTGATACCCAAGGGATGAACTTGATGGCTCAGGTTGAGGGAGCCGCAACACCACTCCGAGTTGAGTTTGACCATGAGTTGCAAGATTCAGAAGATGCTCACCAAACCTTGATTGCAATGGTGAGACAAGCTCGGACTCAGCCCCAGTAGCCTCTCTAGCTACTTTCCCGGTTCGGGCTTCTGGATATTAAGATTGAAGAGAAGACTTTAGTACAAATGTACATTTATGGTTCAGTATACGCTAGCGCAAAGCCCTGAAATTATTCTGACTGTCTCTGGCAAAGATTCTGTTAAAGCCCGTGAGAAGGCGATGGATCAGTTAATGGAGCTGATGGATTCAGGCAAACTACCGACCGATTTGGCAGAAGGATTTGGCCCTCAACAGTTTATTGAAGTGAAAGAACCAAACTCAACGGTATCCGCCGACGAAGATGCTGTCACCCAGGCAGTGCAAGTCCTGAGCAACCTAGCGACCCTCAAGCTCAAGGTGCAGGAGTTGCGTTCTGAAGCGATCAAAGTGCGAGAGCAGGTCGATATTCTGTTTACGGATGAGTCTGTAAGTGAGGAGGCGATCGCCAATCTCAAAGAAGGCTTCAAAACCTTGAAAACCTTTGCTCAGAACAATCTCCGTTACCGAGAAGCTAGAACCCAAGCAGAAGATGCGCGGACGGTACTCGATCAAGCGCTCCAATCGCCAGACTCTAAAGCTTCAACCGATACTAAACCACCAGACACTAAGGCACCGGACACGAAAGCTGAAAAAGCGAGTGACACTAAGGCGAGTGAAAAAGCGAGTGACACTAAGGCCGAGAAGTCTAGCAAATAGCCTGCTCACTGCACCGATAGGGCAAAAATAGGGCACCCACAAGAGGTGCCCCTACAGTTGTTATTGCATTAAGCCTCTCAGAAGATCTCTCAGATTGTTCCCTGAGCTTTAGCGACACCTGGTAGTTGCCACCAAGCCGCCTGGGGATACTGATGGTGCTCCTCGTGGTAGCCAAAGTGATAACAGGTGATGAAAGACCAGAAGACTGGAAGTGGGTTACTTTGCGCTCGGTGCTGGTTCTTGTAACCTGCTTCTGGTTCTCGGTGCGGTAAGTAAGTGCCAAAGAAAAACAGTTGCATCGAACTCGAAATTGAGGGAATGACCCAAAACAGCGTCATGTTTTCGGCAGGCAAAGACAGGGTCAAGCGAACGATATGAAAAAGGGCAACTAATCCTAAAAGTCTGAGCCAACTCCAGTGGGATTTCATGAACTGAAAATACCAAGCAAAAAAGTTTTGATGCTTGCCATCATGGGAGTCTGGGTCTAGTTCACTGACAGGATGACGATGATGTTGCCAATGTTTTTGCTTAAGCTTTTCAAAAGAGAACAGAGCATATAGAAACAGAGCGATCGCTCCGATCCCATCATTAATTTTGGAATTTTTTGGATAAACTGCCCCATGCATGGCATCATGCGCGACGATAAACAGCCCCGTATAGAGAAACATCTGCCAGACCATCAGCGGCAGCTTCCAGAGCAAAGGCCAAGTGGAGATGTCTAAGCTAAATAAGCAAGCTAAACTCGTGGCCCAGAGGCTGAGCATGCCAATTGCAGTGATTAGGCTACGGTTTGCTGCTTTGGTGAAGTCAGAAGTGAATTCAGCAATAGTTATTTCTTCTGTTGATGAGGCAGATGGTGGGGGTACTTGCTCAGAGGAAATCAAATCTTCAGCTCCAGGTAACTATTGACTTAAGCGGGCAGATAAAAGACAAAGTAAGGCCAAGTAGTAGCCACTCAATCTTCAGGTGAACAATTTCTAGGAAGAATATTTACTTTAATCCTGTCTGCCCCTTAAACCAAGGATTCCAGCAGAACCAAGGTAAAAAAGTGGAGTTGGATGTGTCGATTTACCAACTTGCCACTATGAAATAGCTGATTAGAAATTTAGTCATAGCAAAACCTTGTGGTTAGGCTGGCAGCTGTAAGGCTGAGTTAAGGCCGCCAGTCTAACTACAAGGTTAGATGCTCACGAATCGGTTAGTGATGAGTGAACGGGTGACTAGCGAGCGATGTACTGGGGCAAGAAATGAAGTACATCACGTAGGACGCTGTAACCGTTCAAGTCCCACAGTAGGTAAGCCAAGAAACCGATCATAGCTAGACGACCATTCCATAGCTCGGCTTGGGGATTCCAACCAAACAAGAAAGCATTACGGTCTTTGCCGTTATAAGCGTTAGCAACAGTAGGCAGATCAGCAGAAGGACGAGATTCCATAATTTACATTCCTCAACAAACTTGTTATGTCTCCATACTATCGAGCTGCCTCTAACGTGCAGTCTGTCTAGGGTGCGAACCTATAGGCACTCCTTCTGGGTGATGTAACGAAATATTACGCTTGAGCAGCTCTAACTAAAGGCAAGTGCCAGCCTGAACTCTATAATTGGACGGAGGTTGAGTGCGCTAGAATGGCTCAACTCTAGGGATTGAGGACTGGGGATTGATGTCTGGGGATTAAGAATTGGGGATGAAGAACTGGCAAACGAGGGCTAGGAATTAAAGTCCAAGAATTGAAGGCTAATTTAGCCAAGATTTGCTTTGCTGCACACGATCGCCTGAGAGAGTCATGCCAGAAAATACCACCGCCGAAGCTCAACGGCTAGAAGCAACCCGTCAAAGACAAGCGCATTGGCGCAGATGGGGGCCGTATCTTAGCGATCGCCAGTGGGGCACTGTCCGGGAAGACTACAGCGCTAGCGGAGCAGCTTGGGACTATTTCACGCACGATCAGGCGCGATCGCGAGCTTACCGCTGGGGAGAAGATGGCATTGCAGGCATTTCGGACAATCATCAACGCCTCTGTTTTGCGATCGCCCTCTGGAATGGCAACGACTCGATCCTGAAAGAAAGGCTGTTTGGCCTGACTGGGAAAGAAGGCAATCACGGCGAGGACGTGAAAGAATACTATTTCTACCTCGACAACACGCCGACGCACTCTTACATGAAGTGCCTCTATAAATATCCGCACCAGGCATTTCCTTACGAACAACTGGTGGCAGAGAACGCTGGTCGGGGTCGCGAGCAACTAGAGTTTGAGCTGCTGGAGACAGGCATTTTTGACGAAGAACGCTACTTTGATGTCTTAGTTGAATATGCCAAAGCGGCTCCGGAAGATATCCTGATTCGCATCACCATTACGAATCGTGGGCCAGAAGCTCAGGCTTTGCATTTGCTACCGACTCTGTGGTTTCGTAATACTTGGTCTTGGAGTACGGGGTCTGGGAGTGAGAAGCAAACTTGTCCTTCCATTGCTAATTTAGATAAACCCTTGCTGTCTAAAGCGGGATCTACGGACAATTGCAGCGTCATTTCCGCTTCCCATTCCAGCTTGGGTGACTATTGGTTATATTGCGACTCACCGACAGAACTGCTGTTTACTGACAATGAAACCAATACAGAGCGGATATTTGGTACTCCCAATGACTCTGCTTATGTCAAAGATGGCATCAACAACTATGTAGTCCAAGGTGAGCAGACTGCTGTCAATCCTGAATTAATGGGTACTAAGGCAGGAGCACACTATATCTTGCAAGTGCAGGCGGGTGAGACAAAAACAGTTCAACTGAGGTTAAACCAAGTGGTTCCGGATGTTGCCACTTCTCCCTTGGGAGCTGAGTTCGAGCAGACTTTTGGCGATCGCCAACGAGAAGCCAATGAATTTTATCAGCAGGTTTGCTGTTTCACGCGATCGCCCGACTTACAAAACATTCAACGCCAAGCTTTTGCGGGCCTACTGTGGAGCAAGCAATTCTACTATTACGTAGTGGATGAATGGCTAAAACATACGCCTGCCGAGCCATCTGCATCTCCGGAGCGGCTGAAAGGGAGGAATTCTGAGTGGATTCATTTATTTAATGATGACATTCTCTCCATGCCTGACAAGTGGGAGTATCCCTGGTTTGCCGCTTGGGATCTGGCCTTTCATGTGATTCCGATCGCTATGATTGATCCAGAACTAGCTAAATACCAATTGGATCGCCTGACGCGAGAATGGTATATGCATCCCAATGGTCAGCTCCCTGCTTACGAATGGGCCTTGGGGGATGTGAACCCACCTGTCCATGCTTGGGCGGCGTGGCGGATCTATAAGATTGAGCAAAAACTCTATGGGCGGGCCGATCGCCAGTTCCTAGAGCGGGTATTTCAAAAGCTATTGCTCAACTTCACTTGGTGGGTGAACCGCAAAGATGCAGCGGGCAATAATGTTTTCCAGGGTGGATTTCTGGGTCTAGACAATATTGGCGTCTTCGATCGCAGTTCCGAACTGCCGACAGGGGGCCGCATTGACCAATCCGATGGCACCAGTTGGATGGGGATGTATAGCCTGCATATGTTAGCGATCGCCTTGGAGCTATCAAAATCCAATCCCATCTACGAAGATATTGCCAGCAAGTTCTTTGAGCACTTCCTCTACATTGCCGATGCCATGAACCGCCTAGGCCAAGAGGGAGCCTCGTTGTGGGATGAAGCAGACGGCTTCTATTATGATGTGCTGCATTTCCCGGATGGGCATCAAGTGCGCTTAAAAGTTCGCTCCATTGTTGGCCTGATTCCTCTGTTTTCAGTAGAACCGATCGAAGCCGACCTTCTAGAACAATTTCCTGATTTTTGGAAGCGGACGGAGTGGTTTATTCGCAATCGTCCCGATCTCACACAGAAGATTGCTTGTATGAAACGCCAAGGAATTGGCGATCGCAGGTTGTTGGCGATCGTCTATCGCGATAAACTGCGGCGGATTCTAGAAAAAATGCTAGACGAAACGGAATTTCTCAGTCCCTATGGCATTCGGGCGCTCTCCCGTTATCACGCCGAGCATCCTTACATTTTTGAAGCGCATGGTCAGCAACACCGTGTTGATTATGAGCCTGCTGAATCTACCAGTGCCTTGTTTGGAGGGAATTCTAATTGGCGCGGCCCGATTTGGTTTCCCATCAACTTCTTACTAATCGAATCGCTGCAAAAGTTTCATCATTATCTGGGCGATGACTTCAAAGTAGAATGCCCCACAGGTTCGGGACAGTGGATGAACTTGTGGGAAGTTGCCAGCGAGATCTCTCAACGACTCATGCGGATTTTTGCCAAAGATGCCTCCGGTCGTCGCCCCGTCTATGGAGACACCGAGAAATTTCAAACCCACCCCCATTGGCAAGATTTGATTTTGTTCTACGAATACTTCCACGGAGACAATGGCGCTGGCATTGGTGCTAGCCACCAAACAGGCTGGACTGCTTTAATTGCTAAATTGATTCAGCAGGTTGAGGAGTATGAAGGTTAGGGTATGTCTTCAATTTGGAGAGGTTGGAGATGAGCCTGGGGATGAGCTTTCCTGGCACTCTGCCCGATACTCAGGCTTGAGCAATAAGCCCCACTGAGCGTTGTAGGGATGCACTTGGGTCGTGGGTTGCTCGGCTTGAAAGAGAGGTCGTGCTTCGTTGGCCCACTGAAAAATGCTGCCCTCTAAGTCATAAACCTGCGTGAATCCTGCCTGCTGCAATTGGGCCGCGACTTTAGCGCTGCGATACCCAATTGAGCAGTAGACGACTACGGGCTTATTTTTATTAATCTGGTTCAGAGCGGTCAAGTCAGGAGTAGCTGGATCGATCCGTTGGGCTGTTTCTAAATGGCTGACCTCATACTCAGCCGCAGTTCGGGCATCTAATAATAGCGGTTGGATTCGAGCAGGATTTTTGCGCCATTTAGCCAGTTCTATAGTCGTGACCCAACGGACTTGAGGGTATTGCCAAGCAATCCAGCGTCTAAGTAACTTGAAGACGAGCGATCGCCCCATACCCATATTCATGTCCGTACCTACAATTAAATTCTGGCCTCTGGTAACACCAACATGGCATCTCCAAACGAATAGAAACGATACTGTTCCGCGATCGCTTCCTTGTACAAAGCCATCAAGCGTGGGCGTCCCACCAACGCACTAACTAACATCAGCAAACTAGAGCAAGGTAAATGGAAGTTGGTAATTAATCCTTCCACCACGCGCCAGCGATAGCCAGGATAAATAAACAAATTCACTTTGCCTTGGTAAGGCTGCAATTCCCCAGGCTGGTTGCCATTCTGCTCAGCTTGCTGCGCTACTCCTTCCAAGGTGCGAACGACCGTTGTTCCCACAGCAATCACGCGCCCTCCTTGGGCTTTGGTTTGTTGAATCTTCGCAACCGTATCGGCTGGCACTTCTACCCACTCGCTATGCATGGCGTGTTGAGTAATATCCTCCGCTTCTACGGGCCGAAACGTGCCAACTCCGACATGCAAAGTAACAAAAGCTTGGTCAATGCCTTGAGCTTGTAGCCGTGTCAATAGCTCAGGGGTAAAGTGCAAGCCTGCGGTCGGGGCTGCCACGGCTCCAGGCTGAGCTGCATAAACCGTTTGGTAGCGCTCTGGTTCTGCCTCAGATTGGGTAATGTAGGGTGGCAAAGGCACTTGACCAAGTTCGGCCAACCGTGTCTGCAATGACTCTCCATTGGGCACCTCAAACTGCACAATTCTCCCCCCGGTCGTGGCATCGGTGGCTAACACCGTGGCTTTCAAACGAGGTGGCGCAGTTGGATCTGGGCTAAACTCAATTTCTGCTCCTGGCTTCAGCCGCCGACCAGGTTTGACTAAAGCCAGCCAGCAGTCCGGTTGGGGTTGGGGTTCTAGAAGCAAGACTTCGATCGCAGCGCCCCCTGGCTTACGACCGTACAACCTGGCTGGAATCACACGGGTATTATTGAGCACCAGCAAATCTCCCGGTTGCAGGAGATCTGGCAAGTCCCGAAAGATGCGGTGGCTATGCTGAGTCGGGGAGTTGAGGACGAGCAGCCGAGCCTGATCCCTTGGTTCTACTGGGTTTTGGGCAATTCTCTCTTCGGGTAGCTCGTAGTCATAGGCGCTCAGTGATTGGTCGGAGGTAGGCTCAGGCGCGATCGCCGGAGTGATGGGCTGAGCTGAAGAATTAAAATCGTGAGGTTTGGCCGTGAAGTTCATACCAGAGTGGTCTGCAACAAGCGATGAGAGGCAACATTTAGGACAATATTGGGTGGAACCCCCCATAGGAGGGCGGGGGCTTTTCCCCTATCGAGTTCAGCAAATCCCCGTAAGAATAGAAATGTAGCATTCGCTGGGTCCGAAGAAACATGGAATATCTCTACTACCTTGGCAATGCCAGCCTAACCTTAAGAGTCGTCGAACACCTACATGGCACCACGCTAATGCCTGTTCGATTCATGACTGTCATTCATCAGATTGATGGCTGGGTCGTCAAGGTCAAGATGAATCGCTACTTAAGCCCACAGGAAGATGGAGATTTCCGAGCTTTCTTAAATGAGCTAGGCATTCCCTACGAGCCAGAAATTCGCATTCAGATGGCTTTGTGGAGTTTGGAGACGGGTCAGTCTGCTATTGATGTGATGCGACGCTATCAAGTGGCAGTGGTGTCTCATGGCAGTCCCGATCGGGCTGAGATTGAAGAATTCCGCAAGCAGTTTGTGCTTGGACTCGGCTATTGCCCCGAAACGTTGGCCTAAGCTTCAGTTCTTCGACAACTCTTGCTCGCTAGCATTCACTATTTAGCGGCTTGGTCGTGGTTTGCAGATTCAGTCGGGCAGATCAGAGTCAAGTCAGAATTAAGTGAAAGCAGCTTGAATATAGTCTTTAAAGCTCAGTTTATAACTGCCAATCGCAATAGGTTGCCCTTGGGCGATCGCCTCTCTACGATTGCTGATTGCAGTGCTTATTGCCAACCTTGCAGCCTGAATCTTGTCTTCACTAATATTTTCAGGCTGCGGTTGGGCTTTTGATAGAGCTTGGCATGCCACCAGCGCTACATCAAAGCGACAAGGTAATTCTGCTAGTTCAGGATGACTGGACAAAAATAATTCTGCTGTCTGCCAGAGCTTGCTCTGCTTGTGGGCAGTGATGGCGAGCAATCCGTCCGCATCCCAATTATTGCTACTCCGAGTTTTAACTTCTACGAATACCAGCGAAGCTGAGGGCGATCGCCTTTGTCCTGGCGTTGCAGGTTGGGTTGCAGGTTGTTGGGTCGCAGGTTGTTGGGCAATCAGGTCAATTTCGCCCCAACGACAATGCCAACGCTGATGTAGCACTACCCAACCTTGAGCTTTTAACCACTCCGCAACCAAGGCTTCTCCCAACAACCCAATTTCGCCCTTGGACTGAGACGAGCGGGGCGATCGCGGGGGTTGCGGTGGTGCAGGATTCATGACGGTTCCAATTTACTCCGAGTCCAGCTTAACGAAACTTGAACCTACGTTACGACTCTCCTGTTTCGCGAAGGAGGCTGACAGCTTCAGGTAGGATCAGGGATGGGGTCGCTGCGATCGCTCAGGGTTGGGCTTAGAATCAACCTGGCGGATTGACAGTGGCTCCCAGACTCACTGATTCGTCATAGTCACGTCAGTCAAGTACAAAAAAAGATAAGTACAAAAAAAGTACAAAGTACGCGAGATGGACAGAAGGTATGGTTTCCCATTGATGCAGAACCCAATTCAGAATGAAGTGAAGATAGCTTGGTATCAACGCCTAGCTGCTGCTTGTTTCAGTTTGTTCTTGATGGCCTTGGCTGGGGTGATGATTTGGGGGGCGATCGCGACTCCTGCTTGGGCTGAGGACTATAACAAGGCTTTCTTAGTGGGAGCTGACTTTTCGGGCCGTGTTTTAGTAGACTCCAGCTTTACTAAAGCCAACCTGCGCGGTATTAATCTTAGCCACACAGATTTGCGAGGCGTGAGTTTCTTTGGAGCCAACTTGGAAGCTGCCAATTTAGAGGGAGCAAACCTCAGCAACGCCACCCTAGATACAGCCCGCCTATCAGACGCGAATTTGACCAATGCCATTCTCGAAGGAGCCTTTGCCTTCAATGCTAAGTTTGAGAGAGCCGTAATCGATGGCGCAGATTTTACTGATGTAGAGTTCCGCCAAGATGCTCAAGCTTTGCTTTGTAAGGTGGCTAAAGGCACTAACCCTGTGACTGGACGCGATACCCGCGACACGCTTTACTGCGACTAGCCCAACTGAGGTACTTCTAATAGGTCGAGTGGCGTAACACAGCGTTGGCGATCGAGTTCTTGCAGATAGCGTCTTTCGTCGTAAAACAGCTTTTGAAATCGCAGTGCCTCCGTATCAAAAGCCGCATCTAAGCTCTGTTCTAGAGAATCTAAAATTTGTACTTTGTCGGGGTCAGCCAGAATCGC
Organism: Trichocoleus desertorum NBK24; assembly: GCF_030409055.1. Classification (GTDB taxonomy): domain Bacteria; phylum Cyanobacteriota; class Cyanobacteriia; order FACHB-46; family FACHB-46; genus Trichocoleus; species Trichocoleus desertorum_B. The sequence goes on along the minus strand of NZ_CP116619.1, from coordinate 390,087 downwards.
TTGAGTGGCTTCTTCCCACATTTTTAGCAGATGACGACAACGTTTCTCGCACATAATTCGCTCTAGGCTGGCAGTGGCGGTGCGAATCGCTAAACTAGGACGCAGAATATCTAGCTTGGCGGTTTCGTCGAGTTGGAGAATGTGCAAGACTCGCTTAATTTCTTCTGGAGACTCTGTACAACGGTCTTGCAGCGCCGTGAGTAAGTCAACCTCCGTATTCTCTTCCCAATCAGTCACCCATTTATCTTCGCCCTTATCAAAGCGCAAAGTAAGTGAGTCACGGGTCTCCTCATCAATAGTTGGTTCTTCAATGTCAAGAATTTGCCGCCACAAAAAGCGGTGATGAGACAAACTAAACTCTAACTCGCGTTGCTTGAGAGCCGCATGAACTTCTAGGCGATGGGCAGGACAGTGGATGTAGATGCGGAGGAGTTGCGCTTCGGCTGCTTCCCGTAGGGTGTAGTCGGTGGGTTTTTCCCATTTTTGCGATCGCCCGTGCCAACGCTGCCCCCGCACCTGGGTACGGAGATTTTCTTCGAGTTGCAGGGCTAGTCGGGCATCCCCTTGGCTCAAAAACCCAGCACACTGATGAATGTAGTGAGTTCGCAGGGGTGTATTGGGTAAATTGCCCAATAGCTTGACGATCGCCAGAATCGACTGCTGAAACTGGTCGGCTTGCCTGAGGTCTTGGCCTTGGAGTGCTTGCTGAATTTGCCAGTCTAACCAGAGGGGCGCTCTTTCTAGCAAGCTGCGGTAATGCTCTGGAGAATGAGTGTGCAAAAACTCGTCGGGGTCTTTGCCTTCGGGGATATTCAGCACCCGCAACTGCACCTGGCCTTGATACGCCAAGTCAGCCACTTCCCCGATCGCCCGTTCTGCCGCCTTCACTCCCGCAGCATCAGCATCAAAGTTGAATACAACCTGCTTCGACTCGCTGTAGCGCAGCAGTTGTTTCACTTGGGCCACACTCAAGGCAGTGCCTAAAGACGCGACCACATTGGTAATTCCCGCCGCATGCAGGGCAATCACGTCAAAATAGCCTTCTACGACTACTGCTTGGTCTTGCTTGGCGATCGCGGCGCGGGCCTTGTCTAGCCCATACAGAGTTTTGCCTTTGTCAAACAGGTCGGTATCCGGGGAGTTGAGGTACTTGGGTTGCTCATCGCTGAGGGTGCGGCCCCCAAAGCCAATCACGCGACCCTGAATATCTAGAATCGGGATCATCAGGCGATCGCGGAAGCGGTCATAGTAGCCACCCCCCGATTTGCGCGGCAAAATCAACCCCGCTTGGTCTACCAATTCCACCGGATAATGCTTCTGGTCTACCAAATAGCCGTACAGCGTCTCCCAACCCGCTGGAGCGTAACCCAATTGAAACTGCTGAATGGTTTCCTGGCTCAAGTGCCGAGAATCTTGTAAGTAGTCTAGGGCGACCTTTCCTTGAGGTTGTCGCAGGGCATGCTCGTAGAACTTAGCCGTAATGGACAAAATTTCATACAACTGCTCCCGCACCGAAAGCTGCCGTTGCAGTTCTTGGCGCTGTTCTGGAGCCAAAGTTTTGACATTGACCTGGTAGCGCCGGGCCAGATCCAGCACCACATCGCTGAAAGAGTTTTTGCCCAACTCCATCAGAAACTTGATCGTGTTGCCTCCAGCTCCACAGCTAAAGCAATAGTAAAACTGCTTGCTGGGACTGACGCTGAAGCTCGGAGACTTGTCATCATGGAACGGGCAAAGCCCGACAAAGTCTTTTCCCTGTTTCCGCAGCACGACATGCTCAGAAACTATATCGACAATGTCAGCTTTTTGCTTGACTTGCTCAATAGTGTCAGGATGCAGCCGAGGAATGTCCATTAACCCTGTGCCGAAAAGTAGAACTCAGTTACTATTCTTACCGTTGTTTCAGTAACAGCCAAGCCGTTGCATTTTGGCAACAGTTGAGCTGTTACTGCCTTGGGCCTAAACCTGTTACTCTAAACCCTTGAAGTTCGGTTATTATCACGATGATTTGGGCTGGAGGCTGTATTCTGGCTTTGGGTTGGGCATAATCAACTCGTTAAGGGTAATTTCATTTACTATTTCATTTACTAAGGGCTGTTATAGAGGCCAGCTAACCATAGCTTTTCAAATAAACACTAAATATCAATAATTTTTAGCTCTAGAGGAAACAGCGCAGATGGGACGGATCTTTATTTCGGCAGGTCATGGTGGGAACGAGAGCGGCAGAATCGACCCAGGCGCGATCGCAGGTGGCACCACAGAAGCCAGAGAAATGATCCTGCTGCGGGATTTGATTGTAACCGAACTGCGATCGCGCGGGTTTGAAGTTTTGGCCGTACCGGATGACCTTAGCCTAGCGGGGACCATCTCCTGGATCAACAGTCGCGGGCGTGTAGGTGACGTTGCCCTAGAAATCCATTCCGATGCTTTTTCTGATCCCTCTATCCGAGGAGCCAGCGTTTTTTATATTGCCAACAACGACGAGCGCAAAGCTCACTCAGAACTGCTGCTGCTGGCCCTGCTGCGCCGAGTACCCCAACTGCCAAGCCGAGGGGCCAGACCTGATACTACTACCGGAGTGGGCAGCTTAGTTTTCTGCCGTCAAGTGGTTCCTGCTTCGCTGTTGATGGAAGTGGGCTTCTTAACCAATCCAGACGATCGCTTTTTGATTCAAAACCGTCGCCGTGATATTGCCTTAGGCATTGCTGATGGCTTAGCCGCTTGGAGCCGAGCGGTCGATGCGTCCATCCCCACCCCTACACCGACTCCCACGCCAACTCCCACCCCTACCCCTGTACCGCCAACTGGCACCTATACGCCCGCCAACATCAATATCAACGGCTCTCTCTATGGTGAGCAGGGGATTGTCGTGAATGGAAACGCTTATATTCCCGTTGATCTAGCCGATCGCTTGCGGGTGGATCTGACTAAAGCTCCTAATATTCGCCGGATTAATTACCGCAATATTGTCTACATCCGAGCCGTAGATTTGCGGGAGTTAAATATTTCTGTTGGTTGGGATAGCGCTAGCCGAACGGTGATTTTGCGATCGATCCTCTCCATTTGTCCGGGTCAACTCGATCGCATCATGAGCAACGGCAATACTTCCGAAGTCCAGCTAATGATGTTTCTCAAATCTAATAATGAGAATGCTTTGACTCAGTTCCCCGATTTGCCGAAGCTCTACCGCGAGGAAGCCAGCATAGAAGGCGTGAATTATGATATTGCCTTTTGCCAAATGTGTGTAGAGACAGGCTTTTTGCGCTTTGGTGGTGATCTCAAGCCTTCACAAAACAACTTTGCTGGCTTAGGAACGGTCGGCGGGGCTGACACGGGGGCATCTTTCCCCAGTGCTCGGATTGGGGTGCGTGCTCACATTCAGCATCTCAAAGCCTATGCCAGCACTGAGCCTTTGGTACAAGACGTAGTAGACCCCCGATTCCGCTTTGTCACTCGTGGCATCGCGCCTTTAGTTGAGCAACTCAGTGGTCGCTGGACCGCAGATTTGCAATACGGCGTTAAGATTACCGCTACGCTGAGACGGCTCTACGAAACGGCAGGTTTGTTGTAATCTCGACAGCCAGAACTTGAAAGGTAATGGTGAATTAATTAGCGCGATCGCCCTCAGCCACTTTGAACTGGAGATATCGAGCTTTCAGCCCGTGATATTGAGTCTCCAATACCTGAGATCGAGCTTTTAGCGTTGAAGATTGGTGCCTCAGAGCTTGAGATTGAGCTTTTAGTCTCAAAGATTGAGTTTTGGCTTGATCCCGCTGCTGCTGGGCTGCGATCGCTTGCTTAGATAAAGGGTAAGCGTTAGCTAAATAGGAAGAGTGCGGCTTCGGAGATGTCCATCTCCGAAGCCTTCCTAAATCTCTGGCCCTAACGTCTTGACCATAAATTACTTGAAGCAACCTAGCTAGAGCTTCTCTGCTGGGCTGATCATCACGTAAGATTTCTTTGGCACTGGCGATCGCCTCGCTACAGGAAACTTGGTTGGAGTCTAATGCTTGGCATAGTTCTCGGTTGGTATGCTGCACTTCCTCATAGCAGGATTCCAACTCCTTGGCCTGATCCCACAAACGCTGCTGTAGGTCTCTATTTTGTGCTTTCAGTTGTGCTGCTTCTGCTTCTAACTGCTTGATCTTCTTTTCAGCCTGTTGAATAAAAAGGTCTAGCTCGTTTTCAATGTGTGAGTTGTTCTGATTTAGAAACTCATCTTTTAAGTGCTGAATTTGGGCTTTCAGTTCCTGATTCACCGCTACTAAACTAGCGATTTGAATGTGGTGCTTGATAGGTTTTGGTTGACTAGCTATACCTTTATCGATCGCCATACTCAAACTGAGAGATTAATCCTTGTACTCACAAAGTTAAACCTCAATTACGCAACTTCGACTCAGCCTTCTGGCTGAGTCGAAGTTGCGTGCCTATAGCTACAAGCCTTTCTTACTTACTTGATCCGCCATCAAGTTCAACTCGCAAAGCAACGGAGAAAACGCGATCGCCAGAAGCAAATCTAGGACTGAAGGCTAAGAGCGTAAGAATGGCGGAGATCAATCAGCGCGATCGCTGTTGTAGGTCTAAGAGTGATTAGCTCACGATGGAGTTGCAGCTCGGCATCTACCCCTACCGAGTTCGAGCAATTTACGGCATTGCAATTACCTCAGTCTAGATGCTCTTCTTAAAGACACTGTATGACGCCCCTTCCCGCATCGTTAGGCAAACCCATCACTCTATTTAAGTTCCGATCAAAGCGGTGGCTGCGATCGCCTTTAAACCAGTCGATTGGCTCTCGCTTGTTTCTCTACGTCCTCAGCGGCGCACTGGTGGGGTTAGGCGGTATGTCTTACTTCTTCTACCAAGCTGCGGAAAATCGAGCTAAGGAGCAGGTGCGAGAACGGTTGAGTACTCAAGTGCAATCGATCGCGGGCCAGTTGGTGGAAGTAGAAGTGTCAATGAGCGGACTCGCTGCGGCTGCCAAGACCATGCACAGCACAGGCACCAAAGAGGCATCCACTTACAAACAATTGACTTTTGAGTTCTTTCAACAGCGCCCCGATTTAGTCATGGGGTTGGGGTTTGGGCAAACTCCTAACTCTATCGTGGGCGATCGCGAGTGGTACTGGCCTTACTTCTATGTGGATCAAGGCGTAGCGGGCGCGGTGGGGCAATTTTTACCTGCTCCCCATAGCAACCTCCGTTACTCAGACTTATTTGTAGACGACAACTATTCCCAGAAGGAGTACTACACGGTTCCGGTTGCAGGTCGCAAAGCCGTTTGGGTGGAGCCTTACGATTGGTACGGCATCACGATAACCAGCTTTTTAAGCCCATTTTTTGATGCTAATGGCAAAATGATTGGCGTAGCGGGCGCAGATGTAAACGTCACCGCTTTAGCCGAGCAAATTAAAGCGCCTGTGATGCAGGATGGGGGCAATTTTGCCATTCTCAGCGCCCAAGGTAATCTCCTGGCTTATCCACCGAACCCCAATCAAGCTAAAATTCGAGCCAGTTATCAAAACGTACCCGAACTACGGCAAGTTTGGCCGCAACTGCAACGAGGGCAAGCAGGTTTAGTGCAATTCCAAGGTACGTGGTGGGCTTATCAGCGAATTCCTCAAACTAACTGGCTCATGTTAGCGGCAGTCCCTCAAGCCTTGGTACTAGGGCCAGTCCTCCAAATCACGATCGCAGGGGCTTTAGGTGCAGGGGCAATCTTGGCTTTGGTAGTAGCTTTGTTTGTGCGGCGGCTTAACGATCGCTTGCGACCCATTTTAGAAGAATGTCATAAGCTCAGGGCGATCGAAGCTGAGAAAACCGATGCTGGGGGCCAGGAAGCCACAGACGAAGCGCTGCATCCTTCGGGGGCTGACATGCAGCTGGCTGGCTTAGATGAGATCTCTATTCTGTCGCTATCCTTTCACCAAATGTCCCAACAGTTGCGGGATTCGTTTACCGCTCTGGAGAAGACCAACGAAGAGTTAGAGTTTCGGGTAGCACAACGCACCGAAGAGTTGCACCAAAACAATGATCATCTCCAGGCCACGCTGCTTGAGTTGCGCCAAGCTCAGAGCCAACTGGTTCACAGCGAAAAAATGTCTAGCTTGGGTCAACTGGTGGCTGGAGTGGCCCACGAAATTAATAATCCGGTTAATTTCATTCACGGCAATCTGGTTCATGCCAGCCAGTACACTCAGGATTTATTAGAGTTGCTAGCCTCCTACCAAGCACAGTTTCCAAATGCGACGCCAGAGCTGCTGGCGCAAGCTGAGGAAATTGACTTGGAGTTTTTACAGGAAGACTTGCCTAAATTGCTGGCCTCGATGAAGGTAGGGGCCGATCGCATTCGGGATATTGTGCAGTCTTTGCGGAACTTCTCTCGCCTGGATGAAGCAGAGGTCAAAGATGTGGACATCCATGAAGGCATCGATAGCACTCTGATGATTCTGCAAAATCGCCTCAAAGCGAAGCCAGAGCATCCAGCAATTCAGGTGGTGAAAGAATACGGCAACTTACCACCCGTGGAGTGCTATAGCGGCCAACTCAACCAGGTATTTATGAATATTCTCACCAATGCGCTTGATGCCTTGGATGAGTACCAAGCCAAACTAGCAGCTACAGGCACCAAACCCGCAGCGACGATTACAATTCGCACTGTCAAAGTGGGTCGCGATCGCATTGCAGTCTACATTGCCGATAATGGCCCTGGCATGTCTGCGGCAGTCCAGCAACGCTTGCTAGATCCTTTTTTCACCACCAAGCCTGTCGGCAAAGGAACGGGGTTGGGGATGTCGATCAGCTATCAGATTGTCGTAGAAAAGCATGGCGGCTCATTGCAGTGTGTCTCAGCTCTAGGCGAAGGTACAGAATTTGTGATTGAAATTCCCATTCGTCAATCGAAAACCCAGTCTAGTGCCCGTCAAGCCGCGATCGCGCACGCAGATTAATTTCTCAACGAACCTATACCTACTGTCCCGCTGCAAATATCTGATCCGCCATCAGATCCAGCTCTGAAAGGAGAGGAGAGACAACGCGATCGCCTGAGCGAAACAGCGTGCCGATGTATTCCTCATCGACTAGCGTATACACCGTAATTGTGGGCTGCTTAGGCGAACCAATGTAGCGCACCCCTCCCAAACCCAGGTAATCTACAATCCAATATTCTGGAATCCCTAACTGCTCATAGTCCGCCAGTTTGTGAGCATAGTCATCCTGCCAATTTGTACTCACCACTTCAACTGCAAGCTTGGCCGAACTACCCAGAGAGATGCTTGACTGCTTCTGCCAATATGGATCAGTGGCTACCGATACCTCATCTAGCACAATTAGGTCAGGCAAGTATCCGTTGATTTCTGATCCTGCAACCTTGACTAAACAGGTACGAGGAATAAACCACGGTAATCCTAACCGCTCAATTTCCAAATCTAGCTTTCGAGCTACCAGTGCGGCCACCTTTTCATGCGAACCAGTTGGACGCATCCCTACTACCTCGCCCCAGCGCAGCTCATAGCGTCCCCCATCTTCTGGATATTGACTAACAAACTGATCAAAGGTCAATGGCGATCGCGCAACTTGCCCAACCATAGCCAACCTCCCCTAATCTCTAGGCTTACTGGATGGGTTCTGTGACCCAAACTGGTTCTGCTGCTGTATCTGATTTGCTTAGTTGAGCTAGCTTCCAGGTTTTCTGGTCGGGTTGCTGTTGCAAATAGACTTCAAACGAGTTTTGCTCCTGAGTCACTTGGCGGCTGGGTAGCTTCAGCGTCAGGTCGTAAGTTCCCTGGAGATGGTAAGCAGGCAAACCCTGGATTTTTAACGACTCTTGGTTGGCGATCGCCACTTGCTTGACTTCTACTTTGGGTGGCTTCTTCAGGCGGAGTTGAGCAGCGAGGGTTTGTTGAGTTTGGCTAACTTGGAGAGCGATCGCCTGTTGAACGACTCGGTTGCTCAGCCCTGAAATGCCATTGCCACAAGCCGTTAACAATCCCACCAATACTACTGCCAAAATCGCTCGGATCATAAACGCTTACTCTCCTCTTCGTTCCCAATTACAGCGAGTCTCCTCGATACCTCAATATAGTAATTTTGTGGCTGCATTTTTAAGCAAAATACTCCTATGGCTAATAAAACACTTGATCTGACTAACCAACTGTATGACTATCTATTGTCTAATTCTTTGCGGGAACCTGAGCTTTTAACTCAACTGCGGCAGGAAACCGCTCAACATCCGATGGCACAGATGCAAATTGCGCCAGAGCAAGGGCAGTTTATGGCGCTGTTAGTGCAGCTAATGGGAGCTAAAAAAACGCTAGAGGTGGGAGTGTTTACTGGGTATAGTGCCTTGGTCGTGGCGCTGGCCTTACCCGCTAATGGCAAAATCATTGCTTGCGACGTGAGCGAAGACTACACCGCGATCGCCCGTCGCTATTGGCAAACCGCGGGCGTGACCGACAAGATAGATTTGCGAATTGGCCCAGCAGTAGACACCCTCGATCAGCTTTTAGCGGCTGGTGAGGCAGAAACCTTCGATTTTGCCTTTATTGATGCGGATAAGAGCAATTACTGGAACTATTACGAGCGATCGCTGCAACTGGTGCGTCCGGGTGGGTTGATCGCGATCGACAATGTATTGTGGTCTGGGCGAGTCGCAGACCCAAAAGTGCAGGACAACCGTACAGAATCAATTCGCGCTTTTAACGCCAAACTGCATCAAGATGATCGCATCACGCTGAGCCTCGTGCCGATCGCAGATGGTTTAACCTTAGCCCTGAAGCGATAGCTGAATAAGCATTAGCTGAACAAGAACCAAACCCCTGCCCAAGCGACCAGCACTCCCAGAATGGCCTGTCTGCTGACTACTTCTCCTAGGACGATCGCGATTGGCAGAATGAACAGGGGGCTGGTAGAACTCAGGGCTTGGGCGACTCCAACTGCCGTAAATTTGAGCGAAATTTGTTGGAGCCAAATGCCTAAATAGGTGCTGAAAAAAGAGGTAATGGCGATCGCTCCTAACCAAGACAAACCCCGACGGCGATCGCGCTCGAACTCTAACGTTTTCACCACTAATCCTGCTTGCCGCCGCACCACTAGCCAAACCAACAGCATCAACACGCCAGCAGCTAGGCGAACTAAAGTGCTCCACAAGGGGCTAATGGTGCTCTGAGTCAAAGCCGCACGAGACAACACCGCCCCACCAGCTTGGCCCAACGCTGCCAACAGGCCGTAGCCCACTCCCCGCAAAGGATGAGTTGATTTTCCTGTTGCTGCATTGGTGGTTTCGGTAGGTGCCCGTTCGCTCACGACCCAAGTCACACCAAGAATAGTGAGAAAAATGCCTAACCAATTGCTCAGCTCTAGTGTTTCTTGCAAAAACAGCAAGGCGAGAAAAGCAGATAACGGTGGCGCTAAGGCTTCTAATAATAGAGTTCGTCTCGGCCCTAGCAAGTTGAGTGCGGCAAAGTAATAGGTGTCGCCAAAGCCAATGCCCACCACTCCACTCAGGATCAATAGGCTCAACGCTGTGCCGTTAATGTCGGGTAGACCGCTGCCTTGGAGCCAGAGCGTGATGGCAAGAAAGGCGATCGCGATCAGACCTTTCACCGAGTTCAACACTAGCGGAGGCACCCGTTGGCCGATACGAGTATAGATGACAGACGCGATCGCCCATAAAAATGCCGCACTGAGCGCAGCTAGTTCTCCCTTAAATTGGGTGAGCCAAATTAGCATGGAATTCGTGGAGCTGATGAATCCCTATAATCTCCCAACTTTGAGATCTTGGAGGATTTCGCTAGCCGCTTGGATGCCAGAGAGAGCGGCTCCTTCCATGAAGCCCTGCCATTCGTAGAAGGAGTTGGCATGTTCTCCGGCGAAATGGAGATTGCCGACTGGTTTTCCTTCGTTGCCTGCAATGGTGGTAAATTGTCCGGGGGTGTAACAGGTATAGCTGCCTTTGGTGAGAGGGTTTGCGGGCCAAGGTTCTAGGTGAACGCGGTATTGACCATTGATTTTGGTGGCGACTGCCTTGGAGCCTGGATACACCCGATTGAGATCAGTGAGGAAGCGATCGGCTTCTGTCTGCACATTGCTGAGTTTGAGCCGCAGGGCGCGATCGCCACTGGAGTAGTCGGTGAGAATCGCCTGAGTGCTGGTGGCTTTAGCGGGGTTGGTTTCCCAGGTGGTTTGGTGGTTGGGTAAGTCGGAGTAAGAGCTGCCATTGCTGCCAGGGAGCCAAGGCCGACCCTTGAAACCGAGCATCATCTTGGCATTGTTGCCATAACCGAGTTGTTGGATCGCTTGAACCTTCCAGGCGGGCAGACCCAGACTTGCGTCCAACTCAACTTGACGCAGGGTTGTAAAGGGAATTGCTAAAACGACAGCATCGTAGATAGCACTGGTGGTGCGGGAACCATTCTGGAAGGTGAGTTCGATTTGCTTAGTGCCTGTCTGTCGTACTCGCAGCAGTTTCATGCCCAGTTTGACAGGGCTTTGCAGGCGATCGCGTAACCCCTGCGTGATTTTGTCGTTACCCTCTACAATGTGATAGCGCTCATCACTAAAGACCCCAAACGGCGTAAATTTTGAGCGGCGATCGGCATGAACAAACAGGAGGAAATTTAAGCAGCTTTGTTGAGCGATCGGTAGGCCATATTCTGCTTCGTAGGCGGCTTTGATCGCTGCCTTCACCACATTTCCCGCTTGGCGGCTGTCGAGATAGGCTTGCAAACTAGTGCGATCGAGCTTGATATCTGCCTCGTTGTGGCTATCGGCGCTAGGCTCACTAGAGAGGGTGCGTAGGTCTACTCGCATAGCGGCTACCAAAGCCCGAAACTCATCTACCACCACTGATTCTGGATAACGCTGACCATTGAAATAGTAGAAAACTTCTCCCGGTTGCTTGGTGACATCTTCCAGCGTTAAACCAAATTCGCGAGCATAACCGATCAGGGTTTTGTGCAAGTTATCAATAAACTCACCCCCTCGCTCTGCCACTTGTCCGGGAAAGAAATTGTTGCCAAGAGAGTAACAGCGGCCTCCGACGCGATCGCTCGCCTCATGAATGGTGGCAAGAATCCCGTTGCGCTGAAGTTCGTAGGCACAAGTCAATCCAGCAAACCCTGCCCCTATGATTCCTACGTTGGCACTTGGCTTTGGTTTGGGTGCTGCATTAACCCGACCCATGTGACTCGCGATCGCGCCTGCAATTCCCAAACCTCCTAACGCTAACAACTCCCGACGGCGTAACCGTTGGCGATCGGCAGCTTCCTCAATCGTAGCGAGCCACTCTAAACCTTGGCTAGTCGAAATCCGCTGCCGTTTGCAAAATAAAGCAACCCGGATAGTCCGCGCCAAATTGTCGAAGAGAGGAGAGTGACTCATAAGCTTCCTTAACAGCAGTTTTCTTCCAGCGAGTGAGGGAAATATCCCCCAACTGAAGTTTGTTCGATCTGCTACACGTTAGCCAAAAACTGAAGCTACTGTCATCCTGGAAGAACAAATAATTCTCATGCTAAGAACCTCACCGTAAGGTTATTGCTGTGCATATGGTTTAGCGCCTTTTTGCTTTAACAAAGCAGCAATCTCAGAGTGGCTTGTGGCGATCGCGTGATCCAGGACAGAGTAATAGCCATATCTCAACCGATGAGGTTCCACAAAAGTTTCACGACTGGCTGCGTCAACTCTTGCCCCCTGCGCCAGCAGAAGCTTCACGATTGGTAATGAGCCTCGCCGCACTGCAAACATCAACGGAGTTCGCCCTAAGTAGTGGGTAGGATTGACATTGACTTTTTCGGATAGCAGTCGTTGCACGATCGCATAATTACCCCGCCAAGCAGCATAGTGCAATGCATTTTCTCCATAGGCGTTAGCTACTTTTGCATTCGCCCCTTGTTGCAGTAATAGTTCAACAAGTTCTTCGTTGCCATGCCCTGCTGCAACCATCAGCACTGTTGTCCCATTAGAGCGATCGCGGTCGTTCGGATTGGCACCTGCTTTGAGAATTAGGCGGATTGTTTCCATACGCTGGGCACTCACCTGAGCAAACCGTTCTATTTTGCTAGTCCAATGTGGAAATCCAATGTATTGATTGGCAGATAAGGCTTCTTGCAAAATAGAATCTGTATTGCCATCTGGATGATTTGGGTCTGCACCGTGTTTTAACAACAATTGAACCAGCGGAGCATTTCCCGTACGTACAGCTTGGCGCAGAGGTAGAATACCGTCGTTAGCATTAGGATCTGCGCCTCGCTTAAGCATGAGTTGAATCAGCTCTGGTTGATTGGCATGAACAGCTTTCAGCATCAATTCAGAGCGCTCAATATCTTGAGCCGACACAGACCTTATTAACTGTTTGACCTGAGCAAAGTCTTTTCTCAAGAAAGCAAGTTCTAAGGAAGCGTGTAAAAATAAGTTGAGCAATTAAGCAGCTTTTCTGGGGCTGATTTGATAGTTCCAATCTCCATGAAACCGTTTGCGCCGAATCGCAATCGCGTTAAACTCTTCATCCGTTACTTTAATGCCCGTTTTGTATCGCTTTTCATCGAGTTGAGCATGAACTTCTAAGCCTTGCTCTGTCGTAGTGCTTCCAATCAGGTTGATGATGACTTGCAAACTCGTTAAAGGTCTACCTCGCCAGTTTTGCGTGATATGGCAGAACAGTCGATGCTCAATCTTGTTCCATTTGCTCGTACCTGGTGGGAAATGGCACAGGTGAACCGTTAAACCCATCTCATCAGCGAACTCTTGGAGTTTCAACTTCCACAAGCGATTGCGGTAGCCATTGCTGCCCCCACAGTCTGCCGTGATTAATAAATGCTTACTACGCGGATAAAGCAGTTGCCCCATGTCTAACCACCAGTGACGAATGGACTCAACGGCAAATTCAGCCGTGTCATGGTCAATGCCGACGCTCACCCAACCCTGGTTCAAAGCCAAGTCATAGATGCCATAGGGAATTGCTTTGCCCAATGTCTTGTCAGCAAAGTCATGGACATTGACCTCCACAGGCTCTCCCTTTGGTTCCCACTCTCGCCCAGGATGATGGAAATTGCCCACCAGTTCCTTGTTCTTGGTATCGATTGAAATCACAGGGCGATGCAACTGTTGAAACTGCTCAACCGTGGTTGCGATGTGCTCAAACTGGGCATCACGGTCGGGATGATCTTTGCCTTCGCGAGTTTTGCGATTGCTTTGCAAGCTGTAGTCCATTGACTTGAGCAGGGTATAAACGGTCTTAGCGCTGACTTGATGTCCCTGTCTTTGAAGTTCCTGTGCTAATTTGTTCACACTTTTACAGGTCCATCGCAGTGCCGAAGTCGGGTCTCCTCGAGTCGTCGGTTCAACCAGGTCATCGAGACGCTTGATTAATGTCTCATCGCGCTCTTCGACTCGCTTACGTCCTCCTCCTGGTTTACGAATCGAACCTGTGACAATCGTTTCCTCAGTCGCTTCTAGAGTTCTTTGTCCCGATGTAATCGTATTGCGGCTCAGTCCTGTTGCCTTTGATAGTGCACTCACACCACCATGCCCCAAACTTCGTGCTTCAATTGCTGCCCAGATGCGTCGTGTTTGCTCATTCAAATAAGGAGCAAATGCCTCGTACTTGAAGCGAATTTGTTCAACAACATCCGCTGCGATCATGCTGCTCATAATAACCCTACAGTTCAAGCTTAGTTGCTCTGTTGAGGTAGGTCATGAAGTCAGGAAAAAGCTCAACTTATTTTTACAAGCTGCCTAAGGCCTTTACCGTTGTGAGTGCAGGTTTCGGTTTTGGTGGTTGCAGCTCTGCTAGTTGAGTAGGCTGTGCCTCAATTGATACTGAATTCGGTTTTGGTTGGCTTGGGGGAGAAAAAGGAACTCGATAGCCACAAGCCGAGAATAGAGTTGCTAGGGCGATCGCGACACTATTTCTACTAAGCCATCGATTTATCTTTTTTCTGGGAATTCTATCTCTCATAAACGTCTTTCTCAGGCTGCATGAAAATTAGCCAGTCGCCTCAAGACCTGATCATTCATCATCGACAACCCGGTAGATGGATGATCGCGATCGCTTGCTTGGCAGTTGGTGTGGCAGCAGCCTTCAAAGTCAGCATTATTTCAGAAATCTCCTGTCAGCGAACTGCAACACTGCCAAACTGTACTCTCACCTATCACTCGTTGAGTGGACTCACTTCAGAGAGCGGTATTCAAGTCAAATCTGTTTATAGCTCGCCAATCTGTTTACCTCCTGAAATGACCTGGACAGGTTGCTTTGGTGAAGTAGATGTATTGAAAACTCAGCGAGGTGAAGTTTATGTTTTGGGGATGGAAGCCGATCTCTTAGCTGAGGTCGTGAATCAATTTATCAGCCAGTCCAATTCCTCCGAGTTACAACTTGAGCTTTATGGCTGGTCGTTGAACCATCCTTTCTATAATCTTGTATTTTTTATTCTGCCCTTTGTCATGTTTATTCTGCTGTCTGAGTGCATGAGACAGGAAAAAATTTACAGGTGCCAGTTTAATAAATCAAGCGGTTGGGTGACGATTACCTGTACGCAGTTCTATGGTCAAAAAGTAGTAACGACAGAATTTCCGATCGCTGAGATTGAGACTCTGCATCTGCGGCGGCTTGTCCCCAATTGCCTCATCCTAAAACTAAAATCAGGCAAACAGGTGCGAGTGGCTGAACTTCTTTGGATACCCGTTCAGACAAAGCGATCGCTCGAAAAAGGCTGCCAGGTGATCACGGAGTTTTTGCAGTGAGAACTTTAAAGCAAACTTATCAAGAACTCGTGTTCTATCATTGGCAATCGGGTCGCTGGTTAGCCGCAGGTGGCTGGTTAGTCCTCTGTTTAGGAGCGATCGTTGGAACGAGTTTCAAGCCAGAAATTGTTTGTCCAGGTGGCACGCAAGCTCCCAGTTGTATATTGACTTACCACTCATTCACTGGTTTGAGCTTGGAACGAGACATTCAATTAAAAGCCGCTCGCTCTAAACCAACCTGTAATTTCAGCCGCAATCGAAAATCTAGCTGTGATGGTTTTACTGTTATCCTCACCACAGATGTAGGAGATCTCTCTTTTCCTGATCGCTATTCTGCAAAGGATAGAGCCAATCGATTTATCCAAAATCCCAGCAAATTTTCATTTCAAATTCAGTCAGGACTGTTGCCTGTTGTAGAATATCGGCCATTTCTCTCGATGCTGGGGTGTATGGCGATCGCCATCATCTTGAAGAGCGTGGATAAATCACTGGCAAGCGAAGAAATATATGTTGTGAGATTGAACAAGGAGAAAGATTGGGCTACGGTAACGCGGAAACAACATTCTGGCAAGCCTCAAGTTGCTGTAAATGAGTTTCCTGTCTCGGCGATCGCATCAGTGAATGTGGGCCAAGATCATCTGGCGTTAAAGCTTAAATCTGGTTGAGAAGTACGGATTGCTACTGCTGTTTGGGGCAAAAAAATTGTCGTGGAACCAATGGGTGGATCTCCTGTGGAGGTGCATCAAGCCTTTCATAATACTCAGCAGGAAATCTTAGCCTTTTTACAAATTTGAGCAGTCGCTCAAAGATAACGAGCAACTTGGACGGTCATCTCAGTTAAAGGTTTTTGCGGTAATCGATTAGCATTCAAGACACGGCTAAAGTTGACTGATGCCCCAGCTTGTAAAGCTCCCGGAGTTTCCAGCGGCACCATTCCTTCATAGAGGATCTCTTGACTTTGCTGATCTACCAGTTTGTATTCCACCAAAACTAGAGGGATGGGTTGACTGTCGCGATTCGTCACACTCCCTGACACGGCAACCTTGCCATTGGCTATAGGCTCAACCTTCAAGTTAGAGAAAACTAGTGGTGTAGAGCTAAGTACAGCAGGCGATCGCGGACAAACCGAGCCGTTTAAATCAACTACTGCTCCTGCTGAGTTCAGCATCCAACAGCCTTCATGCTCTTGGGCGATCGCTGGTTTGCCGAACCGACCGATTCCGATTCCCAGCAAGGCTAAGGCGAGTAACAACCGTAAAAAAATCAGCATAGTAAGTGTCAATAGTCACGATCTCAGCCCACTACTCCAGCAGCGGCAACTTTAATCTAACCTAAGTTACTGCTGAGCTTGTAAATGAGATAAGCCCTTTCTTGGTGGACTCAGAGGCGATCGCAAAATTTGAACGCATATACGAGGAAGTGAAAGAAAAATCGTATATTTGGGTATTTTAGTAACACTAAGTTGCCCCCTTACGTAGGTTAGGTTCGCCAATTTAAGACCCATAGGGAGAAACTTCCAATCATGTCAGAGAAAAATTCATCGATTGTTGACTTAATTGAGAGCCAAGGAATTGCTGCTAAAGCTAATGAGTTCTTCAACCTGATTGATTCTGACAATGCCTTTGGTGGGATTGCCTTTCCATCTGGGCTTACTAGTGCTGGCAACATTTCTCGGCTAGTCAGTGCTGCTACTTATGAGAAGGTTGCCGTAGCTGCATCGCTTGCAGGACAGCTAGAAGTGGATGAGATTGTAAGCGCAGTTCAGTCTTTTGTTGGTGATGGAGTTGACCTAAACAAAATCACTGATTTGTTGAACGTCAAAGATAAGGCGAACTCTAAGGTTTCTATTCCGATCCAAAACGCTGGCTTTGAAGATCCCGCTCAGGAAGACTTTACCTTTACGGTTGAGCCACCTCCGGGCTGGCAAGTATACGACCCCTATGACATCATTCCTGAGGTCACGACTGAAGATTCATCTGCGACTGGGGTATTCAATCCATCTCTTGATAACTATCCTGGTGGAGTTCCAGAGGGCAACAACGTCGGCTATAGCTTTTTGGTACAAGAGCCTGGCAGCGGAGAGGCAGGTTTAAGTCAAACCCTAGATACACTGCTGGCTCCTAACACCCGCTATACTCTTTCGGTGGCGGTTGGTAATCCGACAGGAGATGATCCAGTGCCCGGAATTTCCTTCCCAGGGTTTTCAGGCTACCGAGTTGAACTGCTGGCGGGTAGGCAAGTTCTAGTAGTAGATGACAATTCTCTCAACATTCCGGAAGGGAAATTTAAGACCTCTAAAATAACTTACACTAGCTCCGCAACTGATGCAGTTGTAGGACAACCCTTGGAAATTCGCCTGATCAACTTGTTGCAAGGGCCAGGAATTGAGGTTGATTTTGACGATGTGCAACTAACCGCGAAAGCACTTCCTGGGGGCAGTAGAGGTTCTCGTGGAAATGCTACCTCCAGTGACTTGTTCAATCAGTTGCACCAACCGTCGAACTTCGAGCTACCTCTAGCACCAACGGATAATTCCAGTTTGATTGGCTAAGTTTTCAGGCCAGGAGGTGGTCATGCGATCGCCTTTTGTTTCTGAAGTCCTGTAAAGACCTGTAGGGGCGAACGGTGATTCGCCCTTTTTAGATCTGTAGTTGATCCAGCAATGTCTTGACTTGTTGGGGGGACGCGAGAGTGTTAGCACATAAAATCCCTGATGCTGCTACAGCAGGCACACCAATGCCAGGGCTGGTACTGTCTCCCACCCGATACAAACCCTCGATCGGAGTTTGAGGGCCAGGAAACATCCCTTCTCCAGCGGCGATCGCAGGGCCATAGGTGCCTTGATGGCGGCGCAAATAGTGAGCGTGAGTGCGGGGAGTGCCAATGAGTTCAACCAGAATGCGATCGCGCAGATCTGGGACAATTCGCTCCAAAGCTCGAAAAAGAGATTGCGATCGCTCTCGTTTGTGCTCCTCGTAGTTTTCATTGCGCTGCCAACCTGCATAAGGTTCCAAGGTGTAGGCATGAACCACATGATGACCCGCTGGAGCCAGATTTGCATCCCACACGGACGGAATAGAGATCATGCAGGTGTTGCCCGGAGTAGTGATGTCTTGCTCAGAGCTATGCACTACTACGTGATGTCCAGTTAAATCCTCTAGACCATCTGCTCGGATACCTAGATGTAAGTGCATAAAGCTATCTACTGCTGGTGTGGCGATCGCCTTTTCTCGATATTGGGCAGGTAGATCTTCAGGTTTGAGAAGTTTGGTGTAGGTATCCCAAAGCGTAGCATTAGAGATCACAATCGGAGCTGTGACGCGATCGCCGTTACGCAGTTGCACACCTACTGCTCTGCCGTTTTCTACCAGAATTTGCTCCACATGAGTTTTGAGGCGAAGTTTGCCACCCCAACGCTCCAAGCCTCGAATGAGCGCTTGTACGATCGCCCCGCTGCCTCCAACTGGGTAATCAATTACTGAGCGCGATCGCTCTCCTAACATAAATGCTACTTCTGGGGCGATCGTGCCTGCTGCTTTGAGTCCTGACAGTAAAAAACACTCCAGATCAATTAACCGCCGCACCCAAGGATCGCGCACTGTCTGATCCATAATCTTGCCAACTGAGCTTTGAATCATACCTAGCTGTGGCAATAGCTTGATCAAGGCAGGAAAATAGCGGGTCGCTAAAATTGGCCCGATTTGCCAATCAGCCCGGAGCGCGATCGCAGGAATTCCGCGCAACGCCTCGTAGAGAGCTAACAATCTTTGCTCAAATTGGATGAGTTCTTGGGCTCCTGAGAGTGTGACTTGGGCTACAGCTTCTCGGTAACGCTCTATCTGGCAATAAACCGGGAAAGTGCCTTCGGGGAAGTGGTAGTGACCCAGCGGATCGTAGGCGATCGCCTCTATATTCTCTTCCAAGACATCCAAAACTTGGCGTAGTGGGTTCAAACTGTTGGGGTCGCTCAAGCCTGCATAAAACGATGGGCCAGCATCAAAATGAAAGCCTTGATAGGTAAAGCTCTGAGCCGCTCCTCCTGGCAGATTGTGGCTTTCGCAGACCAGCACTCGCTTGCCATAGCGTACCAAAAGAGCCGCAGCAGTTAGGCCACCAATCCCACTGCCAACCACAATTACATCAAAATGTTGAGCTTCAGAGCCTTGCATGAAATTTTCTTGAGAGAACAGACATCAACCAGTAGAGAGACGAGCTCAGCGCGATCGCTGAGCTAACGTTAAGCACTCTAGCGGAAGTACCATATGGGAGCCAACTTGCTATGAGCATATTATCCATTGAAAAGCTAAAAAATTTAGTAGACCAAACTCAGGGAGTCTGTGTATCTCTTTATATGCCGATGGTGCGACTGGGTTCTGAAACTCAGCAAAACCCAATTCGTTTTAAGAATTTAATTCGGCAAGCGGAAGAACAACTGGTTACTCAGGGCATGCGCTCTACCGAAGCTGTAGAACTGCTCCAGCCCGCCCATGATCTGGATCATGAGGACTTCTGGCAGCACCAAAGCGAAGGCTTGGCTATTTTTGTTGCTAATGGCGTGTTTCAGTACTATTGTGTGCCGACTAGCTTTGAGGAACTGGTTGTGGTTAGCGATCGCTTCCACATCAAACCCCTACTGCCACTCTTGACGGGCGATGGAAAATTTTATCTATTGACTCTGAGTCAAGAAGATGAAGTGAAGTTCTTTGAGGGTAGCCGTTTCAGCATTCGAGAGCTTGAGGTAGAAAATATGCCCAAAACCTTGAATGAAGCGCTGCACTACGATGGGCCAGATCAGGGAATTGAGCAGCGAATTGCGACTTCTCGGGGCGGCACTAATAACTCATTCCAGCAACCGGGTACTTTCCACGGTCAAGGCAATGATGGTGCAAAGCAGGATGATATTCTGCAATTTTTCCATCGCTTAGATGAGAGCTTGCATGAAACGTTGCGGAATCAAAAAGCACCCTTGGTTTTGGCAGGGGTAGAATATCTCTTTCCGCTCTATCAGGATGCGAATACCTATCCTCACCTGCTGCCTGAAGGGATTACTGGCAACCAAAAAATCTCTCAGCCAGAAGAACTCCATACCGCTGCTTGGCAGATTGTAGAACCTCTCTTCCATCAAGCTCAACAACAAGCAGTGGAGCACTACCGAGAGCTAAATGGCACTGGCAAAATCTCCCATAATCTGGAGGAGACAGTACCAGCAGCTTATTACGGACGGGTGGAACAACTGTTTGTCGCGGTGGGTGTGCAACAGTGGGGCAAGTTTGACCCCGATGCCAACCAGATCCAGGTGCATACCGATGCCCAACCTGGGGATGAAGATTTGCTAGACTCTGCGGCGATCCAAACGTTGCTCAATGGTGGTACAGTCTACGCGGTTCAACCCGATCAAGTGCCTGAGGAAGCTCCCCTAGCGGCTGTGTTCCGTTACTAATGGGGGAGAGGTCTATAACTTGAGGAAAAGATACAATTTAGCTCTGGAATTGAAGAACTGCCTAGGGAATCATCCTAAATAGGATGGCCCTTGAGAGGCTCAATTCGTGAGCAATCAGTATCAAGAAGTTGAAGTTAATCATTGGGGCAATAGATTAGGTAACTCTTTTGTGGCTGCGCTCCTGGGAGTTGGCTTATTCTTTGCCTCCTTTTTTGTCCTGTACTGGAATGAAGGCAGAATAGATTTTTCTCAGGTTGCTAAAACAGCCGTAGAAATTTCAGCCACGGCCCCAAACATTGCTACCCAAGGCAAACTAGTCTCCACCACAGGCAATATTACATCCGCTCAGAGACTAGGCGATCGCTTATTCCTAAAAGAGGGAAACTATATTGTCGTTGAGCGTCAAGTTGAAACGTATGCTTGGGTAGAGGAAAAGAAGACAGAAACTAAAAAGAGTTTAGGTGGTTCTGAAACTACGACTACAACCTACACCTACGATGCCAAGTGGACGGCTGATCCAGCGAACTCTGATTCATTCAAATACTCCAAAAGCTACAAAAATCTGGTCAAAACCGCAGAAGGGTTTCGCTATAACTATCGTCTCAAGGGCGATCGCGAAGGAACTTATCATCAGAGCGAAAGAGCGATCGCAGCTCAAACTTACAAAGTTTCAGAAGCCAAGGTAGGCGTTTACAAAGTCAATGTACCTGATCTTCAGATTTTATCCCTTAAGAACCTACTATTAGAGCCGCAAAAACTGAGCCTGGATGAGTCGGTATCTTTACAAGGTAAATATATTTATGCAGGCAAGGATTCGCTAGCTACGCCTCATATTGGTGATCTCCGAATTCGCTATGCTGCTTTGCCAGCCGATACAAGCGTCACTGTGTTTGGTCAGCTCAGCGCTCCCGATCGCATTACTCCCTATTTGCACAAGAGCAAGCATCGTCTCTATGATCTCTTTCCGGGTAGCCGTGAGCAAGCGATCGCCAAGTTGCGCTCCAACTATGTTGTGATGCTGTGGGTGTTCAGGCTTGGCGGTTTTCTTTGTATGTGGTTTGGTCTCAACTTTGTTGCTGCTCCTCTCAGCGAAGCACTCAGCTTTATCCCTTTCCTGAGTTCTCTGACTGAAAATATGACACTCCTAACCAGCTTTGTTGGCGCTTTCGTCTTATCCACAATCACCATTTTGGTATCGATGTTGCTACACCATCCCATTGCCTTGGTACTAGCACTCATAACCACTATCGTCGCCATCCAAATTCTCCGACGCATTCGTCCTGCTTAGTCAAAAAATTCAGGGGAGCGATCGCTCGCATTAAGAAAACTCAGGCAAGCGAGCTGGTTCGCTACTATAATCAAATGTTGCCGTTCATCTGTTGAGCTTGTAGTGAGCCACAGACAAACCAATTATTCGCTCGGCCTGAGCCATTAATCTACCTATGTCTTCTGAGCAGTCCCGACCCGAAACTCAATCGAACTCAACCCTAGAAGAAATTCGTGCTACCCGCCTACAAAAGGTGGAGCAACTGAAACAAGCGGGACTGACTCCCTATGCCTACCGTTGGGAAGTTACCCATCAGGCTGCCGACTTGCAAGCTAAATTTGCCGATTTGCCCGATGGTGCGGAAGACCCGCTAGAAGTCGCGATCGCTGGACGCATCATGGCGCGACGGGTATTTGGTAAGCTGGCCTTCTTCGCTTTGCAAGACGAAACTGGCACCATCCAGCTTTATTTAGACAAGAAGAAAATTCAAGAGAGCATGTCAGAAACGCCAGATGCCTTCAATTTGCTGAAGCAACTGACAGATGTGGGCGACATTATTGGCGTGCGTGGCAACATTAAACGGACAGAAAAAGGTGAGCTGTCTGTCTACGTGAGCGAATACGCCATTCTCACCAAGTCTCTTTTACCCTTGCCCGACAAGTGGCATGGTTTAACCGATATTGCCAAGCGCTATCGCCAGCGCTACGTAGATATGATCGTCAACCCGGAGGTGCGCGAAACCTTCCGGCGACGGGCGCTGATTACCGCAGCCATTCGACGCTACTTAGATCAGCAAGGCTTTATCGAAATCGAAACTCCAGTACTTCAGAGTGAGGCGGGAGGTGCAGAGGCACGACCGTTCATCACCTACCACAACACTTTGGAGATGGATCTGTACTTGCGGATCGCCACTGAGTTGCACTTGAAGCGACTGATTGTGGGTGGCTTCGAGAAGGTGTTTGAGCTAGGGCGAGTGTTCCGCAACGAGGGGATTTCCACACGGCATAATCCCGAATTCACCACCATTGAGGTTTATCAAGCCTACGTTGACTACAACGACATGATGGCGCTGACTGAAACGCTAATTACCTACGCGGCTCAGGAAGTGTTGGGTACGCTAGAGATTACTTACCAAGGGGAAGCAATTAATCTCACAGCTCCCTGGCGACGAGCAACGATGCACGAATTGGTGCAAGAGAAAACGGGCATTGACTTCAGCCAATTCCAAACCTTGGATGAAGCTAAAGCGGCGGCGCGTCAAGCCAAGATTGATGTCGCTGATGAGTGCGAATCTATCGGGCATATTCTCAACGAAGCCTTTGAGCAAAAAGTGGAAGCAACGTTAATTCAACCGACGTTTGTAATTGATTACCCCGTCGAAATTTCTCCACTGGCTAAACCCCACCGCTCTAAGCCCGGATTAGTTGAGCGTTTTGAGCTATTTATTGTCGGTCGCGAAACCGCAAATAGCTTCTCGGAGTTAACCGACCCAATCGATCAACGCCAACGCCTAGAAGCGCAAGCGGCTCGTAAAGAGGCAGGTGATGTCGAAGCGAATGACGTGGATGAAGACTTCTTGACGGCACTGGAATATGGCATGCCACCCACCGGAGGATTAGGGATTGGGATCGATCGCCTAGTCATGTTGTTGACGAATAGCCCCAGCATTCGAGATGCGATCGCTTTTCCACTCCTAAAGCCTGAAGATCAATCGGGAGAAAAGGCTACTAATCTTAAATCAGTTCGATATTACTCCGATAGGGAAATACTTGAAATTGAGTTCCATCAGGGGCAAGTTTACCACTACTATCAAGTGCCTGCGGCTCATCAGGTGTTAGTTAGTATGAATGGAAAAGTTCGTGATCATTATTTCGAGGAACATATCAGAAATAAGTATGGTTATCAAAAACAGACATAGGACAGTACCTTTTGTTAAGAGCTAAACTGGGGTGCGGCATTGAGTTCGCCACCTGGTGGGGGGACAGAAGGGCTTACAAAGTAGAGCGAATCAGAGACATAGCCCGTTGACCTCGTTGATAAAACGGTCGTTTTCCAGGGCTCAGTTGCAATAAGGCATTCACTAAATCCGCACAGGTGTCAGCAAAGTTGACCCAGCCATAGGCATACAAACCCGTATAAAAATGGCTATGTCTCGGGCGACTTCGTGGCGATTGGGAGGGACGAGCAATGTAATGAGCCACTCCTCGTTGACGCAGTTTTTGTCCCACAAAAGTTGCCGCTCCATAGGCCAAAGTCAGGACTAACAACAAGGCAATTAAGCGATTGCCTTTGAGCCCGGTTCCCTCCAGGTGATAACCTCCGCTTTTACAATCTCTGAACATCTGCTCAATGCCCATGCGCTTGGCATAGGCTCGAGTTGCTGCTTGCAAGGATGACAAGTTGGTTAACAAGAACCAACCTTCTTTAGCGACTTTGCCTCGGTATTTGCCTCGCCAACAGGCTGCCACCTGAAAGCCACTGACTTGATGAGTTTTAGTCACATTGACCCCCCGAAAGAATGCCTGCATTCCGGGCTTCAAACCTAGCTGTTTGAGTTGCTGCCAGTCCCCATTGAACTGTTGCAAGTATTCATGGCAGCGTAAGCGTAAACAACAATAGACCTCCTGATAGTTCAGCCATCGAGCGAGTTTGACCGAGCAAAATTCACGGTCGCCTAGGACGACGACTTTGTACTCCTTCAGAGGGCGCAACGCCTTGAGTAACAACTTCTTTTGTTCCTTAAAATTGCTGCTTCCCAAATGTGACAGTTCTATCCAGTAGATGGGAATGGCTCGTCCAGATTGCACCCAACTGAGCACTAATAAATTTGTCTGCTTCCACTGAGTGCGGTCTAGAGCCACATAGATGCTCGCACCCGGTGCATGAGCCCGGTGTAAATGTTCCACTAGAATCGGATGCCAGAGGCGTTCAAAGGTGAATTCGCTCAAACTCAAAAAGCGTTTCAACTTCCGCAAACGGCTCTCGCTTTGAATCGGAATTGGCAGATTAGCGGCCAGGGATTCGAGCTTGACGGTTTTGAGGGTTTGTAGGAGTTGAATCACCAACAGGAGTAGGAGAAATTGAGCGGGACTCAGGCAGGAGCGCAGATGAGTTTGGTAGAATTCAGGCATCTTTATGGTGGAAGGTCTTCTCAACAAGCGGGGACCTTTCTTTCTTGGCCTATTGTCCCTCAAGGCCTTGTCACCTCTGCCTTAGAACCTCCTCTGTCCCCCCACCAGGTTCGCCACACCCATCCAGTCCATGCTCTAGGAGCGAGAAGCGCACTTCACGGCTTGTAGAGTTTCCTCTTGCGTTTGTTTGCTTCGTTTAATTCGCTCGTCGTGGGCTTGCAGCAACGAGTCAAGGCTTTGTGCAGTTTGCTGGAGTAATTCATTCGCCCATTGGTTTTCCCTATTACGGGGAGCCAGACGGGCGATCGCTCTCCCCAATCACTGGCTCCCCAATCACTGGTTTTTTAAGCCACTCGCTTTACATCTGCAAGGCATGATAGGATGCCATTGATCTAAAATACTATAACTTGATAAAGTTACCGTATATTCTTACGGAAGTTTAGCTGAAAACTACTAACCAGCGAAAACTGCCTGAGTTTTTAAGAGGTCAAGCAACTATGGTGTTAGCGGATTTTCGGACAATTTACGAGCGAGATCCAGCGGCCCGAAATTGGCTGGAAATCTTGTTTTGCTACCCCGGACTTCAAGCCCTACAGTTCCATCGCTTAGCCCATTGGTTATATGGCCTGAAAGTGCCTTTGGCACCTCGACTCATTTCTCAACTCAGCCGTTTTCTGACTGGAATCGAAATCCATCCGGGAGCCGAGATTGGTAAGGGAGTTTTTATCGACCACGGCATGGGAGTGGTCATCGGAGAAACGGCGATCGTGGGTGACTATGCCTTGATTTATCAGGGAGTTACTTTAGGCGGAACAGGCAAGGAAACAGGTAAGCGGCACCCCACAGTGGGAGAGCACGTTGTAGTCGGCGCAGGGGCAAAGGTGTTAGGCAATATCCAAATTGGCAACCATACTCGGATTGGTGCGGGCTCAGTGGTGCTGCGAAATGTCCCTAGTTACAGTACTGTTGTGGGCATTCCAGGACGAGTGATTCCTCAAGATCGCACAAGCGCCACAACACTAAGCAATAGCGGCCTCCGAGATGTGGAAGCGGAAGTGATTCAGCTATTGTTTGAGCGAGTTAAATTCTTAGAGCAGCGAATCGAGCAGTTGCAAGCGTCTACTCCTGCATCTCCTCCCTCTACTCCAGCAATGGTGCCAACTGAAAAAGCCAACTCTGACTTGGTGATTGAAGAATTCCTCAATGGAGCGGGCATTTAGCTTTTGTAGCTTTCTTCTAAAGCTAGGTTCTAAAGCTAGGGATAGAAAACTTGAATTAGATTTGCAATCGAAAAAATTGACATTTATCTAAACCCCGGTTAGTCTATCGGGATACAGGATTTTTGAAGACTATGTCTATCTCCTTGCTATCTCGAACTCATGCTGCATCAACAAATCCACGTCAGTTTGCGCCGCGATCGCTGTTGCCCTTGGAAATGGAGAGCTGCTGGAAGATTGAGACGGGTGTAGTTAGAGCCTTGAGCTGGTTAGAGGATGGCACTGTCGTCACGTTGGGCTTATGGGGAGCGGGAGAGATTGTAGGCAAAGCGTTAGCCCAGATCGATCCCTATCAATTGGAGTGCTTAACTAAAGTAGAAGCAACTCGGCTACAAACTGACAATTGGCAGCAAACTCAATCTGCTTTGCTGGCTCATATTCAACAAGCTGGAGAGTTGACCTTAATCCGCAGCCATCGTCGCGTTGATATGATGCTGCTGAAGCTGTTGAGTTGGTTAGGCAAAAAGTTTGGTCGTCAAGTTGAGCAAGGACAACTGATCGATCTCCGCCTCACTCACCAGGACATTGCGGAGATGCTCGGCTCTACTCGCGTCACCATTACCCGCACGCTCAATCAGCTAGAGCAACAGGGCTTGATTCGTCGCTTATCGCTCCAGCGCATTGTGCTGCAAGAAGAGGAAGTTTGGCATTATGAGATTTAGGATTCTGGCTGAGTTGGTTTAGAAGTGAATCTTTAGGCAGATGCTGATTGGGTCTATGGGTGGCGAAACTGTAAGGTAGCTGCCCCCTACTAACCGCGATCGCGCCAGTTTTTCATGTCAACCAAATTTTTTGTTTCAGTTGAAGAAAAAACACGGCTGTTTCACGCGGAACTGGTTAAAGCTGGGGTAGATTATCACCAAGCAAGTCGGGTCGCCAAGGTTTTAGCTCAGAACCCGCCTGAAGAAGCCTTAGCCCCTGAAGAAGCACAACTGACTGAAGAAGCTTGCCGCGTCTGGTTACAGCATCGCCAGCGCCTAGACTTTATTGAACAAACCCTCGCTTCCTTTTCTGCCAAGCCAACTCCCAATGCTGCGTTTAACCCAACTACCAAATCACCTGAGTCAAATTGCAGAAACTGTGCGAGTTCTAACCAATCTCTGACTTAAGGCTGGCAGGGAATTTGTAGTTTGCACTCGTTAGCACAAAGCGCTAGAACAAAGATATAAGTTTTTAACCAACGTCATCTATTAGGCAGAAAAGCCCTTAGATTAGATGTTTAGTCTAGAGCTGCAAGCATTCAGGGCATCTGGCAGGAGTTAATCACAATGGCAAGCAAGCAAATTTTGATGTTGGTGGGTGACTACGTCGAAGATTATGAAGTGATGGTGCCTTTCCAGGCGTTGCAAATGGTTGGGCATACCGTTCACGCAGTTTGTCCCCACAAAGAAGCTGGCGACAAAATCCGAACTGCAATTCATGACTTTGAGGGTGATCAGACCTACAGCGAAAAACCAGGGCATAACTTTGAACTCAATGCCACCTTCGACTACATCGACGAAAACAACTATGACGCCTTAGTTATCCCTGGTGGACGATCTCCAGAGTATATTCGCCTTAACTCCCGAGTGATTGAGATTGTGCGTCATTTCGCGGGCCACAACAAACCGATTGCGGTTATTTGTCACGGCCCACAAGTCTTGGTAGCGGCTGGTGTATTAGCGGGTAAGCGTTGTGCGGCTTATCCTGCCTGCGCCCCGGATGTAACTCGGGCTGGAGGCGAATATGTAGAAATTGCTGTGCATGACGCGATTACAGATGGCAATTTGATTTCAGCTCCTGCTTGGCCCGCTCATCCGCGATGGCTGGCGGAATTCCTCAAAGCCCTCGGCACCAAGATTGAGCACGAGCAGGAAGAGATGGCAACTGTTTAAGGTGAACTCTCAGGATGAATATCTTTACCTACGCCCTGCATTTGGTTGGATCTGCGGCTACGGCTTATGTCTATGCCCGCCAAATTCGTGATCCCTTAACTAGACCCAATATCGTTGCAGGGTTCCAATTAGCAGAGTCTGGTTCCGTACCATTTCTAGAAGCATTACGCGATCGCGCTGCTGCCGAAGGAGATGCTTGGTTGGCAGAGAGACTAGGCCGTCATGCCGCAGATGAACGGCGACACGGGCAAATCTTTGCTCAAGCGTTGAAGCAACTCAACAAGCAAGTAATTGACTTCAAGCAACTAGCAAAGCAAGCAGAAGAGCGTAAACCCGAACAACGCCGCAGTCCCTTCTTTGCGGCCTATTTTGATGGCTATTCCCAAGCTGACCTAAAGCCAGAAAACATAGACTGGATCGTGTTTATGGCCAGCACCTACATTCTGGAGTTGGATGCCAGCAAAGACTTTGCGCGGATGGCCCAGGTTCTCCCGGATGACGATCTGCGGAGTGCCAATTTGAAGAAAGGCATGCTCAGCATTGCTAAAGATGAGACGGGCCATGCGGCTTATCTATATGAGGCTCTAGAACGTCGCTTGCCTGCCGCTCAAGTCGTTGAGTTGGTGGATGAGTGGCGATCGCGTAAAATCAATGCTTTGTTAGCAATGGTCGGAAATTTGGTGCAGAAAAATGGTCAGATGCCTTCGTTGGTGCAAGATGGTGCGCCGCCAGAAGCGCATCCCGAACCATCTGAACTTCAGGCAGCAGCCTAACTTATTTCCAATCATCCGGTTACGATGCCTTGGCAAGTACCCAAGCCAATCCGGGCATAGCCAGGTTTTTCGCAATAACCTCGTAAAATCACCTCATCCCCATCAACTAGAAACGATCGCTGTTCTCCGGTTGGTAGTTTGATGGGGTGAGCACCGCGTTGAGTGATTTCTAGCAAACATCCTTGAGAGCCTGGTTCTGCCCCAGAGATAGTGCCACTCGCGATCAAATCAGCAGGACGGAGATTGCAGCCGTTGCTGGCGTGGTGGGTGAGCATCTGAGCTAATGTCCAATACATTTGCTGAAACGAACCCTGACTCAGCCGCACAGGTTCGATGCTTGCTTCTCGCATTTGGGCAGAACATAGGGATACTTCTACAGTAATGGCGATGCCTCCCTGTTGGCGATCGCGCTCAGAAGATAAATAAGGTAGAGGCTCCGGATCTCCTTCGGCTCGCTGAAAGGCAGAACTCCGAAAGGGAGCTAGAGCTTCTAAAGTCACCACCCAAGGAGAAATACTAGTGGCAAAGTTTTTGGCGAGGAACGGGCCTAAAGGCTGGTATTCCCAAGCTTGAATATCCCTGGCAGACCAATCATTGACTAAGCACAGCCCAAACAAATAATCTTCTGCGTTATCGATCGCGATCTCCTCTCCCAGCTCATTACCAACCCCAATCAAAGCACCAACTTCCAACTCATAGTCCAACATTTGAGTAAGGCCAAAGCTCGGTACTGTTGTAGTTGGCGGTTTGCGTTGACCACTGGGGCGCTTGATCGGCGTACCACTGACTACAATTGAGGAAGCTCGCCCATGATAGGCGATCGGCACATATTTGTAATTAGGCAGCAAGGGATTGTCGGGACGGAACAACTTGCCGACATTAGTGGCATGAAAAATAGAAGCGTAAAAGTCTGTATAGTCCGCGATCGCGGCAGGTAGCAGCATCTCCGCTGCCGAGATGGGTAAGAGAAGGGGCAAGAGGAGATCGGGATTGACGGAAACATCCTGCTGAGGCGATCGTAGTAGATCACTCAAGCGCTGCCGCAACGCCGATGCTGCTGAATTACCTAGAGCCATGAGAGCATTGAGATTAGAGTCTACACAAGCTGCTTGCAGATCTCCAGGTAGTCCTTCTAGTAATCCCCGCTCATGACACTGTAAGAGATCTAAAATCTGATCACCGATCGCTACACCCAGCCGAGGATATTCGGTACTGTTGCGTCTACGAAAGACACCCAACGGCAAGTTTTGAATTGGAAAGTCTGTATCAGGTTGGTTAGCGGATTCCACCCAACTCCGCAAGTTTGGGTCATGCGTGGCATTGATGACAGAAGACATAGGCGAATGAACCTCCCTTGTAGGGTCTTTGGTATACGCACAAGTGCCCTAGTGAAATACAAATTAAGACCTAACCCCTAGCCCCTTCCCTACTAGGGAAGGGGAGCCAGATCTACAAGTTTACAGGAGATACAGATCATGCATGTTGCATCAGTTCTTGAGTGGGCCAAGAGGTAATTTGGGCACCTTGTTGGTACTCTTCTAGCGAGAAGGCATCGACTTGAATCGCTTCATTACGCGCAGATTCAGCTTCCCGGATTAGGGCGGCTTCTGTCGCTGTAATCACTTCGGCTGCCAAAGCAGCATCAATCAGTTGTTCTGGTTTGGCGGGTGATAATTTACTCTCACGAATAGCAGTTTTGATTTTTTTCAGGATACTTTCGGCTTGAATTGAGAGCTGGAAGGCTTGCTCCAATCGTCCTAACGCTTCATCGGGATGAGAAGGAATGTAGATATTGGTAGTAAGGCGATCGCGCACTTCTCCCGGTGTTTCTACACTTTGAGCCAGTTTACCACCCAGTTCATCGGTTGGTAGTATGCCGATAGGGTTGAGCCGAGACCACCAAAGGATTGGCCCTCGGAAAACTGGACCCAAAACTGGAATCGAGAGGTTGGCAAATAGCCCTTCAAATGCCAGTTGAATTTGAGCAAAGG
The DNA here is from genome assembly GCF_030409055.1 of Trichocoleus desertorum NBK24. Taxonomy (GTDB): domain Bacteria; phylum Cyanobacteriota; class Cyanobacteriia; order FACHB-46; family FACHB-46; genus Trichocoleus; species Trichocoleus desertorum_B. The sequence goes on along the minus strand of NZ_CP116619.1, from coordinate 359,598 downwards.
CATACTGCATGGACCAATGTACCAAAGGCAAATCTTCTGCTTTATGTCCTTCTGCCTCATAGCGTCGTAGCGTTGCCATGCTTAGATACATCCAGGAGAGAACATCGGCAAAACGCCCCGTCAACTTCTCTCGCCGCTTTAAGGAACCACCAAAAGCAATCAAGGCGATGTCTGTAAGCGTGGCAAAGGTGGCCGATGCCCAAGCAAGTTTGCGGTAATACTGTGCCGTTGGGCCAGAGACGGGAGATTGAGCTAAGGCTCCACGGGAAAGGCTCAGCAACATTGACCGGATGGTGTTGCGGACCATCAAGCCGATGTGATGCCAAAGGGCATGATCAAAGGCGATCGCGTCTCCTGCATTCAGAGCTATAACTTCTTGATAAACATAAGGATGACAACGAATCGCTCCCTGACCAAAAATCATCAAGGTACGAGTGAGGATATTCGCGCCTTCCACCGTAATTGGAATCGGCATGGCGGTGTAGACGTTAGCTAACAAGTTGCGCGGGCCTTTGCAAATCCCTGAACCTCCCAGGACATCCATACCATCGTTGACTAGCTTCCGGGATAGCTCAGTGAATTGATATTTGGCGATCGCGGAAACAACGGCTGGCTTTTCTCCATTGTCTACAGCGGCACAGGTGTAGATGCGAGCAGCTTCCATGAGGTAGGTCAACCCAGCAATCCGGGCCAGAGGTTCCTCTACGCCTTCAAAGCGACCGATGGATAAGCCAAACTGTCGTCTAACTACCGCGTGGGCACTGGTAACTCGCGTGACCAATTTGGCAATTCCGGTACAAGATGCCGGGAAACTAATGCCTCGGCCTGCCGCCAAGCTTTGCATCAACATCTTCCAACCTTGGCCTGCCTGCGCACTACCACCAATAATCTGGTCGATAGACACTACGACATTATGGCCTTCAACCGGAGAGTTGTAGAATGGCACTCCCATTGGATCGTGGCGTTTGCCTAAGACTAAACCAGGCGTATCCGCCGGAATCAAAGCGCAAGTAATGCCGACATTCTCTCCTTTGCCTAAAAGATTTTCGGGGTCGTGGAGTTTGAAGGCTAAACCGATTAGGGTGGCGATCGCGCCTAAGGTAATATAGCGCTTGCGGAAGTTCAACAACAGATACAGTTTCTCATCCTCACCCCGAAACACAATCCCCTCGGAGGTGATGCTGGCAGCATCAGAACCAGCAGTAGGTTCAGTGAGGGCAAAACAAGGCATCTCCTCTTCGCGTGCTAATCGGGGGAGATAATAGTCTTTTTGCTCCTGAGTGCCATAGTTTAGCAGGAGTTTGGCGGGGCCGAGGGAATTCGTCACCCCAACCGTAGCGGTATGGATAAACGATCGCGATGCCAACTTCACCATCACCGCACTATAGGTCAGATTGGTGAAACCCAACCCACCATACTCCTGCGGAATCATCATGCCGAAGAAGCGCTCTTGTTTTAGGTAACTCCACACTTCTGGCGGTAAGTCTTTGCGGCGATTGATTTCCCAGTCCGTCGCCATACGGCAAACCTGCTCTACAGGCCCATCCAGAAATGCTTGAGCTTCGGCTGACAGTTCTGGATAAGGCTCACTGTTCATTCGTTTTAAGTCAGGTGCGCCGGAGAAAAACTCTCCATCCACCCAAACTGTTCCTGCCTCGATCGCCGCTCTCTCTGTGTCAGAGATACTAGGTAACAACTTTAGCGATTGGATTGCCTGCATCAAGGGAGCTGTCAGAAGCGATCGCCTTAGCAAAGGAAGATTCAGCACTAGGGCTACAATCCCAAACCCTACCCACAGCCACGTAGGAGCTTGAACAGCAGCTAAAACACCCGCTGTATAAAGCGACCAAGCCCAGAGCGGCACTCCTGTGTAGCCAAGAATCAGAAAGAAAACAAGGAAAAGAGAGAGGGCGATCGCGAAGGGAATAGATATCATGGTTGTTCATCCAAATAGATGCGGATAAATGACCTCTGATGACCCCTCTCCCCGTGGGGGAGGGGCAGGGAGGGGTCTGCATTACTAAAGCATCAGGTTTTCAATCACGCCCGCAGCGCCCATGCCACCACCCACGCACATCGTCACCAGGCCATAGCGCACACCCCGACGCTTCATCTCATGGAGAATCGTGGCAGTGAGTTTGGCTCCAGTCATACCGAGTGGATGCCCTAGAGCGATCGCGCCACCATTGACGTTGACGATCTCCTCGTTGAGACCCAGTTTGCGAATTACTGCTAGAGATTGGGCAGCAAAGGCTTCGTTAAGTTCAATCAAGCCAATGTCATCTATGGTTAAGCCGACTTGCTTAAGCACCTTAGGAATCGCTTCGACTGGACCAATTCCCATCACTTCCGGAGGCACACCCGCCACGGTAAAACCTAACAACCGTCCCATTGGTTTCACGCCCAACTCATCTATTTTGCGTTGGCTCATGATGATTGTGGCAGCAGCCCCATCGGACATCTGGGAGGAGTTTCCCGCCGTGACACTGCCTCCCATGCGGAACACAGAGGGCAGTTTGGCTAAAGCTTCCATGCTGGTATCCGCGCGTGGGCCTTCATCCACTTGGAACATCATGTCTACGGTTTTGAGTTCACCATCGACATACAACGTCTCATGGATAGGGAGCGGGATGGTTTCTTCCTCAAATTTGCCTGTTTGGATCGCCGCCAAAGCTCGCTGGTGCGATCGCAGAGCAAAGGCATCTTGATCTTCGCGAGAAACGTGATATTGCTGCACCACGTTCTCCGCCGTCAATCCCATTGTGCAGTAGACTTGCGGCGTAGAAGTCATTAAGTCTGGGTTGGGCAGCATGGCATGACCACCCATCGGGATTAAGCTCATGGTTTCAGCACCACCCGCCACCATCACGTCGGCTTGTCCAGTCATTACCGCTTGGGTCGCCATCGCGATCGTCTGTAATCCTGAGGCGCAGAAGCGGTTTACGGTACAACCTGCGACTGTGTCAGGCAATCCTGCTCGCTGGGCAATTACCCGCCCCAGATTGAATCCCTGCTCCGCTTCCGGGAAGGAGCAACCCATGATCACATCGTCAATCTGCCCTGGTTCTAATCCTTCAACCCTGGCGATCGCGCCCTTGACTGCGATCGCGCCCATATCGTCAGGACGCATGTTACGGAGGGTGCCGCGAGGCGCTTTACCCACTGCCGTCCGAACGCTGCTCACAATATATGCATCTTGCATGATCGTTTCTCCTAAATCTTTTGAGGTGAGGAGAGAGGGGTGAGGAGAGAAGAGTCAGAAGTCAGAAGCCAGAAGTTCCTGATTTATCCCACCCTGCGGAAACGCCAAAGGCGTACATCCCCCCTTTTTCATCCTTCATCCCTCCTCCTTCATCCTTAATTCCTTAGTGGCTTCTTCGTCTTCAACATGTGGGCGATCCGCTCTTGAGTTTTGGGTTGGCTGAGGAGCGGTAAGAAGTTTTCCCGTTCTAAGCGCAACAGGTAATCTTCATGTACGAGAGTGGGAGCGGAGAGCTCGCCACCTGTCATCACATAAGCCAACTTGCCTGCCAAGTAGCGATCGTATTCGCTGGCAAAACCGCCTTGTTGGAAGACATAGGCAATATGTTCGAGCATGGCTCTGGCGGGACGACCCAGGACCATAATGGCGGTCTGCTCTGGCGGGGGCGCATACCCAGCACGATCGAGATGGAGAACTTCAGCTTTGGCAACTTCTAAGCGATTCTCACCACTAATCAAGATGCGAGCATCGCAGGGGAGATATCCCATCTGCTGCGCCTCGTAGGCACTGCTAGACACCTTAGCCATTGCGATCGTTTCAAAGGCAGCTCTGAGGAACGGTTGGATGTCCCCTGCTGCTTCACTGGCAGCTCGTTCTGCCACTCGTGCCACACTCCGCATAATGCCGCCTGCACCGGGAATCAGACCCACGCCTAGCTCGACCAAGCCGATATAGCTTTCAGCAGCGGCAACGACATGAGGACAGGCCATAACTAGCTCACACCCGCCGCCCAAGGCGCGTCCTTGCATGGCAATGACAACGGGTTTGGGTGCATAGTGGATGCGTTGCAGAATCGACTGAAACTGCACAATTAAGTCGTCCAGCGCTTGCAGATTTCCCGATTGAGCAGTCATGCCCATTTCAGCCAGATTGGCACCACCAGAGAAGTGATCGCTACCGTTACCAATCACCATCCCTTTGAGGTCGTCCCGTTTCTCCAGGAGATCCAAAACTTCAGATAACCCTTCTACCACCTTGAAGCTCAGAGTATTGCCCTTAGAGCGGAATTCGTAGAGGGTCACCCCATCGCCCAAATCTAACAAAGCGGCTTCAGCGTTTTGCCATAAAGTCTTTTGGGGATCTGTTTTAATCTCTCCTAAATTGATTTTGTCCGCCGTAGGGGCGAAGGATTCGGCAGTAGGCTTAGTAGTTGGTTGCAAAGAGGATTGTCCGAATGCTTCGCCCTGCCTATGCATGGTTTCTACCCAATCAGGCACCGAGATATTAGCTGCCTTCATATCTGCCAGTACGGTGTCGAACCCTAGCATTTCCCAAATTTCAAACGGGCCGACATCCCAGCCAAAGCCCCAGCGCATCGCTTGATCGATATCGGCAGGGCTATCAGCAATCTCAGGAATACGACGGGCGCTATATCCCAGCAAGTCTAAGGTAGTGGTGCGGAAGAACTGCCCTGCTCGACCTGGATCTTTGTATAGAGCTTGCAGGCGATCGCGCAAACTAGGCAACTTTCCTAATTTTTCCACCTCGCCCAAATCCATTGGCTTGGCAGACTCATAGCTCATCGCCTCAGGATTCACCGAAAGAATTTCTCCCTTCTGTTTTTTGTAAAATCCCTGTCCTGCTTTGGCACCGACCGCTCCACTGGTGACGAGTTTGTGCAACACCTCTGGCACCCGGAACATCTCACGGCTTTCGTCGTGGGAAATGGCAGGATAGAGGTTTTTCGCCACATACATCAGCGTATCTAAACCCACTAAGTCAGCGGTGCGGAAGGTGGCTGATTTGGGTCGCCCTACCAAAGTGCCCGTCAGCGTGTCAATCTCTTCGATTGTATATCCCTGTTCTGTCCAGGCTCGCAAGCCTTGCATCGTGGCGTACATACCGATGCGGTTGGCAATAAAGTTTGGGGTGTCTTTGGCAATCACCACGCCTTTGCCTAAACGGGTTTCGCCAAACCAGCGTGTGCGTGCCATCACTTCTGGAGCAGTGTCAGGAGTGGGGATAATTTCTAGTAGTTTCAGATAGCGGGGTGGATTGAAGAAATGCGTTCCTAAAAAGCGTTGGCGAAAAGCATCTGATCGACCTTCTGCGATCGCATGAATCGGCAAACCGCTGGTATTAGTCGAGATCACTGCATCGGGCCGCAGCACTCCTTCCAAGCGTTGCATCAGTTGTTGCTTGATATCCAGATTTTCAACCACGGCTTCGATTACCCAATCTACCTTTGCTAGGCGATCGAAGTGCTCTTCAAAATTACCGAGAATGACACGGTGAGCCACTTTGTCAATAAAAAAGATCGGTGGAGATAGTTTGCGGGCTTTCTTGAAGGCTCCTTCTACCAAGTCATTTTTGTTCCCTGTTTTCGCAGGAAGATCCAATAGATGCACAGTCAGACCGATGTTGGCGAGGTGAGCAGCAATCTGGCTCCCCATCACACCTGCACCCAAGACGGCGGCGGTTCGAAATGGCTTAAACATTGAGAAACTCTCCCTTGCGTTAAGGTCTTTGCGTTGAGGGTTATGAGTTAGTAAATCGGCAATCTGGCGAACGAATGAGGCACAGTCAAACTTGTGCAAAGAATGAGTGTGATCAAACGATTAATCCGAGGTAAGGATTGGGCAAAGGCAGGGCAGGCAGCAGGTGAAACAGACGGGTACACAACCGATAGGTCAGTTTCAGGAGATTGAGGAGATGTAGAAGCTGCTTTTTGCTTATCCTTATCTTTCCCACGTCTTGGCTCTGATTCTCCATACAAAGCATCAATTTCTTTAGCAAAAGTTTTATTGATCTGAGTACGGTTCAGTTGCCCTGTTGGAGTTAGTAAGCCGTTTTCCACGGTGAATGGATGGTTGATCAGTTGAAAGCGTTTAACGATCGCCCAGTAAGGCAAATGACAATTGGCAGTATCAACTAAAGCTTGATACAACGCTGTGACGTGAGGATGTGTGAGGAGGGCATCAGGTGGAAGATCAATCCCCACTCCTAAAGCATAGCTATGGAGAGCCTGTAAGTCTGGAACAATCAGGGCAGCACAGAACTTTTGGGCGGAACCTACGGCGATCGCTTGAGCTACCAACGGGAACTGTTGTAAGCGCTGCTCAATCGGTTGCGGTGCAATATATTTACCTGTTGCGAGTTTAAACAGAGATTTTTTTAGACCTGTAATTTTTAGGAAACCATCTTCTGTAAATGCTCCCAAGTCGCCTGTATGTAGCCAACCTTGCTGATCAACTAGCTCCTGGGTGGCTTTGGGGTCTTTGTAGTAGCCGGAAGTGACACAGGGGCCACGCACCAAAACTTCATGATCTTCTGCGATCGCTACCTCTATCCCTGCGATCGGCACTCCTACCGTCCCTGCGCGATTAAGAGAGCCACGATTACAGCACACCACGGCACTAGCTTGAGTAAGACCATAACCGTGTAGAATTGGAATTCCAGCCGCTGCAAAGACATTAACCAATTCTGACTTGAGGGCCGCTCCACCACAAATCACGTACTTAAGACGACCCCCCAAAAGCGATCGCCACTTTGACAGCACTAACCAATCGACTACTTTGAGGAGGAAAGCGTATAGGAGGTTGGGTTGGCGACCAATTTCATAACGCTTGGCTAGACCCAAAGCCCAGAGAAAGATAAGCCTAGTGAGCAGAGAACGACTGGTACTTCCCTTCTCTACAATCTTGGTATACGTCTTCTCCAAGACGATTGGCACTGTCACCAAAATTGTCGGCTGCACCTCCTGGAGATGTTTGGTAAGACGGCTAGCACTAGAGAAATAAATACTGTGCCCATAAAGGATATGTCCATAGAGCATTGTCCGCGCCAGCACATGATTTAACGGAAGAAACGACAGCACTGTTTCTTGGTTGCCTTTGCCCAGCGTAGTAATACCTGAGAAAGCGGCAAAAGCGTTCATAGAGATGTTCTCATGGGTTAGCATGACACCTTGTAGTTGCCCAGCTTCATCCGGAATATAGATGATTGTGGCTAAATCATTGGGTTTTGGGATTGCCTGTAGAACTGGCGTTGTCTCGTTTGTCTCTGGGATGGGTTTGCTACTTTGCAGCTCATCAAGAGACATCAGTGAAACGGGAAATGATTGGAGCCATTGCGATCGCTGCTCTGTCCAGCTCTCAGGCACATCTACGACCACAATATGCTGTAGGTGAGGAGTCTCTTTTAAATGTGGCGCGATTTGTGCTAATAGCTCTAGGTCGGCAATGACCAGAGCCTTGGCCTCAGTATGTTGCAGCACAAAAATAATTTGCTCTAGGGTGTGAGTGAGATCGATTGGTACATCCACCAAACCTGCCCAAAGACAACCTATATCAGCCAAACCAAAGCTGACATCGCTATACATCAATAAAGCGACGCGATCGCCGCTCTCCAAACCCAATTCCCGCAAACCTAACGCACAGGCTGTAGCAGCAGTCCGAAAGGCTTGATTAGATAGTGATTGCCAATGTGTGCCCGTCCATTGATTCAAAGCTTGAGCATTTGGGGCTTGAGCACAGGCCTCATCGAGCAATGAGGGTATCGTGCGCCCCAGAACGACCCTGCCAGAGTTGGGAGGAGCCTGATAAGTTTGATTCATATGCGACATCTCTCTCAAGAAGAGTGAAAACTCCTCTCCTCACGACCAGTAATTTTTAGTTCCCTAAAGCAAAGAGTTCTAGAAAAGAAATTTGGGGAGCGCAAAGGATGCAACGAGAACAATGCACTACAAATTTCTTTGACTGTTCTAAAAGTTAAATGCTTGCTCGATGTTAAATCGGCAAAGATTCGACAATGCTTCAGAGAGGCTAGATGCGGACCCGTTAGAAACTTAAAAGCACGACTCCTAATGCCAAAGCCCTAGTCGATTCCCAGTGTCTCCTTTTGACTTGGTAGTAATTAGCAGTAGTTTCTATACAGCTTCAGCCTGGGCAGTACCATACCTAGCAGACTGACAGTAATAGATTTTTAGATAATATTTAGTGTAGCTAAAAGAGAATCAAATTATTGGTTTTTATACATTTCTTGAACAAAACCAGAAATAAAGTAACTCTCTATAAAGTTAAGGCTAATAGCTGTATACATCATTTTGGCTTGATCCCCATCACTTTCTCATCCAAAAGAGAGACAAGAAACGATGAACAAGTGTAATTTTTCTAGTCTTTTTGAGCTAATTAGTAGACAAATAGCGTGGAAATAAATGCTTTTTTAGGTAAAACATCTATTTTGATTGATAAGCTTCCTCTAAACCCTAGCAAGGTACGTACATTAATAGGAATACCTCTTTAGAATGCTAGTAGTCAGCGATCGTAATTTATCCGTAATTAAACTTTAATATTAAGCTTAAAAATACTTCACAAAAATTAGACTCAAAGATTAGTCAAGCTAGAGCAATTATCTTTTTCATAAATTTTTCAGGTGAGGTTGATCAGAGTAAACTTCACCTGAAAAATTATGAAAGTTAGAAATGGCTTGAATGATTTTTTGAACTCTAACTAACCTCTCTGCAAGTTAGTACCGCACTGTGCAAAGCCCTAAAGCCTCACAAGCTGGACTTCCTGTTAGATGCCGTTCTAGCCAGTTCTCTAAGTCTGTAAACATTTTTTGGTAATCTACATCTACGTAGAGATCGTGATAACACCCTGGGTATTCATGATGTTCTTTGTCGGAGAACATGACTTGCTGAAAGAAAGCACGACTACTTTCCGGATGAATGACCTGATCGGCACTACCATGAAGCAGCAACAAAGGAATTTGCAAATCAGAGGCATGTTTGTAGATCCAATCCACAGTCATAAAAAATTCTGTAGCTAATCGGGCGCTGCCATACTCATGTCGGAGCGGATCTTGAGTGTAGCTAAGCACTAGGGTGGGATCTCGCGATCCTAAATTAGAAGGAATGCCTAATCGCAAACTAAAGTGGGGAAAGATACCGGAAAGCAATTTTCCTATCATGAGCTTGCCACGGGAGACAGAAACTCTACTCAGAGCGGGGGCGGAGACAATCAACCCCTGTAAAGGATCTGGCGATCGCAGGGCATAATCCAGCGCGATCGTACCGCCCAAACTATGTCCCCACAAGAAATAAGGACAAGGGCAACTAGCGCGTTGAGTCTGAATATGTTGGAGAAATGCGCGCAGATCTTCTCGGAACTCGGCCCATGACCCGATATGTCCTCGCTGGCCAGGGGAGCGTCCATGACCCCGGAGATCAAAGGCATAAACCTCATATTCCTGTCCTACCAAATATTGCACTACCTGGTTGAACAAGCTGCTATGCGCTCCTAAGCCATGCACCATGACCACCACGGCTTGGACTTGTGCGTCTGGATGCCAACTTTGATAATAGAGATCGAGTCCACCGAATCCCTTAAATTTCCCTTCGATACGTCTCATCACAATGCTCCACAAACGTTTATGACATCGTTGTGGCCTAGGATGCTGTAGCTTGCTGATGGCTAGATAGGGTAGAGAAGCATGCCAAAAAATGCAAATTCTTGCTAGAATAGCGTCTCGCTGAATAAATAGTTAACTTCTTATGCTCAATGATGTGATGTGAACAACAGATGTGTAAAAAGTTAATTCAGCGCAAATAATGGTGTTCTCCTCTACTTTTATCTATGAGTGGCAGCCTAGACCGCGACTACCTGTTGAGTTGAGGAGCCTGTTGAATACTAAACTTTGATGACTAGAAGTCGTTGTGCATCTTTTAGTAGTATATCTAACCAAAATTGTGGTCGCACCCGTATCCTTGGGTAGAAATTTTAGATGTCTCAGGATGACTGTAAAGATGAATAGCCATCATTGCGATCGCCAGCTTCATAAGCCCCTCTTAGCTCTCTAATCCCGGATGGCCCCCTAACCCCCCAATTCTGGGGGAACTGAAATTAATAGGGTAAATGCGTGACATCTAAACCCTTCTGGAGGGGGTCTGGGGGACGCAGCCGTCCCTCAGCGGGGGTTTGGGGGCAAGTGCCCCCAAGTTCTTGGTTCTTCCTAGGAATTACTAAGCCTGCAAAATCGTCTTAGAAACAATGCGAGTCTTTTTGCGATCCGCCTCCGACAACTCCTCACCCGACTGTAACCGCGTCGCACTCGTCTGCAAAATCGTCGCCGCCCCCTGATCGCCCATCTGTAGCGCCGTTTTCGCCGCCGTTTGCAACATCGTTGCCGCTCCCACGCGATCGCCCTGTTGTAGCTTCACCTCTGCAATCTGAGTTTGCCGATACTTCGCCAGCGCCAAAATATGATGCTGCACCTCCGCATCCATCGCAGGCTGAAACACGCTCAACGCCGCCGCTTCCACTGGAACTATTTCTGAAATCAGCCCCTCCCGACCTTGCATTGGGTCGTCATAGCGCACCTGCACCCGCGCGATCGCATGTTGACCCTCAGGCAAAGCCCCCACATACAAATTTGCCAAAATCACCCGTGGCACATCGGTCATCAAATCGCCCAGCCGCACCGTACACCAAGCCCCCTCCTGCTGCACAGGCAACTCTACTGTATCTGGAGCCACTTGGGCGATCGGCTTCAAATCTGCCAGTCGCACATTAGGCTCCAGAGCCAATTGCAAATAAGCATTGGTTAAGCCCACCGCCTGCGCCCGACTAAACAAGCGGCCAAAGACCTCCACCGCCTCGTCGGAATGCTGGATATAAGACAAACTGCCCCCGGCGGCATCGGCAATTTTTTCTAAAATGTCCTGATTCCAGTGGTCGCCAAAACCCAAGCTATTGAACGTCAAATTGTAGCTAGTCGCCAACTCCGCTAACTTGAGACAGCGCTGATTGTCCCCATGCTCGTTTTCGCCATCCGTCAGGACAAAAGCTTGAGAAACCGTGTCCTTTTTGCCTTTAGCCAACTCTTCAATGCCCAAGCGCATGCCTTCATCGATCGCGGTACCGCCGCCAGCCTTCAGTTGAGCAATTTTGCTCTTAATGCCCACCGGATCGTCAATTACCTGATTTGGTACTAGCACCTTGGCCTTGTGGTCGAACACCACTACCGAAATGCGATCGCCCGGAGACAATTGGTCAATCAACTGCTGCGCTGCCTGCTTCACCGTCTCCAGGGGTCGCCCATTCATCGAGCCGCTGTGATCCAAGATCAAGCACAAATTCAGGGGTACTGTGCGATCGCTAGCCTCCGGAATCGCTGACACCGAAATTGCAAGTTGCCGTTGGCTACTCGATTGCGTCGCATCTAAGTGGCGATCGTTGAGGGTCGGTTGCAGGTTGACTTTCATAACCAAGGCTCCTGGGCAGGCAGATAGAGGAGGGTACTACTAACCTCACCATCCATAACAGACGCTACGGAATCGGGAGGTAATTCTTCCGATAAATCAAGCTAAAACCGCGCCATTAGTGCTAGTCGGATACCACTCCGACGCTCAGAGGCGGAGGCACGCTACTATTGTTAAAAATAGCGCCATTAATTACAGGCAAAGACACGCACAGGCTATGAACCTACCGATCCAAGCCGTTCAATCTCCCTACTATGGAGATGCGTTCTCTCGAACCCCCCCTCCAGATTTACCTTCCTTGTTGCTCAAGGAGCGGATTGTTTATCTAGGGATGCCGCTAGTTCCCGCCGTAACTGAGTTAATCATTGCGGAATTATTGTACTTACAGTACGAAGACCCAGAAAAACCCATCAAAATCTATATCAACTCCACTGGGACTTCTAGCTACAATGGCGAGCCCGTCGGCTTTGAAACAGAAGCTTTCGCCATCTGCGACACCATGAAGTACATCAAGCCCCCCATTCACACCATCTGTTTGGGCTCAGCAATGGGAATGGCGGCCATGCTTTTGTCCGCTGGTACCAAAGGCTGCCGAGCTAGCTTGCCCAATGCCACCATTGTGTTGCATCAACCCAAAAGCTACGCTCGCGGCCAAGCCACCGATATTCAAATTCGGGCGAAAGAGGTGCTAGCTAACAAAAGAACGATGGTCGATATTTTGGCAGAGAATACTGGCCAATCCCACGAAAAAATTACCAAAGATATGGATCGGATCTTCTATATCACTCCTCAGGAAGCCGTTCCCTACGGCTTGATTGATCGAGTCTTAGAAAAAGAAGACCTTGCCCACCCCCCTCTGCCCGCAGGAGTGATCTAAGCAGTGAAGAGTTAGGAGAGAGCAGAGGTGTTAAGAACTTATTGGCCCCTCACCTGCTCATCCGCTCACCCCTGACTTGCCCACCCCTGACTTGCCCACCCCTCACCTCATTGATTGACGGAGCATATTATGCCTATTGGCGTTCCTAAGGTTCCCTACCGGATGCCGGGGGAACAATTTACCCAGTGGATCGACATCTACAACCGCCTTTACCGAGAACGAATTATCTTCTTGGGGCGCGATGTGGATGATGAGATCGCCAACCAGATCATTGCGGTGATGCTGTACCTGGATTCAGAAGATCCTGGCAAAGATATTTATCTATACATCAACTCTCCTGGCGGTATGGTCACGTCTGGCATGGCGATTTACGACACCATGCAGCACATTAAATCCGACGTGGTGACCATTTGTGTTGGCTTGGCTGCTTCTATGGGTTCCTTCCTGCTAGCCGCTGGAACAAAAGGGAAGCGCTTAGCCCTACCCCACTCGCGGATCATGATTCACCAGCCTTCTGGCGGCACCCGTGGGCAGGCTACCGACATTGAGATTGAAGCACGAGAAATTTTGCGGATTCGTCGTCAACTCAACCAAATTTATGCTGACAAGACGGGCCAAACCCTACAGAAGATTGAGAAAGACATGGATCGAGACTTCTTTATGTCAGCTGAAGAAGCCAAAGAATACGGTTTGGTCGATCGCGTTTTAGACGATCGCGCCCCTTAACTACCCAGTAGGAGTCAAGAACCCATGAAGCCTGGATGGATTTCTTGATTCTTGCTCAGATGTCAATCTATCTTTAGTAGTGGCAGAATCTGATAATTCTGCCATTTTTCATTTCAATGAATGTTGCAGATTGCTACCGTCTTCTAGGGCTGCGCTCAGGTGCTTCCTTTGCCGAAATCAAAGCTTCTTACCGTCGTTTAGCGCGGCAGTATCATCCTGACGTGAATCCAGGAGATCAGCGTGCTAAGGAAAAGTTTATTGAGCTAACGGCAGCTTACAAAATTCTCTTGAGTACGGTGAAGTCGTCAGAGGGACAGGCTAGCCAAAGCCAAGGCGCAGCTAACAAGGCCGCTACGGCTCATACTACCGCCAAGTCTCCCCCTCCTACGCCCAAGGTGACGGTGAAGCGGACTACGCCGGATCAGGTTAAGGTAACCAAGAAGCAACCCGGAGTTGAGTTCAATCCGCAGCTTTCGGCAGTAGAGCGCAAACTAAAGCAAGCGGTTTACGAACAGCTCCAGCAGTTGTTGAGAGATCAGCGCTTTCCCAAAGCCGTCACGATTGTAGAAGGGTTAGCCCAACGCATCCCCCAAGACCCAGAGGTGCGCCAATGGCAAGCGATCGTGTATCAACGCTTGGGTCGGCACTTGGTCAGCCAAAAGCAGCTAGATAAAGCCAGAATCTACCTGAAAAAAGCCCTCCGCACCGATCCCCACAATCGATCGCTCTGGGCCGAAGTAGAACGCGATTTCCGCCGGATTGAACAAATGCTTTAAAGAGCTGGCTATTCCTGCTCCGCTAAAGGTAAAAGCTCTGACGGGGCAATCAAACCAAAAGCCCGATCTAAAATTTCTGCTCGGTTCAGCATTTGCTAGTTCGGTAGATCTCGCCGTAGATTCGTTCTTCTCACCGCAGGTTGGGCTGAGCTTTATGGATTCAATCTTAAAGAGGTAACGCTTAAGGCGGCGAAACCTCAGGGGGTAACAAGAAGGCTAGAACAAGGACTGGAGGCGGGAAGCAGCGTCTAGTCCTCGCTGAAGATAGGATTGCTTATTGCCACTAAGCTGCATCCAAGACTCTACCCAATCGGTGGCTAAATCCATCCCTTCCAACCAAGCTTGAGCATACAAACCTATCCAAAAATCGCTATGTCTGCGACGCATTCTTCGTCCTTCTTTGGCTCGACAAATATAGCTAGCTAAGCCTTGAGTGCGAACTTCATGGCCTTGAATGACTGCACTGGTATAAGCAAGGGCTAAGAGAACAAATAAACCTGATAAGCGCTGAGGATTCAGACGAGTGGATTCGACTTGATACCCTCCACTTTTGTAGTCACGAAAGAAAGCTTCGATGCCCATGCGATGTTGATAAGCCGTCACAGCAGCACCTAAAGAGGGCAGATTGGTTAAGAGAAACCAAGCACTTTTCTCGCAATGGCCTCGATATGCTCGTTTCCAATAGCAAGCCACATTAAACAATCCCAGACCCCCTTGTTTCGTCACCCTCACCTGCTCGAAAAAGCGCGATTGACCGGGTTTTAATCCCAGGTGTTGGAGTTGCTCAACCAAACCCGTTTCATCTTGAACGTACTCGTTACAGCGTAAGCGTAAACAGAAGCTGAGCTGTTCTTGGCCCAACCATTGCGCTAGATGCACCGAGCAGAATTCCCGGTCCCCTAAGACCACGACTTGATAAGGCTTGAGTAGCGCTGAAAGTGGGCGCAAAACCGCTTGTTGTTGCGCTAAGCCCGAACTTCCAGAATGCGACAAGAACTGCCAGTACAAGGGCAGAGCCCGCCCTCGATAAATCACACTCGCCATCAGCACATTCACCCCTTGCCACTGCGTGCGGTCGAGGACCAAGTAAAGAGTTTGTCCGACTCGGAATTGGCAAGATAGCAAGTAGCCGACTAAGGGCAACCAGAGGGTATCAATGTGCAACTGAGGGCTCGAAAACAAGCGTTGCAAACAGCGGCGACGACCCTCGAATTGAATCGGTAGAGGCAAGGTGGTCGCAAGTCTTTCGAGGCGCACTTGTTTATGCCATTGCAATAGCAACACCAGCAGATTCACAAGTAAGTAATGGCGAGGACTGAGGCACTGTTGGAGGTGAGCTTGGTAGAATAGAGGCAGCATTTTTAGGGGTAGGCTTGTGGTCAAGTAGCAAGCCTATCTTTTTTTGTGTTTAGCGGCTCTATCCCCTGCTACACATCTGCTTCAAGCTTTCTGTTACCCCCTGAGGCGGCGAAACCTAACTTCCAACTCTGATAATACTTGTTTGGGGGTGCTGTCATCCTTCTCATTGGTGCTGCACAACCCTGGAAACATTTCTGAAACTCTTTGGTTCAATAAACTTGTTCAGATATTGACTGGTTCTCTTTTATGGTCGATCGCTCGATGGTTGCTACGCTGCTCGGTTTGCTGATCACCACATCCCTGCCCATTATTCCGGCTCAGGCGCAAGGTTTCACTCAAACCTGCCAATCGCAACTGATGAACGATCAATCTCGTCGATCTCCTTATCCAAACCAGCCTCTGCCGGATGAGATTGCCACCCACTCCGTTTTGCGCCAGCTTGCCGAGCTGACTGAACTCGCAACCTCTTCTGATGCGAGCGAGTTAAATGTGCAAGCCAACCTCGATCGCTGGCTGATTGGTAGACTCAGTAGATCGCAAATTCTCTAGGAAAGGGGTAGGGTCAGGCTAAAAGCATTAGATCAAGCCATGACGACCTACCCATCTTCATTATCTCCTGCTCCCGCTCTGACCGATGAAGGGACACTGGAAGCTGCCCTTGATTGTCTACTCGAGTCTGTTCCACTGAACATGAAAGGCGGATACACCCCCCAAGACCTATTCGAGATCCTGCTGCGGGCTGCCAGCCGAGGCGATAGCATCGAACACACG